>NZ_JAVRMB020000414.1:0-6683 GCF_031844845.1 Endozoicomonas sp.
TGAAGTGTGCGTGCAGTGAAGCCCAGCCCGTTAAGCAGCATCGAGATAACGGTTTCGCCGAAGGTAATATTTCGGGTCTCAGATTGATTGGGAACCAGAGAATCCAAGAGGTTAGCGATGCCGAGTTCTTTGCACATACCGGCCACTAACCCCGTGTGGTCAATACGTTGAACGTGAAACTGATGCGGGTGCATGGAACATGCTCATTCTGAAAATTTTTTATAGTTTAGATGGTTTTGGGAAATTCTCAGATTAGGTGCTGAATGACGGATGGTAATCAACTTATCGGGAATTGCTGATAAAGGGCATGTGACAATCATCAATCAGCTGATCAAGAAGGATTCCAGTGTAGCTAATCAGGAAAATAACAGCGGTCACAATGCCCTGTTCACAGCACTCGCACATCAACAGAGAAACTCTATTGAAACTCTTCTGGACAATAATGCTAACCCAAACGCTCAATGTTGTGGATACAATCCTATGCATTATGCTGCCTATTACAATAGAGTTGATATTGCCAATCTTCTTTTCGCAAAGCATGCCTCTGTAGACAGACCAGATAAAAAAGGCATGAATCCCCTGGCTCTTGCTGCAAACCCTATGAATGTGGAAATGGTGCGGTGGTTGCCAGATCATGACGCTACCAGTTCGCCATTCAACACTTTCGCTTTTTTTTCCACTTCTACCCCTTCGATTGTTAAGGGGCGTAAGCCAACCCGGTATCTTCCGAGACGCATTGAGAGAAGACTTTATTCCTCCGATGCATTTGCTCGAAAAGAAAGAAAAATAAAATCATGTGAGACAATCCTGAAATTACTAAAGAAAAATAAAACAAACGGAATTTATCAACAACCACTGATGGCTACCGCTAATATCTTTCCGAATAACATGATCAAATCTCTAACAGAAGCTTCAGACGATACTGCGCTAGAAAAACAGAGGAACCCTGTCGGGAATGAACCCGGAACAATCAGTACTTTAATGGAATTATATCAGGGCACGACTGGCATTACTGTCCAGAAGCATCTTGACTCCAGCCCTATGCCATTTAAGCAGCCAGTAACAGCTGACCTGACTTTCAAGCCAGTGCAAGACAGCGTGAGCCCGGCCGCATCAGCCAGCGTTGAGCCCAAAGCGAACGACCAGAAAAACGTCAAAATAGCCGCAGCTGAAACGTCAGTTAACCCCAACAAGCCTCACGCGAAAAAAACACCAGCGGCCCCAAATAGCGCAAAAACATCAAAGAGTCAGTATTGGAGTACTTTGATTTTTTGGAGGACTTTGATTTTGTCGTCGGAACAACAAACTACGACAAAATCAAAGTCCTCCAATACCGGTGAGAAAGAGACAGCAGAACCCCATAAGCCCGCTGACGCTTCGCCACAAGCAGGACCGCTGCTAAAATCGGCAAGCCACTCGCTGCTTTCTCGGACATCTGAAAAATGAGCGAGGACATGTACAGAGCAGACCCACGTCTTTGAAAAAGAACAATGCCGACATGGCTCCAAGCTGAGCCAAATTACCTGGTGTCAACAGAGCAGTCACCCAAAAATTAACTTCAGACAGTGAAAGAAGACAATGGCCAGAATAGCACCGGCAGGCAGGGTAATGAGCCATGACATAAAGATGGTACCGATGACTCTGAGATTTAGCGCTCCAATACCTCTGGCCAGACCAACACCCAACACCGCACCCACCAGAGTATGGGTCGTTGAAATCGGTAAGCCGGTACCCGATGCCATCACCACCGTAGACGCAGCAGCCAGCTCTGCAGCAAATCCCCTGCTGGGTGTCAGCTCAGTGATATGGGAACCAATAGTCGCCATAACCTTGTAGCCCCAGGTTGCCAGCCCGACAATAATACCCACAGCACCCAGCAACAGAACCCAGGAAGGAACCGACGCTTTGCCGGCAATTTCACCACCGCTGTGAATAATACTGGCAATGGCTGCCAAAGGCCCTACTGCATTAGCCACATCGTTTGAACCATGGGCAAAAGCCATGGAACAGGCAGTAAAAATCATCATGACCCCAAAAACCTTCTCCACACTGGAGAAGTGGAAAGACTTATCCGCCTGAATATCCTCCTTGATTTTGGATAACGCCATTTGCCCGATAAACATGATCAACAAGCCGATGATAAGAGATAGAACCAGGCTCTCAGTGTAATCCAACGGCATCCCGATGTGTTTGAGGCCTTTAATCAGCGTCACCATCGACATCATGAAGCCAACCAGGAACATATAAAGGGGCATATAACGCTTGGCATTTCTGAATGGATTTTCGGTGTCCAGAATCAGCTTCTGGACACTGGTAAAGATCAGAAAGGCAAAAAGGCCCGATATCAGCGGTGACACTACCCAACTGGCCACAATGGTGGCGACCTTTCCCCAGTTAACCGCATCAGCCGATATGCCAAATGCGGCAAAACCAACGATAGAGCCCACAATGGAGTGAGTGGTGGAAACAGGCCAGCCGTAATGTGTAGCCACCAGCAGCCAGGTTCCTGCCGCCAGCAAGGCAGCCAGCATGCCGTAGACCAGAAGATTAGGGTTCTCTGCCAGCAGAGGCATGGAAGGGTCAATAATGCCCTTCCGTATGGTTTCGGTGACTGAGCCACCCGCCAGATAGGCACCGGTAAATTCAAAAAAAATGGCGATCAGAATCGCCTGTTTGACCGTCAGGGCTCCGGACCCAACGGAGGTACCCATGGCATTGGCAACATCGTTGGCACCAACCCCCCAGGCCATAAAGAACCCAAACAGACAGGCCAGAATCAAAAAGACTGTGCCATATTCAGCGATAATATCCATCAGTCTGCGTCCGGTTCAGTTAACGGGCCAGCAATAACTGGAGATGGCTCCCCACCCGGGCGGCCCGATCAGCCAGATCACCCACCCATTCGATAATTTTGTAGAGGAAAATGACGTCAACTGGCGGTAACTTTTGTTCGAGAGCAAACAGCATTCGGCGTACCTTTACCTGATCCCTGTCGGTTTCACTCTCAATGTCGTCCAGCTCCTCCACCATTTTGACCACCCGCTCCACTTCACGGCCCTGAAAGCCCGTTTCCAGAAGTTCATCCAGCTCATGAATGGCTTTTAATGCCTGTGCTGATGTGGCAATTGAACGGCGTACGTAGGTAATAAAGACGTCCTGCATGGATTCGGGAATAACCATCTTGCGCCCAAACATAAGACCGGCAATATCTTTGGCCCGGTTAGCCACCTTATCCTGACCCGTTACGATTTCCAGCAGATCTGTTCGGGGAACGGGAAGAAACAGGCTCTTGGGAAGAGACAGACGAATGCTGCGTTTAATGGCGTCCGCCTCATTCTCCAGCTTGATAATTTTCTGCTGCAGGTCATAAACACGCTCCCACTCCTCAGCAAATACAGCCTGAAAGAAAGGATCCAGCTGTGACGCACACTGGTGGACAGTGGTAATATGCTTCTGTATAGGCCCAATTGGTGAGCGGCCAAAAACGCTCGCCAATATGTTGCTGGTAGGCATTTTTCAAATCCATCCCGATTGAACGCCTGAGTATAGGATGCAGAATCACTTCCTGCACAAATGCCCAGAAGCTTGAAGTCAGAAGCTCAGGATAAAGACGTGACACACTGATTTTTATATAATTTTTCTTAAACCCATACCAGCCAGTATTAACGGACAAGAAAATGAGCCAGGAAACCGAGCTAAAACTCTCCCTACCCGAAAACCAGAAAGAAAGTCTTAAAAATCACCCGTTCTGGCAGGAGCATGGGGCACAGCTACCGGAAACACGCCACCTGGGGAATACCTATTTTGATACTGCAGACCTCAGGCTCAATCAGGCCAGGGTCGCCCTGCGAATCCGTGCAGTCAACGGCCAGTTCATTCAAACCCTGAAAACCAGAGGGGAAAGCATCAATGGCCTGACACGTCGCGGCGAGTGGGAGTGGCCACTAACTTCACTGGTTCTGGATGCAGCGCCCCTTGCCGCTGTCTGGCCAGATGAACTGAAAGATGTTGCCGTTGAAAGCCTGCGGCCATTATTCACCACTGACTTTGATCGAACCCGGTGGATTCTGCACTGGCAAAACCCTTCTGCCAGAGTGGAGGTTGCCCTTGATGAGGGCAGGGTCAGTGCCAGAGGACGAACCCGTCCGATCTGCGAGCTGGAACTGGAGTTGCTTGATGGAGATGAGCGAGCACTGGCTGCCATTGCCCGGGAGTTACCGTCATTTTTCGATCTCCAGCCCCTGGACACAAGTAAGGCTGAAAGAGGATTTGAACTTTTGGCCACTGACAGCGACTAACAGGTTACCTTGAAACACCCTGTGTATTTCCCGCTAATATACAAAATACAAAACCTGTTTTTGTGAGCGGGATTACCTCTTCGTCCATATGATTACAGAAGTACAAATCAATGAAAATTGATCGTGATAATATATATATCGCATATATTGCTTCCCCTTTTGACAGACCTGCAAGTGAAAGGCTTCTTGTATTCGCTAACCACACGGATATTCCTGAACATTATCCAGCACACTTTCAAGGCAGAAGCCTGTCATCCATGGAACAAGTTTCACCAGTCTTTCAATATACAAATACTTGCTATATCCAATCAAAGCCCGACGAAAGACTCAGTGCGCGTCAAATCTGTTGTAATGAGATAAAAACATACGAAGATCAATGGAATACAACAAAGGTAAAGCTAAAAGAAATACAAAGTACGAACTTTCAACAGCATCTTATGCACAAAAAGCTGACTTACAGGCGGGAGGCTTTCGAAAATCTAATAAGATAACGAGCCAGCCGCCTTACCCTTTCCTCCATAAATCCATTTGTCCTACCGCCGACAAAAAGGAGAGAATAGAAATTCCACAACGTGTCCACCCCCTAAAGCTGCCAACGGTATTTTAAGTGATCAATGTGAAAGCAACTGGCCTGCAACACCGGGAACAAATGCTGGATCTGACGATGGTCGTCTCTGACCTGGTCAGGAGCATGCATATCGATCAGGCAATGGCTGATGACATCCTCAGTCGCCCGCGCACGCCTGAACAGATTCGTTTGCACCCACTGGAATACCTGGCCAGCCTTGAAATTGATGATTTGGGCCGGCAAGGGAAAAAACTGGATATCGAATACCTGTGCCAATGGCTGGCAAAACTGGCTGGCCAGGAATATCTCCACATTGATCCATTGAAGATTGACGTTGCCGCCATTACGCCCGTCATGTCCCATGCCTATGCCATGCGTCATCAGGTTCTGGCCGTGAAAGTCAGCAGTACAGAAATTGTCGTGGCTTGCGCACAACCCTGGCATCGAACCTGGGAAGACAACCTGCGTCATGTAAACCGCAAGGATATCAAGCGGGTCGTTGCCAACCCTGCCGACATACGCCGCTATACCGTTGAGTTTTACCGTCTTGCCCAGTCCGTTATGGGGGCCAGCTCAGACGATGGGGTCACGTCAGCCTCGCTCAATAATTTTGAGCAGATGCTGGAGCTGGGCAACATGAAGGCTCCGGATGCCAATGACCAGCATATTGTTAATATTGTTGACTGGTTGCTGCAATATGCCTTTGAACAACGCGCCAGCGATATTCATATCGAGCCCAGAAGAGAGCAGTGTAATCTTCGCTTTCGTATTGATGGTGTCCTTCACTCGATCTACCAGATGCCAGCCAAGGTAGCCGCAGCCGTTACCAGTCGGATAAAAATTCTCGGGCGTATGGACGTGGCAGAAAAGCGCAAGCCCCAGGATGGTCGCCTGAAAACCCGCAACCCCGACGGAGGTGAAATAGAGCTTCGCTTATCGACACTACCTACGGCCTTTGGTGAAAAGCTGGTCATGCGTATTTTTGATCCTGACGTACTGGTGAAATCGTTCTGCGATCTTGGTTTTTCCAGGGAAGATGAAAAGCGCTGGAAGACCATGTCCGGCCAGCCAAATGGCATTATTCTGGTGACCGGGCCCACCGGCTCCGGTAAAACCACCACCCTTTATTCAACGCTTAAACAGCTGGCCACAGAGCAGGTGAATGTCTGCACCATTGAAGATCCCATTGAGATGGTAGAGCCTTCCTTTAACCAGATGCAGGTTCAACACAATATCGACCTTACCTTTGCCTCTGGTCTTCGTGCATTGTTAAGACAAGATCCTGACATCATAATGATAGGGGAGATCCGTGACCTGGAAACGGCCGAGATGGCTATTCAGGCCGCACTCACCGGCCACCTGGTGTTATCAACCCTGCATACCAATAATGCACCTTCCGCCCTGACCCGCCTGCTGGAACTTGGCGTTCCCCCTTACCTGATCAAAAACACGGTGCTTGGCGTTATGGCCCAGCGCCTTGTCCGGACACTCTGCCCCAATTGCAAAGAAAAAGCACCGCTGGACGCCAATGACTGGAAGGCATTAACTAAACCCTGGTCGGCATCAGCACCGGCGGAAGTTTATCAGCCAGCAGGGTGCCTGGAGTGTCGGGAAACAGGCTACCGTGGACGTGCGGGTCTCTATGAAATATTAACCATGAGTGACCAGGTCAAGTCCCTGATCACTGAAAGCCCGGATATTACTCAACTGAGCAGGCAATGTATTAAAGAAGGGATGTATAGCCTGAGACTCTCCGGTGCACAAAAAGTCGCCAGTGGGATAACCACCATAGAGGAGATCATGCGGGTAACTCCCGA
>NZ_JAVRMB020000415.1:0-3534 GCF_031844845.1 Endozoicomonas sp.
CGCATCAGTGAAACCCGCGATATAGCCTATGGCCCAGTCGTTATACACCTTGTCTTTCAGTCTTCCCTTATCATCTTTAAAGAATATTTCGAGTGTTGAGAACAGTGTTGATACGGCCATGAAAGTGCTTAGATACCGGTCATCAGAATTGTAAATACGGCTAGGTTTTACCTCTCCGCTGGTCTTTTCTTTATATATTTCTAATCATTACCGTTTTTTTTATTTCCAACCTGCGACTTGCTGTCGCTGATGGATTTGTTAAGCATTTTGACGGCTGGATCAATGAATTCCAAGATGGATTGATCCAGCATATGACGATCGACTCTTATTTTCAATGCTCTGCCCGCTTTTTCGAACTCATCATCAGTGCATTCCATTAAATGATATGGTCGCACTGTATAACCATCTCTTTCATGAAGAATCTCAAACAACAACATGTAACAAGCTTGTTTTTCGGGTTTACCTCCAGCACTTAAAAGTTTAACATTTTTATAAAAATCATTATATAGATAATCAATAATCGGTCTATGTATTATAAATGGATTTTGATTCTCTGCCCATCCCATCTCTGGAGTGTTCACATGAAAGTCTTTAAAAGATTTTGTTAAATACATGCCCGCATGAAGAAAGTCATGTCGGTAACTGCAAAGGGGGGTAAAAATACCGCCATCCACCCTGGAAGCACCTTTTTCAACCTTCATCGTAAAAATTGGAGCCCTGAGTATTTTATTAAAGCTTTCACAACTTATCGAAAGAGTAGTAGGTAAAACTATACAGCTTTTATTGCAGGAAACTTCTTCAAAGTGATCATAGCTGGATGGTTCAACCTGTTCGTAAACCTCGGCCATAGTCATCTTATCCGGGAAATATGTAAATGCCAAATACGTAAAGCCTTTTCTGTTAGTTTTAATAGTAGAACACTCTTTTTTGACAGCATTTTCGGGTAATTCAGTTCTGCAACTGTCAGAATGGGAACTTTTATTTTGAGCTTTTTCCGTATGTCCACCATTGTCTGCAACAGAGCCCGTAAAGTCTCTATCAGCACTCATTTTATTATGCCATTTAAGTTTTTTGATTTTAAATCTCTTATTTAATACAAGTGACCAATATTCCTGTTTATCTTCATGCCAGTTAAAAGATTCACAAAAGCAAATCCTCTCGGGAAATTCTGCTATTGGTAAATCAGGCTTCAGCTTTCGAGTATAAATATAATAATCAAATAATGACATGACCTTGTAAATATGCCTGCTAACTTGCAGAGAAGGCAAACCCTTATCAATAAGCTCATCACAACGATTCTTAGCATTCAAGAGAACGAGCTTTTCGTCAGGAAAAATATCATCTTTTTGTTCGTACGCTTTTATAAACTCTTTTAGCTCTTCAATACAGGCTTTTAATTCATGGAATGAAAAATCATCACCACTCAACCTTCTTACGGCCAACTTCTTATATTCTTCAAAGGATGAGTTATTCAGTGTTTTGAATCGACATAATAAACTTTTCTCTGTAATAGCAGCTTCAACTGATTTTTTTCTTAACGGATCATTTTTTACTGGCGAAAATTCTTCCCCAGCAGCTAATCTGCCTATTTTTACGTTAGCAGCGGAAAACTCCCACTCCCCACTAACGCGTCTGCAACAACTAACGCGTCTGCAACAACCGGATATGGTATTCCAACAGCCATTATTGAATCCTGTATTGTTTAAAGATTCACCACTATTAACTACACCAGAGCCGACACCCGTTTGGACACGACAATGCGGTATTGAAGAAATGGGCATAATTGTTCTATTCCTTGTTCTACTCCCTTTTTATCGATATCTAAGTAGGTGATAGTTTGCTATCAAATGTTTTGACCTCTAGCTAAGGAATAAGTTCCAGCTCTTTTTAATGAACCTGGCAACACGATTGAATATTCCCATAACCGTTACCTAATAAATAAATAGCCTTGTTTGAACACTAAAGAATTAACTCTCTGTTATTGCCCAAACAGGGCAGGTTAGAGGGAATGAAATAAGAGGGTGCAGATGTATTATTCGGCTAATGATAAGCTGGGGGATGCCATGCACGCAGGACACCGAAGACTGAATAAAATCATAGCGCACTATTTGATGATGGCAATGATTATTCTTCCAGTACAAACTCAAGCCACATCAGAGGCAATGTCGAAAGCAGGTAAGGAGGCACAATCCTTTGCTAGTGAAACAGCGTCCTCTTTACGGGATAACTTTGTTACGAATAGTTCATAAACCAACAGTCAGTGAGTAACCGAATAGCTCTGTCAGACAATGTTTGTCGTACCGATTTCAACATCGCACATGCAATTTTGAGTTTGCTGGTATTACCTGATTTAGGCGATGGAAAAGCCATGACAGGAATAGCTGTGTATACCTTATCTGAAGCCCGATGAAAGGCGATCGCCAGATAGACCCAACACTGCCCAAGAATATACTGACTCTGGTTCTTTTTTCGACTGTGCTGATGATGTGTTCGACATGCTGGTGCATTTTCCGAGCAACGTTCAAGCGTCAGGTCATCAAGAATCGTGGAAAGAATCTGATCTTCAGGCGCTTTTGATGAGACTAGCAATGTCAACCGATACGCCAAACTTCGCCAGCGCCAATAGCCATGAGAAACCCTGTGGTGATAACTGCTCCAAACGTTTTCGTAACGGACCGCTAACAAGGCTTGAGTGAGAAACCCCTGGCCGGACAGCATGCCACCAATAAGTAATTCACAAAACGTTGGTGCAGCAAGTGATGATACTGATCCAGCTAAAAAGTCACATAAATAGCGAGTTCGCGCAGAATAGTTTTATGGTCTTCTGAGAGCATGACAACCGTCTCTATTGGGTTAGGTGACAGTTGGTTTAGCAGTTTTTATGTGGTTCTTGTGTACTTATAATTCTCTAAACTAGAGCAGTGAATTCACCACCAACTTATAAGTTATCCACATCTTTTCACAGCTTATCCACAGTTTTTGACAAAAAAAAGGTGAGTTACTCCGGAATTATGGTTTTACCACCATCCATGATCACTCTATCCTGAATATGGTATCTCAGACCTCATGCCAATACATTTTTCTCAACATCCTTACCAACCACCGTTGTTGGCGATAAACCGGCTAACAGTTACCACAATGCCACTGGCATCCGGGCAGGAGATAAGCAAACGATGGGTTCTTGTCATAGTACTACAGGCTGGTTTGATTTAGACGCTATTATAAGTGCCTTTCTGTTGATGCCTTTCCACTGATGCCTTTCCACTGATGCCTTTAAATTGTCCATATATGTCATTGAAACCCTGAAAAGGTCAGGGTGCGTCACTCTTGCCGCCACAACATTCACAGCCCAATTATGTTTCGTCCAGAAGCTTCGACCAATCCATGGTTTCGAGGTATTCCCGGTAGGCGATGCTTAGCAAAACTGGGGTAATGACTAAAGCGGAGGGGGAATTAAAAGCTTTCTTGATTCGGTCTGGGTTAAGAATTACACCGTCACTGTCGCCACTGCGATAACAAAAGCAGTCTTTCAAC
>NZ_JAVRMB020000416.1:0-5676 GCF_031844845.1 Endozoicomonas sp.
CCAGAGGAACAACAACAGAGAATACCGCTCCCTGGCCTGGGGAAGA
Source organism: Endozoicomonas sp. (assembly GCF_031844845.1). Lineage (GTDB taxonomy): Bacteria > Pseudomonadota > Gammaproteobacteria > Pseudomonadales > Endozoicomonadaceae > Endozoicomonas. The sequence continues at coordinate 47 of NZ_JAVRMB020000416.1, forward strand.
CGATAGCGATATTTTGGCACCGAGTATCTGAGCAACCCCTTTTGCGATTGAGAGCCCTAAACCAAGACCATTACCGGTTGTTGATAAGCGCTTGAACTCAGAAAATATCAGCGCCTGCTGTGCCGAAGGTATACCCGGGCCGTTATCCCTCACTTCTATCTTCAATTGCTCACTGTTTAAATAACGGCAACACAGAAGTACTTTTCCATTTAACTCGCTATTTTCGACGTAGCGAAAAGCGTTAGTGAGAAAGTTTTGTAATATTCTTCGCAGCAAAATGGGATCAGTTTTGATCCAGGTACTGGAATGCACCGCACGAAAAGTCAGTCCACTTTCCTTAGCCAGAAGGACAAACTCAGATTTCAATGGCTCTAAAATCTCCATTACCGGCAGCTCCCGGCGACTGACTACCATCTTTCCAGCTTCTATTCGGGACATATCCAGAAGATCAGTGATTAAATGCTCTGCGGATTTCAGAGAGTTGCTGATATTTTGTCCCAGCTCTGCAAAAACGGTCCCCCTGGCTTCCAGTTCCATAGAGGCGGTGAAAAGCCTTGCTGCATTCATTGGCTGCATCAGGTCGTGACTGATCGCCGCAAAAAAGCGTGATCGCAGGTGATTGGCTTTTTCTGCCTGAGACTTCGCGCCCAAAAGTTGCACATTTAATAATGACAGTTCTTTGGTTCTCTCCTGCACACGATGGTCAAGACTCTCATTCACCTCTTTCAGTTCATGCTCCACCTAACGGAATTCACTGATATCGGTGAAGGTCATGACAAATCCTCCACCAGGCATAGGATTCCCCTGAATCTGAATCACCCGTCCATCAGTACGACGTCGCTCCGATCGATGGGCAGTCCCATCGCGCATATAAGAAAGCCGCTTATTAACATGCCCCTCTTCAGCACCCGAGCCACAGAGCCCATTTAATGCATTATGCCGAATCACATCCGCTATTGAACGCCCAACCCTGATCAAGTCATCCGGGTAATCGAAAAGTTCAAGGTACCGCTTATTCCATGCCACTAGCTGTAGGTCACGATCAATAACGCTGACCCCCATACTGATGTGTTCAATGGCCCCCTGAAGCAGCTCCCTGTTGAACTGAAAGACTTCGGATGCTTCATCCACCATCGCCTGAACCTCTTCCAGCGCCACATTTCCGTGGACAAGAGACTTCATCACAATACGGGCAGATGATGCACCTAATGTTCCCGCCAACAGTCGCTCAATGGCAGCCACAAGCTGTGGTTCTGCCTGTTTATTTTTATTCCGTAATTCGAAGCGCTGAATAACACCATGCACCCGATTTTTACTGACAAACTGGCTGGCCAGCTGTTCAAGCTCTCCTACGGTAATAGCCACATCCAGAAAGACACCATCTTCCGCAAGGACAGCATCCACAAATTTACGGGACTGCCTCCTCTCTTCAATATCGGGGCGTAAGTAGAGACAGCCCGCCAGGTAGATCAAAATATTCAGAGAAAGCGCAACTAACGTAGCCCCTGTCGCCGTCTCAGTGATCTGCAAACCAAAAAGATTGCCCGGTTTCAACCATTCATACCCAAACAGACCTATTTGAACAATGCTGGAATCGAGCCATGAAACATTCACCAGCACAGGTACAACAAGACAGAAGAACCAGACAACAGAACCTGCCAATATCCCACCAGTCGCTGCTTTAGCATTACTCTCTCTTACATAAAGGCTACCAAGCAGCACAGGAGCCAGCTGTGCCACTGCAGAAAAGGACATCTGCCCAATAGCTGCCAGCGAAGCTGACTCGCCCAATAACCGATAAACGACCCAGGACATCATCAGCAAACAGACAATGGTCGTTCGCCTGACCGTTAGCAATAATCCACTGAAGCGGTAAAAATCATTATTTTCCCTGCAGTTTCGATAATTGGTTCTACGCAGAAGAAGTGGCATGAGTATTTCGTTAGAAACCATGGTTGTCAGGGCAAGGGTTGCCACAATAACCATACTGATGGCTGCAGAAACACCACCCAGAAAAGCCAGCGTGGCAACGGGTAAACTACCCAGCATTTTTGGCAACTCAATCATATAGGCATCCCCGGGAACAGCATCACCTAACAGTTGGTTACCCGCCAACGCCAGAGGCACGACAAACAGGGCCAGCAAAAGAAGATAAGCCGGAAAAAGCCAGCGGGCCCGGTAAAAGTCGTCAATGCTACTGTTTTCAACAACCGTTACATGAAACTGCCGGGGCAAACACAGGATGGCGGTCATGGCCATCACGGTTGGCATCAGGATACTGTCGAACCAGTCGATCGGTGTATCTGTATTCTCTCGCTGAAAAACATCACCCAGATTAATATCATCTATCGTCATCCAGGTAACCCAGCCTCCCACAAGCAGGAAGACCGAAAGCTTGATCAATGACTCAAAAGCAATGGCTGTCATAATGCCATTCTGGTGCTCAGTGGCATCCAGCTTTCGAGTACCAAACATAATGACGAATACAGCGAGCGTTAATGTGATTGCCAGGGCAAGATCTTCTTTTGACCATCGGTCTGGACCCCAGCTGTCATTGGTTAACTGGGAAAACCCCATAACAATGGCCTTCAATTGCAATGCAATGTACGGCAACACGCCAATAACCAGAATCAACGTCACCATAATGGCCATAAAGTGAGAGCGACCATGACGGGAAGCGATAAAATCCGCAATCGAGGTGATATTTTCCTGCTTGCTGACCGTTATCAGCTTAACCAGAAGCTTCCAGAACAGGACAAAAACAAGAATGGGGCCAAGATAGATAGGAATAAATGACCACAAATTTTCACTGGCCTGACCCACAGCCCCAAAGAAGGTCCAGGACGTGCAATAAACCGCCAGGGAAAGACTGTAAATCAAAGGCTGCCAGCGTTTTCTAAACGCTTTCCCCCGGTAATCGCCAAACCAGGCTGCAGCAAAAAGACAGGCAACATAGGCCGTTGCAATAAGAGCGAGCATCCATCCAGACATAGTTATTATTCTATTTATTCGTCACATTACTCAGAAGGCATCACCAACAAAGAAGCATTCATTTGTTACGTGGCTAGCTCCTGCGAAATATACACCCAAAGCCTTCTTTTGTCGCCTCTGAACATTGAAGTAATCAGCAGGCTGTCGATCCGTAATTGAATGATGGTATGGTTATAATTCGTCCACTCCGGGGTTGTTAAAAAACACTTCCAGATCAATCGTAAGACCAAAGTCTAATACCAGAATTTGTCATAAATTCTAAACTGAAGGCACTTTATAAAAACGTCAAGAGTCGTCTTATCTTTTAATCACCCAACCTGAACAGCAACAACAATAATCATAAAAACAACCGTCTCCGGTCATTTTGAACTAAATAACAATAACAAAACTAAGGGAAGTGACATGTCCGACAACTCTTTATCCCCGTCTGTTTACCCGGTTAAACCCGCTGTCCTTGAGAACACCCTTGTTGATAACGACCAGTATCTGGAAATGTATCAACAATCCATTATTAATCCTGAGGGGTTCTGGCGTGAGCATGGTCAGCGTATTGAGTGGTTCAAACCCTTTTCAAAAGTGAGAAAAGTCTCTTTTGATGACCATTTTGTCAGCATCAACTGGTTTTATGATGGTACCACTAATGCTTCCTACAACTGCCTCGACCGGCACCTTGACGATAAAGGTGACCAGTTAGCCATTATCTGGGAGCCCGATGATGAAGGCGAAGCAAGAAAAGTTACCTACCGTGAACTGCATGAGCTTGTGTGCCGCTTTGCCAATGCATTGAAGAGCCAGGGCGTTCGCAAAGGGGACGTAGTAGCCATCTACATGCCCATGGTCATCGAAGCAACCGTTGCCATGTTGGCCTGTAGTCGGATTGGCGCTATTCATTCTGTTGTTTTTGGTGGTTTCTCACCAGAAGCACTGGCTGGCCGCATCATTGACTCCAAGGCAAAAATTGTCGTCACAGCCGATGAAGGCGTTCGCGGCGGTCGTAAAGTATCACTGAAGGACAACGTGGATGAAGCACTGACACATCCAGACACACACACCATCGAGAAAGTAATCGTCTACAAACATACCGGTGCTGACATTGCCTGGCATCGCCATCGTGATGTCTGGTGGCACGAGCTAACTACGCTTACTTCGCCGCACTGCGAAGCCAGAGAGATGAATGCTGAAGACCCACTCTTTATTCTCTATACATCTGGCTCAACAGGAAAACCCAAAGGCGTTATGCATACGACGGGGGGTTACCTTGTCTATGCATCAATGACCCATCAGTATGTATTTGACTATAAGCCCGGAGAGGTATTCTGGTGTAATGCGGATATTGGCTGGATTACCGGGCACTCTTATGTCACCTATGGCCCATTATTGAATGGTGCAACCATTGTCATGCATGAAGGGCTTCCCAATTACCCACAAACCAATCGCATCAGTAAAATTATTGATAAACACAACGTTAATATTCTCTATATCGCACCTACCGCTATCCGTGCCCTTATGGCAGAAGGTGATGCAGCAGTTCATGATACCCATCGTAGCTCATTAAGACTTCTGGGCTCTGTGGGTGAGCCCATCAACCCGGAAGCCTGGAACTGGTATTACAAAACCATCGGTGAGGAGCGGTGCCCTATTGTTGATACCTGGTGGCAAACAGAAACCGGAGCAGCCATGCTGACTCCTCTGCCTGGAGCGACAGATTTGAAACCGGGATCAGCAACGCGCCCCTTCTTTGGTGTACAGCCTGCCCTGGTTGATAACATGGGCAGGCTCATTCATGGACCAGGAGAAGGCAACCTGGTAATTCTGGACAGCTGGCCAGGTCAGGCAAGAACCGTTTACGGCGATCATGAACGGTTTGTTCAAACTTATTTTTCAACCTTTAAAGGTATGTATACAACCGGTGATGGAGCCCGCAGGGATGATGACGGTTATTACTGGATTACCGGCCGCGTCGATGATGTGATCAACGTTTCGGGCCATCGTATGGGCACAGCAGAAATAGAATCAGCAATGGTTGCCCATCATCAGGTTGCTGAAGCAGCCGTGGTTGGATTCCCCCATCATATTAAAGGTCAGGGAATCTATGTCTATGTCACCCTGAACACCGGGATAGACAGCAGTGAGGAATTAAAAAAGAGCCTGAAGAACTGGGTGAGAAAAGAGATAGGTCCTATTGCCACACCCGACATCATTCAGTGGGCTCCGGGACTCCCTAAAACCCGATCCGGAAAAATCATGAGAAGAATCCTCCGCAAGATCGCCGCAGATGAATACGAGAACCTTGGTGATACCTCAACTCTGGCAGACCCCGATGTGGTAAACCAGCTGATTGCCAATAAGGTTGTAGCCAGCTAATAATTGCCCCCTGTCGTACGGTATTCGAAAAATAAGAATACCGTACGAAATCTTATCCCCGTATGCCTTTCAACGGATGCTTCTTGACATTACAACCAGCGTCCCTATAATTCGCCTCTCTTTTGTCGCGGGATGGAGCAGTCTGGTAGCTCGTCGGGCTCATAACCCGAAGGTCGTTGGTTCGAATCCGGCTCCCGCAACCATTTTTAAAAGCAGTTGATGTTCTTTTTTACTAAAGATCAGCTGACCAGTTTTGTCGCGGGATGGAGCAGTCT
>NZ_JAVRMB020000417.1:0-9506 GCF_031844845.1 Endozoicomonas sp.
TTGCGAGCTGGGGCAAAGCAGATATAGCGCATATGGAGGAGCGTAGTTTCTTATTAAAGAATGGACAGAGCTACACGGCTCCATCCATCAAGCCTCAACTGGATTGCTCTTATGGTGAACTTCACCGGCAGTTGACCAGCGTAAAATCCTTCGATGACCTGAAGGCTGTTGTTGCCAACAGAGCCGCAACGAATATTACCCCAAAAGAGCAAGGCCGGTATCAGGGGGCATTGAGTGCTGTACTGAGAGGCATGGCCAAGAATCCGGATTTTGCTGGTGATCTCCATACAGGCTATCTGGATTACGCATTGCAGGGAGATCGGGGGATAAAGAATGAAATCATTAATCTTCGGAATAAAACGCTCACAGGTGCCCTGGAGCGAAGATTGGACCGACTAAAGCGAAGATAGATACCCCAAAAATACTGGCCTGAATGCTATCAGTTTTAACCCGCATGTTTATTGTGGGGACTGAGGCTTTTCCAGCTGATCCCAGACTGGGCTGCCCCAGAGCGGAACCGTAGTCATTGAGTGTTTTGCACTGCCTTCCGTTTCTTTTGTTGAGTAACTGAGATAGATCAGGGTTTTATTTTTCTCATCCCAGATGCGCCGTATTTTCAGGTTCTTCCACAGGATGCTTTTTGATGTCTTAAAGACTACTTCACCGCTCTTGGACCTATTGATGGTATTAATCATTGCCAGTGTGATGGGGCCCGCCTGTCGACAGGAAATACTCATATCGGAAGGATCGGATAAATCAAGATTTCCCTCTACATGGGAGATATGGCAGGTCACACCGGTGACCACTGGGTCGGTAAAAGTTTCTATCTTGATGTCTTTAGTAGTGAACAGACCAAGACTGACATCACCGACCTCATTGTCTGAGCAGCCAGTTAAAAGAATGGAGGTGATTAACAGGGAAGTCGCTAAAGGACGCATGTGGTTTAACCGTTAGATAAGTGGTTCAGCCTGCGGGGCAGGCTTACAGGCTGAACAGGTGACGTAGGTTGGGTCGAGCGAATGCGAGCCCCAACAAACTATCCGCTCTGCAATCATCGGTAAAATTGTTGGGGCTCACTCCGTTCGACCCAACCTGCATGTCAAACGCATTGAAACCATGTACTAGTAAAGAACGCGGCAACGAATAGTGCCTTCGATCTGCCTTATCTTCTGCATTGCCATTTCACTGTGTTCAGCATCAACATCAATCACTACGTAACCAACGGATTCATTGGTCTGCAGGTACTGGCCACTGATGTTTATACTGTTGTCAGAAAGAATCTGGTTAATCTGACCCAGAATACCCGGAGTATTCTGGTGGATATGCAGAAGGCGATGTTTGCCAAGGTGAGCAGGCAGAGCGACTTCAGGGAAGTTTACAGACGACAATGTAGAACCAGTGTCGCTGTACATAATAAACTTTTCGGCGACTTCCCTGCCAATATTCTCCTGGGCTTCTTGAGTGCTACCACCAATATGGGGCGTCAGGATGACATTTTTCATTCCGCGCAAAGGACTGATGAACTCGTCACCATTACCCCTGGGCTCTTCCGGGAATACATCAATTGCTGCACCCAGCAGTTTGCCATTCTTCAGGTACTCTGCCAGTGCTTCAATAACGATAACGGAGCCGCGAGAAGCGTTAATCAGAATGCTGTTGTCTTTCATTGCGGCAAACTGTTCTTCATTAAACATCCATTGAGTATCACTGGTTTCCGGAACGTGCAGACTGACGATATCGCACATACCCAGCAGCGTATTCAGGTTATTAACCTGAGTAGCATTCCCCATGGATAGCCTGGTGACTACATCATAGAAATACACTTCCATCCCAAGGGATTCAGCCATAATACTCAACTGACTGCCGATATTTCCGTAGCCAATGATGCCGAGTTTCTTGCCTCTGATTTCATGGGAGTTCGTTGCTGTTTTCTGCCAGCCGCCCTGATGTGAAATCGCATTCTTTTCCGGAATTCCACGCAGTAACAATACGGCTTCAGCCAGAACAAGCTCAGCCACAGAGCGGGTATTTGAGTACGGAGCATTGAAAACAGGAATACCACGTCGTGTAGCTGCCGGAAGTTCGATCTGGTTAGTCCCGATGCAGAAGCAACCCACGGCACAGAGTTTTTTGGCGGCGTCAAAAATTTCTTCGGTTAATTGCGTCCGGGATCGGATGCCAACAAAGCGTGCATCAGCAATTCGCTCTTTAAGTTCTGCTGGTGACAAAGAAGTAGTGACATAGTCGATATTGGTATAACCAGAAGCTTTCAGAAGATCGACAGCAGACGAGTGGACACCTTCCAGCAGGAGAAAACGGATCTTGCTCTTATCCAGCGATATTTCGGACATATCAATCTCTTTTTTATTAGCTCATGGCTGCTATTAGCTTATGGCTGCTATTAGCTCATGGCTGTTTCGCTAATCGTTTTCATACAGCATCAGAGGCTGACCCCTGGCTGCGTCAGGCGGGACATCATAGCATAGGCTGTATGATGGTACTTGCTGCCAGCTATGAATTATTTTATGAGAACAACAAGCTCCGGCGCGAGATTCAGGGCAAAGGAATGGAACTTTTTCTTATGCGAAAGGTCGAAATATACATATTCGTACAAATTATCGCCTGCCTAAGAGGAACTGCGATTGATTGTAACTGTCTGATTTTATAAATAAAAAGCAATAAAGGAGTATTGATTGTGGATGTTACTGGGGTGTTTGTTTGTCATGATTCATCAATTTCCGGTGTACGTCAGGAGGCAACGGAAAAGAATACCCCATCTGTCTGGGGGAGAATCGTCAGAGTTATTGCGCCAATAATGGCCATCGGCGGTGCTGTCGCTGCGTGTCTGGTCAGTGGCGGGCTCTTTATCGGACTGTCGGCTGCTGTTGCTGTGGTGGGAGGCGTTGCATCTATCTATTTGCTTTATAAATCCATATCAGATCGCCATGTCTCGACAGAGCCTAAATCGTACCCTCAGGCAAATGCAGGATCAGCTGCTACAACAACTACCCGTACCGGGCCAGTCCTTTCTACTGCAGCAGACTCTGCGCTTTCAGTGGCATCAAAGCCTTTCGTGATGCAGGCACAAAGAGCGCCTGATCCCGGATCTGTCAGTTTCTCCTTTCCAGGGGTACCAAGTATAACAACACCTGTTCCTGATAATCCCCGGGCAATTAGCTCACCCTTGGTAATGCCGTGGTTTTTACCTGCGCAAGATTATGTTGGTATTCCGTACAGCGGCTCAGCCCGGGATACTCCGTTTGTAGCTGAGTATACTCAAGATCCTTTGGGAGTAACGGCTAAAAATTTGCCGGGGACACCCATGCCTGCTTTTATTAAAACCGGTGAGAAGGATTCAACACCTGCAGATTCCTCATCAGAAACTGAAACTTCTTTTGCCCCGGCTCTTTGCAAAAATGAGTTTAAAAATGAACATCAGCCTTTCACAAAAGTGCAAATGACAAATGGAAATTGGGTAGAGCTGCTTAATACACTACCTGAAGAAGTCGCAAATCAGTTATTGCCAGCAAGGAGTAATTTCAGCACCAATGCAACAGGTCGTATTAGTCGTAATAAGATGTCAGATGCTGCAATCAGGTCACTCAGAATTGAACCAAATGATGTGACTGATAAATCAAAATCTTGTTACTTTGGAGCGGGAGAATATGGCAAGGTCAAGTTTGCAAGATTGGTTAATACCGGGGAAATAATTGCCGCAAAAAAAATGAGGCATTTACAATATGACTATGCTGAAACAGTGGAGAAAGAAGTACGAATTCAAAAACAGGCGGGCTCCTCTACTCTTAAAATTCATGGCGTTGCTCACCGAAAAAATAGTAAAGGCGAAAATCAGTCTATTATCTTCATGGAAATCGCCGCTGGTTCCTGTCCCGACAGAGAGGAATTGCATAAATTTGGCAAGCACCGACCAGAGCTGGCTTTGTCGTTGCTGAAAAAGGTCAATACTGCTGTAAAAAACCGTTCTTTTCATCTGGATTTACGATGGGAAAATGTCGTACTTAATTCAGGTGACGTCAAATCTGATCAATGCAATCTTAAACTGCTGGATTTTGGTATGGCAGAAACATCAGAACAGATCGAACCAACTTATTGCAGCATTAGTAATCCTATGCTACCCGTAAGAGTAGCTCCGGAATTGGTTGTACAGCGTGAAAATATAAGCTCTGAAAAGGTCGTTGTATGGGAGGTGGGACTAATGATCCTTGACTTGTTCACCAAAAATAAACAAACACGCCATGTTTTTAACGATAAAGATCTTAAATGGCATCCGCCTGGCAATGATGAAACGAATCAGACGATATACAACGATTGCGTATTACAAGCCTTCTCCACGACAGATCCTAATGGTTTCCAAACAGAATTCCAGCGTTACCTGCCTGTTGTGCAAAACATGCTGTCGTATAAACCGGAAGACCGCATGGGGATTCAAAAGGCTATTGAAACCTTTGAGCGCCTGATAGAGGGAGACAGAAACTCCCGTCAGAAATACGCATAAGAGGATAGAAAAGAGGACAGGGCGAAAACTTCAGGGTAGAAAACAAATGCGGGTGGGTAATTCTGGCTGACAAACACCAAGCCTGAAACAGTAATACGTCAGTAGTCTTATATTGGTTTTTCCTCGCTCCCACGCTCTGCGTGGTAGCGTTACACCCATCAACAAGCACGGTGCCTGTGGTTGGCTATCGTTCCCACGCAGAGCGTGGGAACGAGGTCAGGGCTGTTCGTCAATCATTTGCATGTTGCACTTCAGCCTGACCCCGGTTGCGTCAGGCGGGACATCATAGCATAGGCTGTGTGGGAGATGGTACGCACTTGCGGATGGCGTTGAGCTTATCCCCCGCTCCCACGCAGAGCGTGGGGACGAGGTCAAAGCGGGGCACGAGAAGTGCCTTAAGTTTTTCCAGTGGTTAAATGCCCATGCTGGAGAGCGTTATCATCAATTGTCTGATGGCCTGAGTTAAGGCTGGGTGATCCTCGCTGAAGCGGATGGCCTCCTGTTCCAGCTGCTCATTGTATCCCTGAATGGGGATCTCCCCTTCAGCCTGAGCCACAGCGATTTTAATTTCGTCCGTTATCTGCTTTAAAGAACCCGCTGTGCACTCATCCACGGGTAAGCCTTCAATAATATTGTGAAGTTTCTGAATATTGAGCTGCAGCTTATCTGACATACTATGCTCCTTCCACTATAGGCATTTATGATAGTACTACAGTGTATTAAAAGTGAGATGCTTTAACTGCTCCCTGAGCCATGGGACAATAGATCCTGACTTGGGGATGATATGTTTAACTGTAAACACTTTCTGCTATCCCGACAAAGCTTCAGGCTCAGTGAAACGAAGAATAAATATCCGAATGATGTTGGCGCCTATCATGCGTTCCATTTTTCATCATTGGAATTAACAAAGGATGCACTATGAAGTACAGGCACCGCTGGATCAGTGGCGACCGTATTGACCTTCCTGTCGGCAAGGTGGTTTGTGTAGGGCGTAATTATGCTGCACATATTCAGGAACTGAATAATCCACTGCCCGATGATCCAGTTTTATTTATTAAGCCAGCCACTGCGATGGTCAATCTTGATCAGTCTGTACCCTTGCCACGGAACCGTGGTGAGATTCACCATGAGGCTGAAGTCAGTCTGTTGATCAAGGATACGTTGACCAACGCCAGTGAGTTCGAAGCCAATCAGGCCATTATGGCGATGGGCCTTGGCCTGGATTTGACACTCAGGGATCTTCAGAGCAAGCAAAAGGCGAAAGGACTGCCCTGGGAGGTCGCCAAAGCCTTTGATAACAGTTGCCCGTTATCCGGATTTGTTGCGGTTGAGCATGTAAAGAGCCCGGAAAGTCTTGAGTTTTCCCTGAAGGTGAATGGTGAACTGAGGCAGCAGGGGACGACAGATCACATGCTGACCTCCATTCCCGGCCTTTTGAGCTATATCAGCAGGCATTTCACGTTACTGCCAGGTGATATAGTGCTTACGGGGACGCCTGCCGGGGTTGGGCCACTCAACCCCGGAGATGAGTTGGAGCTGACTATGAACGGAACGTTTACTACCCAGACCCGGTGTACATAAAGGGGTAAGGATTTGTCCCTGAATAATTTGTCTGTTTTCGCCGCCCGCCGCCCGCCACCCCAAAAAGATAAGACTCGTGCGTTTACGGGCAGCGGGAGGCGGAAAGCGCCTCGCTCAGAGTGAACGGAAACTGAGTTCAAAATGGGTAAGTTATTTCAGGACAAATCCTAAGGAGCGGAGGCTTTCGCTGGTTACTCGTTGATTCTGTTAAAGTCCTGAAGATAACATCAGATATGAATAAGGATGCAGATAACTCCGGGACCGTATTTTCGTGACTAAGCCCAGTACTGAACTTAATCTCTACATATTGTTAGCTGAGGATAATCCCGTCAATCAGCTGGTAACCGGTAAGCTTCTGGAGAAGCTGGGTTGCAGTTATGTGGTGGTTGGCAATGGCCATGAGTGCCTTGATTGCCTGAAAGATGATCATTATGACCTGATTCTGATGGATTTCCTGATGCCGGAAATGGACGGGCTTGAGGCAACTCGGAAAATCAGGGCTTCCGGTGGACATTGTGCGGATATCCCGATAATTGCTCTGACAGCCAAGGCGATGACTTCCGATGAGCAGGCATGTCTGGACGCAGGAATGAGTGATTATATTGATAAGCCGGTGAGTCTTGAACGGATGAAGACGTTACTCTCCGGGTGGGCAGAGAAGATCAGAGGCTCCTGATCTTCTTCTCTCTGGAAACACTCTTTAGAAAAAACAGGTTCTACTTAAGAATTTCTGACCCTCCGGGTTCGCCCTCCTCGATCAATGGCAACAAAGACCATGGTGGTTTCGGTCAGTTTTTCCCAGCCATGATGATTTTCAATCCAGCCCTCAACCACAACCGTGATGGATGTTTTTCCGATGTCTGTCACACGGGTAAAGAATCCGATCAGGTCACCGGTCTGAACGGGTCTTAGAAAACTCATGCTACCAATGCTTACCGTCACTACTCTGGCACCATTGGAGGCTTTTCGGGCGCACACTTCACCCGCCTGATCCAGATGCATGGTTACCCAGCCCGCGTAGACATCACCGCTGCTGTTAACGGAACGATGGTCTGCCAGAACTTTCAGTGTCATTTCTCCCTGGGGGGCAGGAGCGCTGTCAAGGCTTTCATTACTGGCACTCATGTTTGGACTCCGGTGTTTTTATTGTTGTTGGCTGACGGTTTTCAGGGGGAGTTTATCGTTTCTGGTGATGAATTTCAGCGAAATATAGAGGAAAAGGCGGGTTGAACCGGGCTTGCCTGCTATTCATTAGCAGACGTCATTTTTTTAGGGAACATCAGCCATAAAAAAACAATAATTCTGGTTTTTGGAACCATGCAGAAAACAACTGGTCATATAGTTCAGCTGGTTGACTGGTCAACCAGTGCTTGAATGATGCACTTTAATCGTACCCATCTAAATTATTGAAGCAGTGAGGTATAGTCATGACGCAACCAGCGAGTAACATGAACCAGGGGGGAGCCGGGTTCTATGTTAATACCGGTAATGGAAATGGAAATGGAAGCTCTACAGATAAGAATCCATTGGGATCTGTTGCGCAAGTTGAGGCAAAAAAGAACGTTCCTGAAGCTGCTTTATTAGTCCCGGGTAAAAGTCTTGAACAAAGAATACCTGCAAATTGCCCTGAGTCACCAGCTTCAGGTAAGGCAGCTGATGCGGTTGAGCTAAAGATAATAGATCGCAGTGAATGGATTGATAACGATACTATTTGTAGTGTTTTTAAACAAAAAGGATTTAAGGTAAGAGAGGTCGAACTAATTTGTTTTGGTATGGATAGATATCAAGAAAATATCAAAATAATTGGTAGGATAGCGGATGATTATTTTTACCTCAGTGTACACGTAGAAGTTGACCCAGAGGGAATGGGTCCTGACACTTTTAAAACTACTAGCAAACATGCTGATAATGTTGAGGGGTTATTAAAGAAATTAGATAAGGATGATTTAAATATTAATTTTGTCAAAGGTTCAAAAAATAGAAGGGAGGTGATTGCTCACCTCTTGAAATTGTGGGGTGAGTATTCGCGATAAAATAATCAGGTTAAAGTATCAAAAAAATTGAGTCTTGATGCAGGAGAAAAATACCCTCATGAAGATGAAATTATCAGTCCAGGTAAATTGTTATTGGCTGCAGAGGTCGATTTCTATCCTGAATTCGTATCATTAGTGCATAACCTCTGAAACCAAAAGGATGCCAGAGCCCTGATTTGTCATGAGCGTAGTTCAGCGTTAGAAAGTGGAATTGGTATTATTCGCGATTAAATCATGACCTCATTATCACTCACGCATTGCATGGCAATTCAGTGCTTATCATTATTGTTTTTCAGTTTGAAAAACAGGCAATTCCCGAGTCGTTGAACTATCTTTGGACAGAAGTCGTACTTCGCAAGTCGTTTAGAGGTTCACGCCAATGGCATCGTCCTGGGTACTGGTTGCTGATAACAGTCAAGCCAAGGTCTATCGTTTTGATGGGCATAAGAGAGAGCTGGACCTGGTTGACCAGGTTGATCACGAAGAGGGTCGGTGGAAGCGGCAGGAGTTTGTGACGTCCGGGCCTGGCCATTCTGTGACATCTTCCGGCAGCCACAGCAACCGCAGTGTGGGTACTGATAACTCACCGAAAGAAACCGAGTCAGCCAGTTTTTCCCGAATGCTGGCAACATCCATTAACCATGCCCATAACCTGCATCAGTTTGAGACTCTGTGCATCTGCGCACCTCCCGGTCTGCTGGGTGAGATTCTGCCACTTGTTGACAAACATGTACCCCAGGGCGATCACATCAATAAAGATCTGGTTCATGAGAGTCCGGGGGAACTGCTTGAGCGTCTCACAGAGTTTAATTGAGAGAACTTCATTGAGTCTGCATGCTGATGAACCGGGCGGTCGTTGTTATAAATCGGGTTTGTTATGAATCGGTATAGAGAACTGGAAGAGCTGGATATTGAGTTTCAGGAGGCTGAAAGTGCCTGGCTGGACGCTAAAGATGATGAGAACCTGTCAGAGCAGGATAGACAGACGTTTCTAAGTAAGTTGCATCACTGCCTTGAGAGACGAAAAGCACATATTACCAGGCACTGGCATGATCCGGCTTACTACGATAAGGGGTATTTAACGATTGACTGACTTCCTTCGGATAGCCTGTTAGCTTCCCGAAAAAGCACAGGCGGTTCCGGCTTTTTCGGGCAACGGGGAGCGGGCAGCGTTCGTTTATTTAGCGGTAAGCACTGAAAATATCTTCCACGGTACCATCGCTGTTCATGGTATCCAGTGCAGACTGCAGACGTTTGACAACTTCATCTGGTACAGACGGATTCAGTGCCAGATAATCATCCGTCGAACCCACTTCAAAGAGTGGCTTGATGGTTGGGATTTTCTCCTTCTGGGCATAATAGTAACCACTGAATTC
>NZ_JAVRMB020000418.1:0-10239 GCF_031844845.1 Endozoicomonas sp.
GATCCAACCCGTATCAACCAGGCCATTAACAACCTTCTGGGCAACGCCATCAAATTTACCCATGAAGGCGAAATCAGCCCTTCACTGGAATTCAAACCACTGGATAAAGACAGCCTTGAGGTCATCATCAACATTACCGACACCGGCATCGGAATCCCCCGGGAAGCCATTGACGCGATCTTCACACCTTTCACACAAGCCAATAATGAAATTTATCAGAGCTATGGTGGTTCAGGCATGGGACTGGCGCTGACTAAAGAGCTGGTAACAGCCATGAACGGCTCAATTCAGGTTATTTCCCGTGAAGGGCATGGCAGCACATTTTCAATAAGACTCCCTCTGACTAAACCTGAAAACGCAAATTCCGAGACCATCAGACCACTTATAAACCACCCGATCGTACTGGCCTGCAAGGAGTCAACGCAGCAAATATGTTACAGAATGCTCAGCCACTGGAATGTGCCTTGCAGCATCGTTGACCTGTACGATGCAAGTCTGGACTTTAACGGTCCATCAGATGGGCATAAGGCTGTCTCTCTCGTCATTACTGATCAAAAAGCACTGGCACTGAACATGGCCAGACACCACCCGGACCATAAAACTATTTTTATCAGCTTTGGACAACCGCAGGGCATGCCGGACAATGTCGTCTGGCTCTCCCTCCCGGTGACTCAACAGAAGCTATATCGCACGTGCGCTGAAGTTATTGGTATTAAAGACCCTGGCAGGCTATCAGCAGCAAAAATAGATAGCTGGACTCATTTGAAAAAAAGCCTGCCCTCCAAACCGATCGAATGCAGAAAGAAAAGAGTTCTGGTGGTTGAAGATAACGCCATCAATCGACTGGTCACAGAGGGTATGCTTGAACAACTGGGACACGATGTTGAGCTTGCTCATAATGGCAAGGACTGCCTGACTACCTGCAACAGCCAGTCATTTGATCTGATTTTAATGGACTGTAATATGCCACTGATGGATGGTTATACGGCAACACGGCATCTTCGTGCATCACCCGGCACCCAATCCACGCCCATTATCGCGCTGACAGCAAACGCTCTGGACGAACATAAAGAATGTTGCCGCAAAGCCGGTATGAATGACCACATTTCCAAGCCCTTTAATAAGAAGGAATTAAACCGGGTACTTGAACTCTGGTTAAGTTAGATCATCCCGGGGAAAAATTCCATCTTCCGGGTTCATTTGAATGAAATAAATTGCAGAGACAAGCCAAATCAGTGTGCCTGCTACCCTGTGCTTCAAACCAATGCTGTGTTCACTCACGATATCATCCTTTATATCGGTTTTTGTTCAGGAAACCCGGTTAATAAGTCCAGCAAATTAACGATCGTTAAAGGTCATGGCAACGGAGTTGATGCAATAACGCAGGCCTGATGGTTCCGGGCCATCCGGAAAAACATGGCCAAGATGGGCATCACAGTTTGCGCAAAGTACTTCCGTACGAGTCATACCCAGACTGGTATCTTCCTGTATCACCACCGCCTCACTGTCGATTGCCCCGGAAAAGCTTGGCCAGCCACACCCGGCATCAAACTTTACCGATGAGTCAAACAATGGTTGCTTACAACAGACGCAGTGAAATACCCCGTTTTTTTCAAAAAAGTTATATTCCCCGGTAAAAGGGCGCTCTGTGCCTTTTGCACGGCAAACGGAATACTGCTCGTCGGTCAGTTCTGCCCGCCACTGTTCATCTGACTTTGTTACTTTCATCACATAGAGCCCTTTTCATTGCATCAACTGCATCAGAATACAATCACGCCGCTGAGAATAACCGCCTGAATAAAAACTATCTACCTGATGCAACTCTTGACAGATCACTTCATAATGCCATGTTGCGAAATGCTAAGAAGCTCAATTAACCATCGGTAAAACATGCATGAAGGATATTGAAAAATCCACCAAACTCGACAATGTCTGTTACGACATTCGCGGCCCCGTTCTTCGTGAAGCCAAACGGCTGGAAGAAGAAGGACATCGTGTTCTCAAATTGAACACGGGCAATCCCGCGGCGTTTGGCTTTGATGCACCCGATGAAATCACCCAGGATGTTATTCGCAACCTGCCCATATCCCAGGGCTACTGTGACTCCAAAGGTCTGTTCTCTGCGCGCAAGGCCGTTATGCAGTACTGCCAGCAGAAGGACTTTCCACCGATTACCGTCGAAGACATTATTATTGGTAACGGGGTCAGCGAACTGGTGGTGATGACCATGCAGGCCCTGCTGAATAATGGCGATGAGATGCTGATTCCTGCGCCTGACTATCCACTGTGGACGGCAGCGGTTCACTTGTCGGGTGGACGGGCTGTTCACTACCATAAAGATGAGCAATCTGACTGGTACCCGGACATTGAGGATATTCGCAGTAAAATCACGGCAAAAACCCGCGGTATTGTGGTGATCAACCCGAACAACCCAACTGGCGCCCTTTACCCTGAAGAGATTCTTATAGAGATCGTTAAACTGGCCAGAGAACATGACCTGATCATCTTTGCCGACGAAATCTATGACAAGATTCTCTATGACGGTGTTGAGCATACCGCTCTGGCCTCTTTGGCAGACGATGTTCTGTGCATCAGTTTTAACGGATTATCCAAGTCTTATCGGGTCGCCGGCTTCAGAGCTGGCTGGCTGGTGGTTTCAGGCCCAAAACATAATGCAAAAAGCTATCTTGAAGGTTTGGAAATACTGGCATCCATGCGCCTGTGTGCCAACGTGCCGGCACAGCACGCCATTCAAACGGCACTGGGTGGCTATCAAAGCATTAACGACCTGATATTACCCGGCGGCCGCTTGCTTGAGCAGCGCAATCGGGCATGGGAAATGCTTGACCAGATCCCGGGGGTCAGCTGCGTAAAACCCAAAGGCGCGCTTTACCTGTTCCCGCGACTGGACCCGAAACATTACGCCATTCAGGATGATCAAAAACTGGTTCTGGACTTTCTGCTGCAGGAGAAAGTGCTATTGGTTCAGGGAACGGCGTTTAACTGGCCCGACCCAGACCACTTGAGGATCATCTCTCTTCCCCGGGTTGAAGATCTGGAAACGGTGATGACTAAACTTGAGCGTTTTCTCAGCCGGTATAAGCAATAACAATATAAACAGCCATTAAAAAAAGGAGGGATCGCGCTCCCTCTTTTTTCATTTTGAATGATTTAACGACAGTCTCTTAAATCTTACTTTATGCTTTTCCAAAAACCCTTTAACCTCTTCATTATGAATGTCAAATTTATAGTAAGGACTTCTTATATTTTCAACCCCATCAACCATGATTAAATGTTTAATCATCAAACTTTCATATTTATATCTAATAGCTCTCGAGAATGAATCATAACTCATATTTTTATTATTCACCTCCCCCCAACGACGAGCTATTTCATCATGTTCCACCTTGCTGGAAGCTATGATAAATGTGCCTTTTTCCTTTTCACGAACCCATTTAATTAGATTATTTTTACTCGCCTCTATAATTATAAACTCACTTATTTTCACCCTTGGTGTTTCTCCCCTGATCTTACGCGAGGTCAATTTCCTGCCTCCCCTGTTTTTTTCCGTTTTTGTTTTCTTTCCAGCCTTAAGCAAGGTCGATGTCTCAGGGCGCCTCCTTTTTACCGGCACCTGAATACGATTACCTGGGCATGACTGATCGCCAGAATCCCCCATAGGGCTAGCCATCCCTTTTTGCCTTTGCCATTCAGATGGCTCTTCATTTACCAAAGCAGCACGACTAACCAAACACATCAATTCTTCAAACGTCATAAACTCTAATGGTGATGATAGCCAATCAAACATCCCAGAAAAATCAGCGCTGGGCTCCCCAGCATTAAGTCTATTGAGATTGAAATCCTTTTCAGAATCAATAACAGAAAGTTTCCAGGGCGAAGCGGGTTCAGACTGTTGCCACATATCACCAGAATCATCTTGATTCTCTCCCCTTACCACCAATGCCTGCTTACCTGTTACCCCTGATAATGAATGCCCCTCAGTAATAGACTCATCTGGCAGCTCATCTGGCAGCTCATCAGCCATGGCTTCAGGGTTCTCACCTGCCGGTTCAGAAGGTGGGAACTGCATTCCAAAGGAGAGGTGATCATAACTTTTACCGGGTTCTGCCAGCAGATCCAAATCCAAATCCAAATAATCAAAGTATTTATTGATAATGCAAGAGCCTGCCATCGTATGGACTGTAGGATGATTTGAAATTGTTCGGTCATTTAATGTCAATTCATTCGGAGAAAAACTGGACTCAGGCATCCAATTAGCCCGCTCTGTGTCCGGAGTATCGTCCAAGGTGGCAGCATGGCTATGATCTGTTATTACAGCTGGGACTGCCGGTGTTAGCCTCATAATAAATTCCTCTATATAAAGCAGAAATGATATAACACGCTTACTTTTTAAAATATTTTACTATCAGACATTCAAAAGCCGACTCGGTTCCCGGGTAGCTGATAATTTCCCGCACCATCGAACTAATATCTGGCTTTCTGAAACAGCCCCCCCTTTCGCCCCTGTCAATTATGTGTAAATAAACAGCGCATTTTTCACACACCTTCTATAGACACCCTTGAAACAAAAAGAACCCGCCTCTATATAGCTGTTTCATGATAATGATGACGATGAGGTCACCCTGAATAATGAAGAGAATCCTGTTGTTTCTGGCTACCAACATGGCCGTGTTGTTACTGGCCAGCATCACACTGAATATTCTCGGCGTCGGCAGCTACCTGGGCAGCCAGGGGCTGAACATGGGTTCACTGCTGGCTTTCTGTGCGGTGTTTGGCTTTGCCGGCTCTTTTGTCTCCCTGCTGCTCTCCAAAACCATGGCGAAAATGGGTACCGGTACGAAAATCATTAAAACGCCACAGACAAACCAGCAACGCTGGCTGTTAGAAACAGTAAAAGAACTGTCTGGGAAAGCCGGTATTGGACTGCCAGAAGTGGGCATTTTTCACTCCCCGGAAGCCAATGCCTTTGCTACCGGCTGGAATAAAAATTCCGCACTGGTGGCGGTCAGTCAGGGCTTGCTGGATAAGTTCAGCCCCAATGAAGCCCGGGCGGTGATTGGTCATGAAATCGGCCACGTCGCCAATGGTGATATGGTGACATTGAGCCTGATTCAGGGGGTCGTGAACACTTTTGTTATGTTCTTTGCGCGGATCATTGGTTATGCCGTTGATTCCTTCCTGCGCCGTAACGACGATTCTGGCGGTGTTGGCATCGGTTTCTATGTCACCAGCTTTATTGCTGAAATCGTCCTTGGCTTTCTGGCCAGTGCCATTGTTATGTGGTTCTCACGGCAAAGAGAATTCCGGGCAGATGAGGCCGGTGCAAATCTTGCTGGCCGTCAGGATATGATTGCTGCCCTGGAGCGTCTCCGCTCTGAATATGAAGCCCCCAGCGCCATGCCAGCCACCATGACGGCCTTTGGTATTCGCAGCGGTGCTCGTAGTGGTCTTGCGGCATTATTTACCAGTCACCCGCCACTGGAAAAACGCATCGAAGCTTTACGCGCTCACCGTTAGGCCGTTGTCCGCTATCCGTTGTCCGCTTCCCGAAAAAGACGGATCCGCTTTTGCGGGCAACGGGCAACGGGCAACGGGCAACGATGGTTGATTCTATCCCCTCTTTCTTGTTTCAGATCAATAAACGATCACCTTACACTCGTTCTATCGTTCCATTTTATGTAAATTCCCTGCATCAATTTTTCATACTTATGCAATAAATAAGGGGATTTCCATGATTGAGCTGTTGATCGGGCTGATGGTGACCATCGCTGTGGGTTACTTCATTGTCAAAGGTTACAGGCCTGCCGGTGTTCTGCTAACAGCGGGGGTTTTTCTGCTGCTCATCACCGGTGTGCTGGGCCATACCATTCTGCCCGCCAAAATCACATCAACCGGCAACCTGGTCACCGATTCCCTGGAATACGTAAAATACATGCTGCAAAACCGGGGTGGCGGGCTGGGCATGCAGATCATGCTGCTGTGTGGTTTTGCTGCTTATATGACCCATATTGGTGCTAATAATGTCGTGGTAAAACAGTTTTCCAAACCGCTTTCCGTCATTAGCTCACCCTATGCTCTGTTGGTTGCCGCTTATATTGTCGCCTGTTTAATGTCCCTGGCGGTCAGTTCAGCCACCGGCCTGGGCGTATTGTTAATGGCGACCCTGTTCCCAATGATGACCGCCATGGGTATTTCCCGCCCTGCCGCCGTGGCCGTGTGTGCCTCACCTGCGGCCATTATTCTTTCGCCAACCTCCGGTGATGTGGTGATTGCTGCGGAGAAGTCCGGTTTACCACTGGATGTGTTTGCCGTTGAGACCGTACTGCCGGTTTCTATCTGCGCCATTCTGGTCATGGCCGTTGCTGCTTTCTTCTGGAATAAATATCTGGATAAGAAAGAAAACACGCCCATGAAAAAAGTGGATATTTCTGAAATAGAAGTCAAAGCACCCGCTTATTATTCGATACTCCCTTTCCTGCCCATCATCGGTGTATTCCTGTTCAACGGTGAAACCATCAAAGGGTTATCTCTGGATATTTACACCATTGTGGTTGGCTCAATCTTCGTGGGTGCTTTGGTGGACTTCGTCACTAAACGCTTTGATGGCAAAGCCACGCTGGAAGACCTGGAATCCTGCTACGAAGGCATGGCCGAAGCCTTCAAGGGCGTGGTGATGTTATTAGTGGCAGCGGGCGTTTTTGCCCAGGGCCTGATGTCCATTGGCGCTATTGATAACCTGCTGAACCTGGCTGAAACAGCCGGTGCCGGTGGTATCGCCCTGATGCTGATGCTGACGGCCCTGACCGTTGCCGCCGCTATTGCTACCGGTTCCGGTAATGCGCCGTTCTATGCCTTTGTGGAACTTGCCCCGTCTCTGGCGGCAAAGATGGGCTTAAACCCGGCATTCCTGATTATCCCCATGCTGCAGGCATCGAACCTTGGTCGTACAATCTCCCCGGTATCCGGCGTCATCGTGGCCACCTCCGGTATGGGTAAAATCAGCCCGTTTGAAGTGGTGAAGCGTACCTCGGTTCCTGTACTTGCCGGCCTGGTGACGGTTATTTTAGGTACAGTGGTTCTTGTACCAATGATGGCATAAATCTGATGACAACCCGTTGTCAGAGTCACTGAAGAGAAAACAGGACAATGGTAAAACCTGTGGTGACGATGCACTTACGATGACAAACGGTCATTCCGTACAGGGACTGTACGGAATGCATCAAACATGGCAGGACTGCGCCCCAAAACTCACCACTCCCGCGATTCCAGCATCACGCTGGCCGCATAATAAACACCAGCAAGCCCCAAACAAAGGAGAGAAGAGCAACAACCCGCAATCATTGCGTAATAGCAGGCTCTGCCGGCACTGGCACTGATATCTCGCGCACATATATCCTTGTTCGAAAACGCTGATTCAGACTTAACAGAATCTTTTTTTGAACATACAGAAAGACTTCCAGAGCCACTACGATCATTTCTTTTAATTTTTTTGCAGCCCCTGTGACAAAATTTACCAGAACGATCCTGGATAGAATTTTTACTACCAACAGGCTCATGGCAAGTAACACACTTACCCCTGGGGCTGTTATTTTCGATAGCCATAAGCTCTCTCATTGATGCACTGCCTGTGCGTTCATTGAACCCAAAACACCGGCATAAACATTTTCTTTCCTTCTTTTTGGGAATCCACCAGAAAATCCTTATAATGGTGTTTTTCATTAGAACTATTAGCTATGCAACTTTTGCCTCCAGAGCCCGTCTGGATCACCACCAATCAGACACTGGAAGACTACTGCCAACAGTGGTCAGCTCTTGATGCCATTGCATTGGATACCGAGTTCATCCGTACGGACACTTTCTACCCACTGCCTGGCCTGATACAGGTAGGCACAGGGTCTGGCGTTTTTTTAATCGATCCTCTGCTGATCGATCAATGGCAACCACTCGCCAACCTGTTTGACAACCCCAGTGTCATAAAAGTTCTTCATGCCTGCAGTGAAGATATGGAAGTGTTCAAACTGTTAACGGGCAATACTCCACGACCACTGTTTGATACCCAGATTGCTGCGGCGTTTGCCAATCTGGGTTTTTCCATGGGCTACCAGGCATTACTCAAAAATATACTGAATATTGATCTGCCCAAAGATGAGACTCGTTCGAACTGGCTTCAAAGACCATTAACGGAAGCCCAGGTTCGTTATGCCAGTCTGGATGTTGTGCACTTGCTGACGGTTTATCAGCACCTTGACCAGCTACTGATCAAAACATCAAAAAAAACCTGGTTTGAAGATGAGTGTCTGTCAGTAACACTTAATGTCCTCCCCTATGATCCGGACAACGCCTGGAAAGATGTGAAACGGGCATGGCAGTTACGGCCTCAACAGCTTGCTGTGTTAAAGGCCCTGTGTTATTTCCGTGAGACCGCATCCCGGGAAGAAGACGTCCCAAGAAACCGGGTTATTCCCAAAGGCAGTCTCTGGCCCCTGGCAAGGTTTCAGCCCAAAACCACCAATGCACTTCGGGAAACCCTCGATATGCGCGCCAGCATTATCCGTCATCATGGTGAACAAATACTGGATATCATTCGCTCTGCCAGCCACATCCCTGCTGAGCAATGGCCTGATCCCCTGCCTGCCCCCTTACCCAAAAGCGCCAAGGGCTGGGGCAAGCACATCAAAACCCTGATAGCTCAACAGGCTGTTGAGCTGGAACTCCCCCTGGAGTTACTGTCACCCGGTAAGCTAACTTCTCCCCTGCTCCGCAACTGGCTGGACAAGGGTTATTTCTCCCTGCCCGATACCCTCACTGGCTGGCGCCGTGATATCATCGCCACCCCACTGATCAAGCAGCTCAATCTATTGAATGAACCAGAAAAAGGCCACTGAATGAAGTCGCTGGTATCTATATACAAAAGCCCGAAACGGGATGAGATGTACCTTTATGTGAACTATTCACACAAGAAGGGCGCATCTCTGGAGCAGATAATTCCTGAGTCATTAATGAAGGCATTCGGAAAACCTTCTCATGTTTTTGACCTGCTACTGACACCGGCGAAAAAACTGGCCAGAGTCGACACAGCCAGCGTGCTTGAGGGGCTGGCCAATAATGGTTACTACTTGCAAATGCCGCCTGCGGACTCTCAAGGGCAAGAAGATGACTACACCATTCGCCTGCCCGATGAATTTCTCTCATTTAACGATCCAATATGACAACACAACCTTTCTGGGAAACCAAAGCCCTGTCAGAAATGACCATCGAGGAGTGGGAAAGCCTTTGCGATCGCTGCGGCCGATGCTGCCTGCACAAGCTGGAAGATGAAGATACGGATGAAGTTTATTATACGTCCGTGGCCTGCCGATTGCTGGACACCGACAGTTGCCAATGCCAGGATTATCCAAACCGAAAACAGATAATTCCCGACTGTACGGTACTGACACTGGAGGATATTAAGAACTTCCATTGGCTGCCTGAATCCTGCGCCTATCGCCGGATCAGCGAAAAGAAGCCACTGTCTGACTGGCACCCTCTGATATCCGGCACCTTTGAATCAGTTCACACCGCCGGAATTTCGGTCAAAGGCTGGGTACACTCAGAAAGCGATGTTAACGTGGACGATCTGGAAGACTTTATTATCCCCCACGTCATGGTTCGCTGACGGCTGAATCACCTGACCATACAGAAACAAACTTTTCGATATCCACCGCTGGCACTTTCTTTTTCACGCCAGCGGGTTTACCCAGATAGACAAACCCCATCAGCTGCTCATTATCGGCCAGCCCAAGACCTCTGGCTAATGATGGCTGATAGCAGAGCGTCCCGGTTCGCCAGATAGCTCCTACTCCCTGGGCATGGGCCGCCAGCAACAGAGACTGCACGGCTGCAGCCAGCGACATTTTCTGTTCAATTTCCGGTACCTTCGGATGCTCCTTAACCGGACAAATAGCCAGAACCAGCACCGGCGCTCTTAGTGGCAACCCCCGAAGTCGAGTCAGGGCATCATCTGAAAGATCGGGCTGTTCCTCTAATGTCACCTTTGCCAGTAACTCGCCCAGTGCCTCACGAGCCTCGCCGCTCACGGTCAGAAAACGCCAGGGCCGAAGGCGGGCATGATCCGGTGCTCTCAGCGCTGCCTGAAACATAATGTCCAGCTGCTTATCTGTTGGCCCGGGATTTTCCAGCATGGGTGATGACACCCTTCCCAGCAAAAGCTCTATTCCA
>NZ_JAVRMB020000419.1:0-16103 GCF_031844845.1 Endozoicomonas sp.
ATCGGATAACGGCGATCCCGACCAAAACCTCTCGGCGTGATTCTCACCCCAATAGCCGACTGCCGACGTTTGTATTCGCTGATATCCACCAGTCTCAGAACGCGATAGACCGTATCCCGGTCAAAGCCCTCTTTAACAATAGAGTCGGCGCTCTTGTCCTGCTCAATGTAGAGTTCCAGAATACGATCCAGCTCGTCATAAGGAGGCAGGCTGTCTTCATCCACCTGATCCGGTGCCAGTTCAGCGGATGGTGGGCGATCAATCACCCGCTGGGGAATCACATAACCCCGGGTATTGCGATATTCTGACAGTTTAAATACCAGTGTTTTGGGCACATCTTTCAGAACATCAAAGCCGCCAGCCATATCACCATAAAGCGTGGCATAGCCTACGGCCATTTCACTCTTGTTACCCGTGGTAAGCACCAGGAAGCCTTTTTTATTGGAGATGGCCATCAGCATTACGCCACGACAGCGGGACTGAAGATTTTCTTCGGTGGTATCCCGCCCATAGCCCACAAATTCCCCTTTCAGGGTATCCATAAAGGCATCGAACATCGGTTCAATAGGCAGAATCTTATATTCCACACCAAGAATTTCAGCTTCTTCTGCCGCATCCTCAAGACTCATATCAGAGGTGTAACGGTAAGGCATCATCACCGCCTCCACCCGATCTTTACCCAGGGCATCGGTAGCAATAGCCAGAGTCAGTGCTGAATCAATACCTCCAGACAGCCCCAGGACAATCCCTTTAAAGCCATTCTTATTGACATAATCCCTGACACCGGTCACCAGGGCATCATAGACTCTGGAGCAGACTTCAGGTATCGCTTCGATCTCTCTCTGGTCAAATGCCAGAGCGTCTTTATCAAAAGAGACACTGTAAAGTTCCTCAGTAAAGAAAGGTGCCCCAAAAGCCAATTCGCCATCACTATTCATGGCGAAAGAGCCACCATCAAACACCAGTTCATCCTGCCCTCCCACAAGGTTGGTATAGAGCACAGGAAGCCCTGATTCCAGACAACGCTCTCTGGCAACCTGATGACGAAGGGATTGCTTGTTCATATGGAAGGGGGAGGCATTCAAACTGATGATCAGATCTGCCCCGGCTTCTTTAGCCCTGCGAACCGGCCCCTGATACCAGAGGTCTTCACAGATCAACAGCGCAACATTAACCCCTTTACAGTCGTAAACAACCGTATTCTGACCTTTAACAAAATAGCGTTTTTCATCGAAAACCTGGTAATTGGGCAGGTGCTGCTTACCATAACGAACCAGAACTTCACCATCACGCAGAACCAGTGCCTGGTTCTCCAGTCCATGAGCGCCCATCAGGGGAACCCCGATCACCAGGTCAATACCCTTTACCACCCTGAGCCGGTTCAGGGCCTGTTCAACTCTGACAATAAGACTGGGGCGTAACAGCAGATCTTCCGGTGGATAACCGGAAAGGGTCAACTCCGGAAAGACAATAACATCCGCATCCAGCTGATCCCGGGCCTGCTCGGCAGCCTCAATGACACGGGTGGTGTTCCCGTCAATGTCGCCCACCACCAGATTCAGCTGGGCCATGACCATATTGAGCTTTGCTGACATGGAAATACCTGTCTATCCCTTTGTTAGAAATACATCAATCACCTTAAGGGGCGGTATTGTCTTGCAAGTATCCCCGTCTGTAAATTGAAATACCTGACAATAGGCGTAAAGACGTAAATCAGCAAAAGGGGGTTATCGCAGCATACTGTGGGATTTCTAACGATCGGGAAAGCCATTTAGCAAAACTTTTTAACAAAACTTTTTAACAAAACTTTTTAACAAAACTTTTTAACAAAACTTTTTAACAAAACTTTTTAACAAAACTTTTTAACAAAACTTTTTAACAAAACTTTTTAACAAAACTTTTTAACAAAACAACGTTGTTAGCCATCTGAACCAAAATCGAAGTCCATATGGTCTGAGGGGGATTGCATGTAACTACCCTGAATAAAGTGAGCACCAAACTGCCAGACCGGGGTCATCTCTTCAACGGTTTCAATGCCGGGCACAATCACCTTTCTGCCGCTTTCATTGAGAGCCTCAATCATTTTCTGCAATTCTTCAACATTATTACCCTCACTGATGCCTTGAGTGAATGATGGATCAAGCTTTATCAAATCTACATCCAGGTGTGCAATGGCTGCCAATGGGTTCAGGCTACAACCGAACTCACTGATCACAGTCTGGCACCCCAACTCTTTCACCGACCGGAAAAAACCGGGCATTGCTTCTGCGTAACGGCCAATATTCTGCTCACTTAACTCAATAGCAAGTGCTGTTGTCGGAATACCTGCAGCCTTAAGAGCCACTTTCATCCATGGAAGAAAAGTATCATCTGTTACCGAGTAGCCACCAATATGTATTAACAAACGAGTATCGCTTCCCTCTTTCCGCTTGACCATTAGCGCCTTACTCGCCTCAATAAGCTGCCACCGATCCACTTTATTCCAAAGGCTGTTTTTTTCCAGCTTCGGCTGAAATGTAGCCGCCGCATGTTCTCGTCCATGGGCATCCGTCATACTGAAAGAGACTTCGTAGTATTCTGCAGACGAGCCTGAAAGAGAAATTACCGGTTGGTAACTTAACCGGAACTTTTTGTATTTAAGTGCCTGGCTTACCATACCTGCCAGCTGCTTTTGAACAGCCTGAACAGCGCAGACCTTGCGCTTTTTATGAAAACACAGCTGGCTCCCTCCCTTCTTCTGAGCCAGTGCTGCAGCCTGACGGCTCTGTGCAATCAGCAATTCAGGATCGGTATTAGTATCACAAAGCATCACCGCTCCCAGTGAAAGTTTGACCGGTAACTGGTGCTGACCAACCACCATATTTTCACCAGAAACTGCCGCAATCAGGTCCTTCCCTAAAGTACTGACCTCCACCTCACTACCCGCCCTGAGTAAAGCTATAAAATTCCCTCCACCCTGGCTCGTCACAGGGTGTTTTTCATTCAGAAGTGTAGTGAGTTTCCTTGCCACCGCTCTCATTAGCTGCTGACTGACTTCCCGGCCATGCTGTTCATGTACTTCCCTGAGCGTTTCAATATGAATACAACACAACGACAACGTCCCTTTACCATGACCTAAAACAACGCTCTCAATGGCGACATCAAGCTCCAGTTCAAATTGCTTCGGACTGAACAATCCTGTCTCAGCATCTGGAGCATACTTTTTCAGAACCTCGTCGACTCCCTGTTGCACACCTTCCTGCTCATTTTTGTAAATTTGCAGGCTCAGGGTAAATTCACCGTCAAATGCGGTTGCGGATATCGTTGCCCGTATGGGAATTTCAGAACCATTCTGATCGACCAGCAAACATTGAATAGCCGAAAAAGCCTGTCCACTGTCTTCAACATTGAGAAGAAACGCTTCCACATCCTCTTGATCTTTAGGGCTAATGACATTTTTGAAAGGTTGGCCCTCCAGCAACATTTCGTCAGGTCGCCTCGTTAGCCGCATAAAAGCGGGGTTAGCGTACTGGATACGTCCATGACAGACATAAACCACTGGATCAACCTGGTCATCAAGCAATAATCGGCGCTGCTTTTCGGACTCATAGAGCGCAACACTCATCCGGCGGTGGTGTCGCCTGATCTTCAGATCTTCCAACTCCCTTTGAGCAACAGTCAGAAGGTACTCATTATTCCCCAGGGGGATCACTGCACGGGCTCCCATTTTAAGCAGGGAGAGTAAGTCCATCTCATCATCCGGTGGGGTCAGGATAATCCCGGGAAGATCTATATCTTTTTGATTAATATAATCAAATATTTGAGAAAAATTCAGAGGAGGTGGGGGCTCTGTCATTAATAACAGATCCCAGTGCTGATGCCCGGACATGGCCGCCGTCAGTTCATCCAGAGTGTTGATCAGGCTGGCACGGGTTGAATAGCCGGATTCACGAAAAATGTTCAGGAACGATTCCGCTTCATCAGGTGATGAATCAATAATTAAAAAGCGGATTGTATCCTTACCACCCAATGCCATGGTTTCTCTTTCCCTGTTTATCTTAAGAAAGTATCGGCAATGAACTGCTGAATGATAAGGGTTATTGCCAGAAACCGGCGGGTGTTCGATTGCCCTGGCTATCGAGGGTCAGGCTGCCGTCTCATGCCCGGGCTCCGGGGTGTGGCGATCAACTCAATAAGCGGTTAAGGACAACGTCTGCGGTTGTATTGGGGTCATCAGGATCAGGGATCTGAAGGAGGCAGCAGTAATAAAATACGCAGCCCCTTCCGACTCTGTTGCGCTGGAATTATTGCGATTATAACCCAGACCAGAATCATACCTAATCTCCTGGCTGCAACACCTTATTAATAACTATCGGCAAATGATCAGGCTCCTGAAAACCATTACCCGCTCGGAATAGCCTGATTGTTCCCCCTGCACTTGACCCAAAGTGCAGCTCTATTGGAGTTCGTCGGCGATAAATGAAAACTCTGCCCTAAGCCCTTGTACTCTATGATCACTTCTACCTCCCGCGTCTACTCGTACGGAAATATCCGAAAGAAAATCGCAATCCCCGATGAAATCATAGCCACGTAGTTTCCCTGAGAGGTTACGTTGTGGGCAAGCGTACGTTGCATGGTCAATTGACCTTATCTGCTTAGGTAAATTTAAAGTTGTTGTTATTGAACTCTCAAAAATCGTATCATTAGCCACGCAGTTCCTTCTGGCCTCAGCGGCCCGCCAAACCAGCGTCACTTCGATTTCTCTCCCATCACTGGAAAGCTCGTACTCTGTAGTTATAAACTGAACCAGAGTGCAGTCATCGGAGTCGATTTCATTATCACCACGGATTCTGGTCACATGCGTACTGTCCGTCTCTATGTCAAAGATGAATATTTTCCCGAGCCAAACGTCTGAATTTCCTGAGCCGCCCGAACTGCTCGAACTGCCTGAACTGCTCGAACTTCCTGAACTGCTCGAACTGCCTGAACTACTACTTGAGGGGGGAGTCCCGGGACCGGTACCAATCGGCGTAGTAGCATCCATATCGGCTCCGGCAACAGGGCTTACATACGCTAATGACAACGTCTGATCTGACAATACCCCCGTCCCCTCAAGAGTCGCCGTGCTGTCCAGCTCAAAACGCAAAGACTGATACTGCCCAATCGAGTATCCCGGTGGCGGTGCGGCATCATCAATATAACGAAGTGTTACCTCCTGACAAATCTGATCCACGACATTCCCACCCACTACACCTTGAGCAGAACCACAGCCTGTTAGATTGATGATAGCGTCAGGCGTCTGATCTGTGGTTATGGCATCACTGAATGTATCCGGATTGGTCTCCAGAAAATTCAACTGCGCACCCAGTTCACTATAGGCCGTTTGATAAACCTGAAGAGCTTGTTGTTCATTACCGACTTTCATTTCCTCAAATATCGACTGCTCCATCACAAAAAGGCCAGACAATACCATCACCAGCATGACAATCATGGTGGTCAGCAAGAAAGAACCACTCTCTTTACCATGCTGCATTTTGGTCATACCACAGCCCCGCATTATTTATTGATGTCGGATATTCAGAAATGATTCAGCTTCATCAGGCGATGAATCAATAATCAAAAAGTGGATTAAACCCTTACCACCCAATACCGTGGCGTTTCTTTCCTTCATTACCTTAAGAACGTACCGACAAATATTTGCTGAATGATAAGAATTATTGCCAGAAACCGGCAGGTGTTCGATTGCCCTGGCTATCGAGGGTTAAGTCGCCGTCTCCCGCCTGAACGCCTTGGGGCGTCGCGGTCAAAAGCACACATTGATTGATTGTCTGGCCGGTACATACTGCAGCGGTAATTTGATAGCTGCCATTCTCAGACTCAACAGCGCCTCCGGTCAAAGTCGTATATCCCAGGTCAGACAAATCCGCTGTATAAGTAAGCTCATCCGTAAAATAACGTTCCTGCTGTTGCATCACCTGTAACAACCTGACTATCCCCTCACTTCTGCGAGACTGAATGACATAATCCGAATAGCCGGGATAAACGATGGATGTCAAAATGCCAATAATGGCCAGAACAATCAGCAGTTCAATCAGGTTAAATCCTTTTTCCCTTTTCAACGGTTTTCCCTCCGGTTTTGCTCCATCAGAAGATTCCTGATCACGCTTTTCAAATATGATCATCCTGACCATCAGACTCTTAAATGCAGCGACCCAGCCCCAAAGAAGCAAATAAAAAGAAAATCCTGCCCATCAAACTCCTCACTATGAGTCAGACTTGTATTAATCCAGCGGCACATCATTTATACAATAAAGCCTCACGTTATCACACTGGTGCCCCTTGCAGCCTAGCTTATACACAAATCCTCCGTCCGGGCAACTGTAATTGTTTCTGGGGCTGCGTTCTTCAGAAATCCAGTAAGCCGTTGTTGTGGTACCTAAACTATAATCCCCGTTGAATGGCCTTGACCGCAGCCTCAGGTTAGAACAATTGCTGCCACTACATCGTAAGCCTGTAAGAGCACGCTGCGAGCCCGCCAGACCTTCAAGGTATGTTCGATTATTGTTTGGCCATCTTTGGCCTGTAAACGAATTACTTTGCACAACCGTGCCGCTTATGCTCATTCCCGGCATCAAAGTGCACCTTAAACGCTTGTCATCGCATCGGGTACCTGAACACTTCATTCCTGTTACGACCCGGCCAGCAGAACAGTCCATGAAGGCATCCTCTTCTGAAAACCAATCCGTCCATTCGTCCAGTTGAGGCGGTAGGGTGCAGTCCCCCTGCTGCACAGACGACGCACGGGTTCCCGTTACCTTGTAACAGACTTCATTATCGCTGACATAACCTGCGGACGTAACGGTTTTTGTCGTTATAGTACGCCAGGTACTGGAAAGATATTGAAATTCAACCTCAATTCGATCTATCTGATTCTCTGTCCCGCTACCACCCGGAACAGAGTATTCATCAAGCACTCCATAGTTTTGAACTTCCGCGTGCAGGTCAGGGGATCTACCATCGTTATAATACGTATGAAACCGAATATTCATAACGGCATTACTATTGGCATTTATTACAGTGACAATAGTCCTTTGCCAATTATAAGTTTGAGCTCCCCCCCCAGAACCTCCAGACCCTCCAGATCCTCCAGATCCGCCTGAACCACCTGAACCACCTGAACCACTTGAGCCGCCTGAACCACCTGAACCACCTGAACTGCCTGGGGGTGGAGTCCCGGGGCCGGTACCAATAGCCGTAGTGGCTTCCATATCAGCTCCGGCAACAGGACTTACATACGCTAACGACAACGTCTGATCTGACAGCACCCCCGTCCCCTCAAGAGTCGCCGTACTGTCCAGCTCAAAACGCAGAGACTGATACTGCCCAATAGAGTATCCCGGTGGCGGTGCGGCATCATCAATATAACGAAGTGTTCCCCCCTGACAAATCTGATCCACGACATTCCCACCCACGACACCTTGAGTTGAACCACAGCCTGTTGGATTGATGATAGCGTTAAGCGTCTGATCGTTGGTTATGGCATCACTGAATGTATCCGGATTGGTCTCCAGAAAATTCAACTGCGCACCCAGTTCACTGTAGGCCGTTTGATAAACCTGAAGAGCTTGTTGTTCATTACCGACTTTCATTTCCTCAAATATCGACTGTTCCATCACAAAAAGGCCAGACAATACCATCACCAGCATGACAATAATGGTGGTCAGCAGGAAAGACCCCCTCTCTTTACTATGCTGCATATTTGGTCATACCAATGACTCTCATTTTTTATGACTGACAATCAGAAAAACTGCATTAACCCAAGGTACCCATTCACTTTACCTGTTTTCCCGCCAGAGTCGTCTGATCAATGGCACCGAACCCACACTTCGCAGAGCATCCTGAAAACACTCGGTACCTACACAGATCTCAGCCCCCTGCCCCCCCGGATTCATAATGGATGGCCTTGGTGCAATACTGGTGTGCATCAGCAATTGTCTTCGATCGTCTATATCCAGATTCGAATCACTCGTGTCAAAATTTATGACCGAACCGGCATTTTCTATATTGACGGCGTACAGGTAACTATTACCGCCACCGGGAGGAGTACAGGAGGAACCGGAGGAAGACCCCGCCACCGGGGTGAACGTAGTGAACAGCAAAACACCATCATATGCGGTGGGTTGACTCAAGATTTTTTCACCCGTCCCCCCCAACCTCAAGTACCAGCCATTGGCACTATCCAGAGCGGTCTGGGACGCAGTCTGCTGAGCAGAAGTGCCATCCTGAATCAGGTTGTCCGTGGCATCGTACAAATCAGACTCAGTAATGACCGAGTTCGACGCATAATTGTAACTGGTGGGAGCCTGAGTAACATGCTCATCCCGGATCACATACATCCGGTCATTCACCAGGGTACTTAACGGAGATGGGCGAAAACCACTGCCTATCGCGATATTGATGGCGTCATAGGCACCGCTCACAGCCACCGTCGGTGCTTCAAAGAAACGACGGGCATCCCCATCAGACGTACCCGCCAGATTGGCTATTCGCCCCCCGTCGGCAAAAGTGCTGGCACCGGTATTAGTCTCTTTGATATCAAACCGAAACACCTGCCCCCCCGTGTCAGCCGCAAAGAAATAATCCGTGGCTCCATCCCCATCAATATCCACCAGACTCAACTCTGCCGGAATGCTGTATTTCATGTCAGAGATATTAAGGTCTGCACCTGCGCTGGAGGCAGTCCATAGCAAACTGCCCCTTTCTGCGTCCACCATAAACACGGCATTGCCAACATTGCTGTCCTGAATCGTGGTATGGCCATCAATCGCCGGGTCATAGCCCCCGCCAAACAGCAGCACCGCCTGCTCATTGCCATTCCACATCACGGTGGTAGGCGTTACCGTAGACCAGGTCTGCCCAAGCCGGGAAAACTGCCATGAGCTATCGGTACTGGAATCATTATCAGCATCGCCAGAAATAACCCATCGCAATACAGGACTGGCGCGATTGATAACATCAACGGAATAAATATTATTGCCGCCCCGGCGCATGGTCAGATAAAGATAAGCGTGTTCGCCCGTATCAGCAGCACCGTTATCCGCCTGCAACAGATCCCCATCGCCATTTTTATCATATATCCAGGTGGTCATGGGGCCATCAAGACCGTAGATTTTGGTGCGACCATCCGGGGCAGCATTATCCCGGTAAGTTTTCTGATTACCCAGCAGGTTTCTGGGAATAAATGAGAATTCCGTACTGCCATCAGCGGTATCGACGGCGTGAAGAAAACCATCATTGGTGGTGAAATATACTGTTCTGTCCACTACGGCCGTGCCACCGCTATCATCCCGAAAGTAAGTGATCACCTGGGGCTGGGTATGCAGCGGATCACCAATACTGGTTCGGTCGTCAGTGGTGTCGCTGTCACGGTCCTCGTCATCCACATCGACTCCCCGGGCCCACTGCAGAATCGTTTGCGTTTCTGTCGTATCTACAGCGCCCAACATGGCCGCAGTAATATTGCCATTGGTTTCGTGGAGCTTATTGCCCAAATCATCCAGGCTGACCCCACTATCACTAGTGGCATTAGTGAAAACCGGCCGGTTCCGGCTCAGTTGCTCAGCCATCCCTCCTTCACTAACAGTGTCTCCATCTGCTGCGCTGCTCCAGAAACTTTTAGCGGTACTGGAAAAAAAACCCGTTGAGGAATCTATGGCCAGGTTGCCGGCTGCATCATAAACCTGGTTATCATTACCCTGCCGGTAGCGTTTGAGATTGCCCCGCCACCTGGGTCCTATGCCTGGCTCAAAGAGGGGGTAATAAACTTCTTCAGAGTGCTGCACGGAGTTAAAGGCATCAAGGGAGGTTGCTGGTGCTGTTAGTGTGGTTGTAAAGTGCCGGTCCAAATCGTCCGCAATATCATTAAATGCACTTGTAAGAGCATCACTATCGGCGACATTAAAATACTCACCTCCTCCATGCTCGGCTGTTTTATCCAACAAACCAGAGGGAGTGTTTATAAATCCGGCAACCATATGAATATTAGCCGTCTGGACACCCGGAACGGCACCGTTAATATCATTGTTGTGCATATACCAGGCCAGTTCATCCAGGCAGCTGTCAGCGGCACAGTTATTCGGATCAAAACTGCTTTCCGAAGGTGTGGCAACTGAGACACCTGAGAATAAATTACCAATCAACGTTTGATCAATAATGGCACTGGCACTGTTACTCTCTCCATCGGAAAAATAAACAATATTGCTTGCCTGACACTGTTCAGTTATGGGAGAAAGATAATTCCCTCCGCTCATAGACACTGCAACACTCTGCTGACCCGGCCATGCAGAATCAAACCCAAATTCTGGCGGTTGTCCGGAAAGATAGAGAAAAGCCTCATATAACGTCTGGTCTAATGGCGTTGAAGTGCCACTCTCAGCAATGATATGAGTCTGAAATTCTGTAATGACATCAGTCCGGGCAGTATTAATACTCCTTGATGCGAAACGAACTCTACCACCTGAGGGCCCCGAAATACTCTGGTTAAAGCTCATTGCACTGATGTTAACGTTATCCAACCTCCTGATGAACTCAATTATGGCATTTCTTGTGATCGTATCCCGAGTATCATTCCCTTGGCAGTCCGCGAAGCTACCAGTGCTCAGACTCTCGCACATACTGGTTGAAGTATCATATATAATCAGAACATTGGGCGGAGCATTGCCCGCCGGATTCACATATAATTCAATATCTTCGGCGCCTGCCAGCCTGATACCTGCCACTAATACCAACAGGATCGAAATAAGACCCGATCTCATCACGGCCATCCCTTGCTTAAAGTTATTTATTCCACCGTCGGCAAATCATCAGGCTCCATAAATGATGCAAGCCTGCCTTTAATATGAAGAGAATAAAAACAGATGGCAACCCTCAAAAAAACGCTGCAATGGCATCACTGAATGTGTCCGGGTTGCTCCCGGCTACACTGAGCATCCATCTTATCAAAGCCCTGCGTTGTTAAGTCTGGCTGTTGTTGAGTATTGATACCGGGGTGTCTGATCAGTTAAAGACAGATCACCGCTGCCCAGCAGGTTGTAGGTTCGGCTCGTATTCTCAAATACCCGGACATCCTGGCCTGCGCTCACCAGAACCCCGATTTTGACCGACAGAACATCCTCCCAATCGGTCACTGCACCGGCAACGGCGTACTGACTGACGCGGTCATCGCCTGATGATGCCATACCATAAACCACCTGTAGTCTTTCCACGCCGGACACCATAACTACTCCTGTAGATCTTTCGCTTCCGGATACCGGATCGTATCCACTACAGAACAGCGCGTTAATATTGTTATTGTCCGGGTCTGCAGCAATATAATAAACATCGGCGGTAAGCTCGTCAGGATTTACTGTTCCGCCAGTGCAATCCCTTCCGTTCAATGGTTCGTACCGAATCGCTATTCGATCACTGTCGGTGCCACCACCATCGGTGGTGCAAGGATTAGTGGTATCACCCAGGCATGCTCCATGATAAAAGGCTTCCGCCGGATCATAACTGAACCGTTCCCGGTATCCAGCCATATGCACAGCCCGACTTAGCAGATAAAGACTATGGCGACCATTCCCCTGAGCGGTGACCAGATAATCATTGACACGAGAGGACTCACTATAGCTGACCATCATTTGCAGGATGCTACCGGTTACTAACGACCCGATCAGCAGGGCTATCATCAACTCAACGATGCTAAATCCTTTTTGATGCGCTGCCATCATGATTTTCATGCTTCAGTCCCGCCGAAAAGTAAGCTCTATCTGTTGGCGTTCGGTAAGTGCTCCTGCGGCTGCACCTCTAGAATCCCACGAGAGGGTAATCGTAACCTCATCGCCAGAATCACAGGTTCCAGAACAGTTAATGGCCATATCAGGAGAAATAAGACTATCTCCGCACATAGACTCAAATAAATCAAACCTTGCCACTGCTGTAGAGTCACAGGGGTTACCGCTACTGGTACACGTCGTCCAGCTAGCGGGAGGGAGTCTACAAAAGTTCTGTAAATCAACATTCGCGGTAGCTAAAGTTGTCTGGTACTCATCCATCCCGTCAAGATTAGACTTGATGCGCTCTGCAAGATCATAAGATAACCAGATAGCCTGTGAACGCTGAAAACTGTCATGATTCGAGCGAGTTGCCTGCGAGTGCATTCCCGCAATTCCTATAACGCCCCCAGAAAAGATTATCACCCCGACCATCACCCCAATCAGGGCATAACCGCCCTGTCTGCCCACTATTCCCTGGCATTTCGCCTGAGAGCAAGTCTTCCTTGCAGGCTTTATTTCAGAAAAGAACCGTAGTCTTTCTCTTTTAATTAGGGATCTGGCTCGAAAAAACCATGAACCAGACATGGTGAAAAATGTACTCCTGCTCATTAGCAACTTCCTGTCCCTGTGCTTCTTTGAACCAGACCCGTTCCGGAAACTGTGACCTGCCGTGGAGTCGGGGTTCCCCCGCGGTCCGGACACACTGTGAAATTACCGGCCGTTCCTGAACTCCCCCTGGGGACAAACGTCAGCCGGTTGCCATTGCTCCACTCAATATCGACCGGGCTGGTAATCTCGTTATAGACTCGGATAACCTCCTCTCCCGAATCAATCACATTATCATCATTGATGTCGACAAAAATGACCCAGCCATTGGCCCAGCTTGTCTGACCATCGCAGGCCGTTCCTGAGTCGGATTGACAAACACTGACATTCACGGAGCGTTTGATCGCCTCACTGCGCGCCAGTACAGCACTGGAATAGAGGCGCTGATTGATATAATCCAGCCTGAATGTTTCCAGCACACTGCTAAAGGGAATCACCAGATTAACCAGCAGCCCCATTAATATAAGGCTGATCATCAGCTCTATAAGGGTAAAGCCATTGCTGCACTTTCTATCAGCCGCAGCGCTTCTATCAGCCGCAGCGTTTTCCCTTGAAAAATATTTGTCTTTTAATCGTCCGGGACATACAGACACATCCACCTTCCCTGTCGAGAGACCTTTTCTTTAAATCTAGGCGGGAGCCTCAAACAGACAGGCGATAAGGCGACAGACGGTATAAACCCCGGCCGAATAGACAAAAAACCATAATCCTTTGATTTATTTCCAGCACTGACTTGGCGACTGAACGCCAAAATGATCCAGAGTGATCGCTGTACAGCCGGAATCAGAGGCTTGAACAGCGGTGCTGAGCGCAGTAGCCGTCAGGGTAAATGAGGTACTGTCCGCCTCCACACTGATGGTGTAATAACCTTCAGGAGAGCTGTTCCCCCCCAGATTGCTGATGGCGTCAGTATATGAGTAGTTAATAGAATACCAGCGCTCTTGAGCCGCAGCTGCGGCAGACAGGGTAACCCAGGCATCACTTCGTCGGGTTTCATACATATATTGGCTGTAGGAGGGGTAAACAATGCCCGCCAGAATGCCAATAATGGCCACCACAATAATCAGTTCGCTCAGAGTAAAGCCCCGTTCCCGACGATAAACCACTGACATCCTGTTCTTCATATCAATCAATCCATGGAATTTTGAATATCTGCCACCAGCTCTGTCGTCCCTCCGAGCGGAAACTGTATTCAAGGTTGGTTGAAGTAATACTGCCTCCCGCTCCCTGGGTCACTGCGGTCAGCTTGCTTTTCTCACCCTGATGAACCACCGGTGACGATGCATAACCAATCCCCAGGCTTACCTTCTTCAGAGAGAGCTCTAACTCAAGGCTCTCCACCGGTACATTAGCCAACGCCGTATTGGGGGATGCTGTTCCGGTCAAATAATGAACGGCATACAATGAGCTCAGGCCATCAATAGAGCAACTATCCTCAGGCGGGCTGTATTCAGTAAACAAAAGCTGGGTAAATAGTCGTGAAGGCTTGTTTACACTCCGTCCTGAAGGCTCGAAACCATCATAACCAAGAGGCAACTTCCAGCCTCCATGTTCCGCAATCACCTCCTGCAAGGTTCCAAAGCTATTAATGGCTTCAGAATCCACGATAAAAGGGACATAGGAGAAGCCGGACTTTTTCAGAACGTCACCATTAGTGAATACTTCCACATCACCCACATTGACCAGATTACTCTGGCTGACTGATGCATAGGTGAGCTGTCTGGTGCTGTTCAAAGGCTCCTGAATCCCATAAAAGTAGTTAGCCGCTGTATCTCGATTATCGCCAGCGGTCAGCAGACGACCAGTACCGGAATATACCCAGTGCCCATTATCATCCGTCAGCGTCATGGGTGGTGCCACCATCGGCTGCCCGGTATCCATAAATGCACTCAGGGTTGAGCTGCCAACCGTTGAAGATAATCTCAAACGCATCAACTTGCCTGTCAGGCTAACGCCGCCGGTTTCCACTGTGCCAAAGTAAACAACATCATCTTTGTAATCCCTGTCCCAGTCTTCAGCCACCATATCGCCAGCATAAGCCGTTGAATAAGTAGTAACGAGAGGGTCAAAGCCAGAGACAAAAGCCTTATTATTCAGGTCGTAAATAAAGAGCCGGAGATCCTGGTCAGAAGTGCCCTGGTCCAACGCTGATCTTAATGCCGCCCCGCTACTTCCTGCGGGCCCTGAGCCAAATGCCAGATACCACTCATTTGTTACCGGGTTGTTCCAGTCCGTTTCTCCATTCGCATCAACACCAGACTCCCGTCTTTTAACCAGTGTCGGACGGGATGTAGTAAATCCCAGGTCTGGATGAGTAATCTCTGCCAGCAGCTCAGGAGGTTGCTCAGGGTTAGTAATGTCCATTACCACCCAGGCGGAGCGCATGGTGCGGGTATCGCTGCCAACGGTAATATCAATATCACCGCCTCCCAGCCTCATCCCCATAACCAGAACGGTTCCCCAGCCTCCGGGATGATCACTGTCATCCGGAAAAATATTGGCATCAAATACCAGGGGCTCTGAGTCCATGTAATAAACATGGGGATAATCTTCTTCGGTGAGCCAGCGCAGATGAGGTAGCAGGTTCATGGGTGCATAGCTCCATAGCTCAGAGCCTAATGGATGCTGCACCTCATTATTATCCGTAGTGCGTTGGAAGCTGTATGAACTCTCATTCCAAAATCCACCATTAAAAGCATGAACCAATCCATCGTTAGCACCAACGTAGAGAACATGCCTGCGGTCAAGGTATTGATTTCGGAACGTGCGGTAACTGCTGTCGTTATAGTATGAGTCAAAGCGACTGTCAGGTGCAGCCACCAGCCTGGGCGTAGAGTGAACAATATCGCCAAGACGCCAGACATCGTCGATACCATTCCCATCAAAGTCGATGGTACGTGACCGGGTTCCAGCCTGCTCCTGCCCCCGAATATAGTTAACCACAGTAGAAACTTCACCCGCAGGGATACCAAGATAGCCTTCTTTTCCCGTAAAAGTTGATAAAATAAACGGCAGTTGTTCATCACTATCAACCTGCTGATTGTTATCAGTATCCAGCCAGGTCAGCATATGCCGGCCACCGGAAGCGAGGGCGTTATAGGTTCGCTGATTAGTAAGGTCACTTAATAAAGCCAACTGCTCTCTGGCATCCCAGATCGTTGCCAGTGAAGAGAGCGATTTTAATGAGCCATCAGAAACTTTGGTGATACCAGAGTCATCAGTCGTATAGCGTTGAACCATTGTCTGACCGGCATTCGGGTCAAAGAACAGCTCAACAATTTTATCGGAGCTGTAGTCATCCAGCCGGGCATTACCGTTACCGTCTTCCCGGATATAGCCTTTGCTGTCAATAAACAGGGAATGCAGGATTCCACCCCAGGTGACTGACTGCCCATTAACATCGAGGTTAGGCTGAAATAGCGCCTGATAAATAGCACCGGTTCCTGTAGAACTATTGGCAAAAAGAGCCGCATTGGTGGCCGATGAAACACGACTGGAAATATCCGCCAGCACCTGCCCCAACTGACTGGCGAGCAGTGCCGGGTTCCTTGAGAAAAAATAGTTATCTGGCAGGCCATCAGCCCCTAATGCCCCGGTCAGATTATTTCGGTTGTCCCACTCCCGGTCATCCCCTGCGTCAGCAACACCGTCACCATTGGCATCGTGGTTTGGGCTGCCATCGCCGTCCAGATCGGTAAATCCTCC
>NZ_JAVRMB020000420.1:0-7461 GCF_031844845.1 Endozoicomonas sp.
TCCATCTACTGCCACTTTGGTGGGGATCTGGTTGGCCAGATCCTCAGGGATCATTTCCCTAATGAGAGTGATGCCAGGGAGATCATCAACCTTGGTGATATTTCTTTCATTTCCAACGAAGGCCCCAAGGCCTACAGGAGCACGGGAGCCCCTTGGGTTGAGGTTCGGCCTAAACACAGCAGCAACTTACAGGCTCTACTTAATCTAGCTTATGAAGTCGACGCCGAGTTTTTGTATTACTGGCAAGAGGGCCAATGGCATACCATCCAAATGAATGGGCCTCGACGATGAATCCTCCAGTACTGCTGGCCGTTGAACTTTCCAACGGCCATTTTATGTCCTGCCGCTTATTGCATCCCGATCGGAACACCCTGACCTATTTAAACCGCTGGTACCGGGAAATGGTTGAAGCCATTTTCCTTATTCAACCGGGCAACCTTCACTCAATTCAAAAAGCGAGAAC
Organism: Endozoicomonas sp.; assembly: GCF_031844845.1. Classification (GTDB taxonomy): domain Bacteria; phylum Pseudomonadota; class Gammaproteobacteria; order Pseudomonadales; family Endozoicomonadaceae; genus Endozoicomonas. The sequence continues at coordinate 464 of NZ_JAVRMB020000420.1, forward strand.
AATAGCGATGCATCGGGACTGGGGAGAGTTCTGGTCAGACCATCAACCCCGATTTTCACCCTCATGGAATCATCTGAAAGCAGTGGCCAGGAGCCTGAAAGTAGAAACGTTATTTGTCCACAAAGCTCGAAAGTGGCAGCCTCATCGACCATTTGACCGATAACTTTAATCATCCACTGATTCCGTGGATAACTCGGTGAACAACCGGTGTGATAGTCAATGAAACAAGGGAAAAAACGGAACCAAAGCAAGCTGATCATTTTTTAATCAGCGGTGAATAAGCCACCAAAAAAAAACCTCGCAAAGGCGAGGTCGTAGTGCTGATTACCAGCAGTAACCGATTTTTATTATTATCTGGGCGGTCTTTATTCTTATCAAATGACAAGGCTATTTCTGATTTTTATTACCCACTGCCAGAAGGTTCCTCCCTCTCTCGGCATCCCCTTAAGGAACAACTACAGAGTACGTATTTACCGAATCGAAATAGTTGACCCAGATCAATAAATCTGGGTTGACAATCGGGAGGCTAAGGGAGAGTAATCGGTTGACAAAAAATAAATCAGTTGATGCTGAAACCCGCATAGCTACTGACCTCAGCCTTTTCCTGTCAACCCGTGTCAACCCCGTTTTTTAGTCTATCGCTGGCGAAACCTCGCGCGTCCGTATACCCGCACTAGCGAAAGGTTCGCAGGGTCCCCGGCAAGGCCCATAAAAGCCTTTTGTCGCATGATCTACGCCTCTGCAAGACGTTCCCTGCATTCAGAGAAGACGGCTTAGATAGCCTGTATGCAAGCCTCATTCCCTCCATGTTTTCGCTACCTTCCCGATACCCCGGCTGGCAATGTACCCACCGATCCCCAGCTGAATGATGGTGAAGAGTTTAAGCTCCACCTCCTCACTGAGATCCGGCGCAGTCCAACCCATCCAGCGACACACGACCAGTGCCGTGAACACCAGCATCACCAGGGGACGCCAGCATCGTTGCAGCCAGCTGTCACCCTGAACTTCCGCTTTGATCACTCCCGCCTGTTGAGTCAGTTCCTCCAGCTCTCCGCTGACCAGCATCTCAGCCAACCTGGTCTTGGCCTGGTTGGCACTGTCTGCATCAGGGAACAGCTTATCAATCACCTTCCCCACCAGAGGAATAGCAGCAAGCAGGCTCATACGTCCACTCCTTGCAGTCCGTCCTGGTAAAGCCAGGGCTCAACAGGAAAGCTCGGGCAGTCCTTTTCAGCATTGAAATGAATATGGCCTCGCACCTCAACGTCAGGATACAAAGCCTGATGACCTGCAATCAGCAACTTCAGCATGCGCTTCTGCAGTGGAGTAAAGTTGTCTTCCGGCTCGTTGTGCTTATCCAGACCACCCACCAGACAGATGCCCACACTCTCATGGTTATGGCCCTTGGCATGAGCACCCCAGTCATCAACAGGACGCCCCTGCCTGACGCTACCATCCCGCTCAATCACCCAGTGGTAGCCGATATCGATAAAGGCCCGCTCCATGGTGTGCCACCGTTTGATATCGTCAAAGGTGATGTTCTGATTGGCTCGGGTGGCTGAACAGTGAATGACGAGGTAATTGGTTTCCGTACGCTTGCCCATGACTCTTCCTCTGAGACAATAGAAACTTTTTAACGAATAGACAGTCTTAACGAGTAGGTCAGTGATTAGGTGATTAAATGGAAAATTTTGGAATGTCTCCGAAAGGTTGTTCGCAGTACCTTCAATCCTCATCAATCCGAGGACCTGAAGTGGACGATCAAACAGCACATAAAGCTTTTACACGCGATGTTAAAGACATAACACAGCGAACCCAGTCTATTCTATCAGCTCCTCAAAATGGAACTCCGAGCGTTCTCATTTCAGGGCAAAACAAGCGCTTTTTGAATGGACTGATGGATAATAATATTTATACCAGTGAAGCTATAAAGAATATTCACAAACCTCTCAAAGGTTTGCCTGACAACAAGAGTCAAGCAAAACGCAAGGATCTTAATGGCTCTCAGGGATCCGGTAAATGGCACAAGTATAATCGTCCTAAAAGTCAATCACCCTGTGCAGGGTGTAGGCCTTTCAGATCAAATTCATAATGGCTTGCAGATCCGGACTCATACTTGACCTCCCATGCAAAGTTCAGCGGGTTGGCTGGTGCTGTGGTAGTAATGGGATTGCTCATAGGACTCGACATCTTCCAATCGATAAGCAACCCGTCCACCCAGCCTCAAAAAACGAGGGCCACATCCCGTAGAACGCCAACGTTCCAGGGTGCGGGGCTTTAGTCCCCACCGGGTGGCCAGATCTCGTGAACTCAAGTGCCTTATGGTCATAACGTCCTCCATGTCATTGTGTTATCAGACAAGTTCTATTGTGCCGATGGTCAGGGAGGAGCCAGGGCGGAAGAGGGAGGAGATTAGGGCGGAGATCGGAAATTGATGAAAAAAATTTCCTGCAGGCACAAAAAAACCGGACAGTGCCGGTTGATGTATTCATTGTTAAAAACAGGTTTCACTCAGGTGGGTAGTATTAGCCAACACATGCCGTCAGCATACCCGATCACTTCCCGCCACTGTGGGTGGCCACGAAACAGCTTACTGATGTGAGTGGAGTTTGAACCAATCTCCTCAGCAGTGCCTGACTATTCCATTTATTCTCAGTCTCAAGACATCGTTCGTATAGCAGCCCGATGGCCCGCCGGTTCATGGTGCCGGTGAACTGAATAGGTTCTTTACCTCGCAGGTAGAGCAGTCCACGATTTTCATCCCAATAGACCAGAGTATCTTCACGTTGATTTTTTGGTTGGATATAAGCAGCCAGACTCTCCGTAGAGAGATAGCCCTGATCATTGAGCAGACTGACCGAATCCACCAGCTGATAATCCCCCGAAAAAGTAACCCGTTTGGAAAATGGCCGTGAACAACACAAGATCAACCCTTCCCGGTCTTGCTTGAGACCGGCCAGTGCATCATAGATCTCATCAAAGCTGTCGCCCTGGGATAATCGCCTCGCTAACCATATTGGTGCCACCCGATCCATATGCCGAAACTCACCCAACCGCCAGAGTTTCTTCGGTACAATCTCCTGAATATCCCCTGAAATATGCAACCCACTCTTCAGTGTTTTTGGCAACCAGTCCATTCGATAGCGGTAAAGCTTCAACTCATGTGGATCGACCGGATACCAGCCCACATCGAAATAGAAAAACTTCCCCGGTTCCAACTCCCGGACTTCAAAATAATCACCATCCTCCGCCGGGTACCACATGCTATAACCTTCAGGCTGATAAGCCAGCTGAAACAAGGCCTCTGTATCCTGATTTGGCATGGATTCCTTTAGCTCTGCTACGGTATGAGTTACTGACCCGGCTTCAAACAGAGCGACTAAAAATCGAAAGATTTCGGGATCAATTGGCATCGCTGATCACCTCTTTCAACAAGCCCCAACGAGCCAGTAATCGTTCGTTAAGCGCTTGTTCAATGTGCTTTCTGTCTTTGAGATTACACCGATCAGGAAGGGAGATATCAAATATCAGGGTTCGGGTTGCTCTCTCGCTGGCCAGACCAACTGCCCTGTATTTCACAGAGATCCTTGCTCCGTGAATCTCTAAATTCTTATCGTGCAAGAGGTGTGTTTGATTATGATCATCCCTTACTTCACAGACGTCGACGTTATGACCTTCACGACTTGGAGACTTAACAGAAAATTGGCCTTTGTTGATTTTACTTTTGAAGGTCAACTGGGTGACTGACACAGAATCAATGCCATCAAAAATATGCGGCCCTTTTGGCAGCCGCGATCTTGCGTAAACAACTGAGAGCCAGAGAACCTTCAGCTGTTGGTAAAAAGCCTTCAGCCCAAAATAAAGAACCTGTTCAACTGGATAACTCCGCTACCTCATGCCTGTATGAACACACCCCTGATAAAAGAACTGAGAAAACGACTGAGGTAGTTTATGAACGATAATAAAAGCCTTGCCGCCAGGGTGGTGGCGCTGCAATCCATGAAGACCGATGAGCTTCGCAAGCTGTGGAAGGAACTCAATGACAAACCGGCTCCCGAGCTGGACCTGCGGATTCTAAGACAACGACTATCCATGCGGATTCAGGAATTGGCACTGGGTGGGCTGAGCGAGAAAAGCCAGGATCGACTGAAGCTGGCCAGCAAGCACAGTGAGCACAAACCCAAGGCTAAAAATAGCCGGTTGGTGAAGCCTCCATTGGGAACGGTCATCACCAAGGACTATAACGGGGAAACCCACGAGGTGATCGTTACGCCACAGGGTTTTGAGTACCGGGGAGAGATCTACAAAAGCCTGACCCGGATTGCAAATATGATCACTGGCACCAGCGGGTCAGGTCCCATGTTCTTTGGGTTGAAATCTAAATCAAAAGAAGAGCCAACAGGAGGTCAATATGGCAAGGACGAAGAATAAAACGACTCTGGTAAAAAAGCGCTGCGCTATTTATACCCGTAAATCGTCAGAAGAAGGGCTGGAGCAGGAGTTTAACTCTCTCCATGCCCAGCGGGATGCGGGAGAAGCATACATTCACTCCCAGAAACATGAAGGCTGGGTGCTGGTGCCGGATGATTACGACGATGGTGGATTTTCTGGTGGTAATGTGGAGCGCCCTGCCCTGCAACACTGGGGATTGGGTGCTCACCCTGAAAGACTGTATGAAACCATTCCCCATGCTCTGGACAGGGCAGAGGGAGCATTTCAGAAAGCTCGCACTGGTAGCCCCTGAAGCCTCACCTGATGACTGATGAAGTAGTTTTTCATCCAAAAAAGTATCGGTATTCATCCTCATCCACTGCATCCAGAAGTTCTTCCAGTTCCTTTGCTGTGGGCAATGGTTCATAGGAATGCCACTTCATATCCGATTTGTGCCAGAACAGTTTCCAGAGTTTCTGTGTCTTAACATAGGTTACTTTGGCGAAGGGAATCTCTACTTTCTGTTCAGGATCTTGATAGTAAGCTCGCACCTCAAATAACTCTATACTCTGCCCATTAATGCGATGGTCAAAGTCGACTTCATTCCGGATATGCGCAGGAGGCCTACGCTTCGCCATAAATCCATCAATTGCTTTCTCAATACGTTTTATCTCAATCTCACTGAAAGCCATAGCACTCCCCTGGCAATTTTCATCCGCAGAATATTAAGCACGACATACTATAAAAGTTCGCCTGCGGTTCACAGCACCTACCGCCGGTATTGCTGCGAACTCACAAAATCGCAACACCATGAACCACAGTAAAAACATATTATAATCAAATAGTTAAACGCTGTGGTTCGTCAAAGTCCGTGAACCACGGTTTTTCAGAGAGGAGAGAGAAAGGTAAGAAAAACAGGCAAAGATAGCTTCAAATATTAAAGACAGCAAACCTCAGCGTGGCACCGCCAACCCTTTGAATACCGGCCCTATAAACGACAAAACCATTACGACAGGTATCGTAAGGGTTAAGTTGTATGGCGGTGGGGCGGGAACCGGTGGCGGATTTTTTTGATATCCGACTAAAACAAAACCATAGAACCAAAAATACTACCCCTCCTCAAACAAAAGTTTCACCGTCTTCATGGGTAGAAACAGTCGATCCCGACCATCCTGCTTAGATAACAATTCAAAACCAAACTGTTCATAAAAAGCAGCAATGTTCTCATTCAAACAATCGACAATAACAGCATAGGCTCGCATGTGAGCATTAATGTCGTATAAATGTTCTAACGCCTTAATCAAAGCCACTTTTCCGAGGCCTTCCCCTTTATTACCTTCATGCACTGCCAGCTGAGCCAACAGAAAAACAGGTACTGGGTAACCCGGTAGCTTTTTCGCTAACCGATCAGGCAATGTTTTTCGAGAAATAGAGCCTGGTGCAATTGTATAGAATGCACAGATCGGATATTTGCCATCCGGCATCGGCTTCGCAGCAGGCAACACCATTGTTCGGCTAATACCCGCCTGCATATGTCTGAGCGCCTGCTTCTTAAGAAAGTCATCAAGTTCCGGTTCACCGCAGGTAAAGGACTCCCGGTCATGAATCGACCTGGCAAGCTCAACAAATGTTCCGGGCAAGCTCATTGCACACCCTGCTCTTTTGTAAACTGCAATGCATTCTGAAGCTTTTTATTCGGCTTACCTGCTTTTTCACAGGCACTCATGAAGCGATCAAAAATATCATCATCCAGAACCATACTCTCATGCTCAGCAATGACTCGGGAGGCATCTTCATCCATCAGATGCACTACATATTCAGTCAAGCTCTTAAGTCCCAGCAAAGCTGCAGCTTTCTCCGCCTTTGCTTTTATCTCATCATTTAACCTGAGATCCAGTCTGGCTGTGGCCATAATTTCTTTCTCCCAATAAAAAACGTACGTATTATATCCGTACAGGCAAGTCTAGCACCTATGAGTCATTCGTCAATATGTACGGAAAAATGCCGGAGCCATTAATAAAGAAAGGTAATTCTGGTAAACGGCCTTACCGGCATTACCACCTCCTAAAACTGTCCTTTTATTTCAATGGAAATCATATCCCCAACCAGCAGCCAGTTTTCGATCAAGTCAGCAATTACATCTAAAGACAGTTTATAACGGCCCTTAAGAGAACACTCCCACAAAGTAAGGGTAGTGGGTCAAATGTGTGGATAGGGATAATCCCATACTGACAAAAATACTCTTCATCCTAATATACGTCCTATGACGTGTGTTATTGAAGTTAAATGCCCCGACTGCCATCTCTCGCTCGTTGGGAAAAACGGTTTTTGCCGTAAAGGAAATCAACGCTATCTCTGCCATAATGAACTGTATGAAATCACATCATTTATGCTCGAATATCGGTACAAGGCTTGGTACCGGGACGTCAGAAATAACATCGTTAAAATGGCAATCAACAGCGGTGGGATCAGAGATACCAGCAGAGTGCCTGGCGTTAGCAAAACAACCGTCATCAACGTGTTAAAAAGCAAAGAGTCTCTTCTGCTGCTGTCTCTTATACACATCT
>NZ_JAVRMB020000421.1:0-15321 GCF_031844845.1 Endozoicomonas sp.
ACGATCGATCACCCACTGGCGGCGATGTTCGTAGTTGTTTCCCGAAAGGTGATCCTGACCGCAAAGCCACGCCCGGCGAACACAGCGAGCGACACAATGGTAGTAGCGTGTACTCGCCGTATCGATCAGATTTCGCCGTGGCCTGGTCATGGGTTCTCCTGTCAGGAATAAAATGGGTTCAGGAGAAAAGTAGAATAGATATTTGGAAAGTCCAGTTTATGGGTGTCCTATTCTTTCTGAAGTCCAGTTTATGGGTGTCCTATTATTTGTTTATGGGTGTCCTATTCTTTCTAGTTTATGGGTGTCCTATTATTTTCTTTTGAATAGATATTTGGAAAGTCCAGTTTATGGGTGTCCTATTCTTTTGGTGTCCTATTTTTTTTTTATGGGTGTCCTATTCTTTCCGCTATTCTTTCCTATTCTTTCTGTGGAAAGTCCAGTTTATGGGTGTCCTATTATTTTTTTTTATGGGTGTCCTATTCTTTTCTCTTATTTAAGGAGAAAAATAGAATCGATATTTGGAAAGTCCAGTTTATGGGTGTCCTATTCTTTTATTCTTTTTTTTTATGGGTGTCCTATTCTTTTCTTCCATCAGTAATCCGCTGGTGATTTCCATTGTATTTGGCATATGTGCTTCGCCGCTGATGGTATTGTTTGTCATCCTGACGGCATACACGGTTCTGCCGGATCTTTGGGTGGTGGAAAGTCAGCCATAGTTAGTGAAATTTTTCAGGCACTATTCCTATGACTCGGTGTCCAATAAAAATCCCAACATCTGATTTCAATTAGCCCCGTTATCAAGGATTTATTATTTATGACACAACCTATTTCTACTAACTATCCTTTTCATACTTTATTACAGTGGAATAATCAGGCCGATAAATTTGTTAAAAACAAGCAGGGAAACAAAATCATCATCCTTGATAATTCCACATTAGATTTAAAGTTATCGGAACAGCAAACCAAAGCCGACGCCCAAAACCTGCAACAACAGAAAGGCAAACCCCTCGCTGGCGCCCGAGCCAGACCAACCACTACCGTTGATACTACAGCATCGATTAAGAAGGTACTTCTGGATGTCCGCATTGCTATTGAACAGCCGGAAACAGCAGATGATTTTCTGAGAAACCCACCAAACATCACCTCCAGTATTAAAATAGAGGGATTGGATTATCCACAATTAAACTCACAGAGTTTTTTGAAAATAGCATCACCTATGCTAAATTCTGATGCAGGCATCTGGAACACTTTACTTGATGAAACAAAAATATTAAGAAGAATCCAACCCAGACCGTCTGGACCCGAAGAAACAAAACATCTGGAGACCATCGAAAATCTAACCAAACAACTGTTATCAACACCAGACTTGGGATTAGCTGAAGCACAAGCAAGTACAATAAGCAGAGCCGACACCTTTAATAAAAAGTTGGAAAAAGAACTTACCGAGTTTCATATTACTACTGGTAAAAAAAAGCATGATAAATCTCTGAAAAAGACTGACAAAGAGATCGTCGATAAAATAAGAGATAAAACAAGGCAGGTTATTGATAATTTAACAGTGCCGAACAGTAATAGTCTCAATACAGATCACAGATCTAAAGAACCGACACCTACAGTTCGCAAAAAAAAGACAACAAAATCTGAGAAACAACCGTTAGCTGATTCTTCAGCATTGCCAGAAAATGATAAGCTGGCACGTTATCAAGATCAGCCAGAGCCGGAGGTTCGAGTTCATGTTCCAAAGAAGAACAATCCTGAGAAACCGGAAAACATGGAAAGTGATAACAAATCAGATATCACGAAATTTGTGAATAAAGTGAAGGAATTCATAGACACACTGCCAAAAATTTATAATGAAAAAAAAGCAAATAATGACAAGCACGGCGTAGCAACAGACGAGATAGTTGATTATACAAATAAAATCTTACACTATGGCATGAATATACCTGCCGAATCTGCTTACCAATTATCACAATCATTACGAAAACTCTTCGAAGACCCCAAACTGCGTTACCCTCATAAGGAACTGGGCACATTAATCGGCGTATTAGATGCCATTACGTCTCAAACTCAATCCATGGGCACAGAGCCATGAGGCTCAGTTCAGGTTAAGTGTTGGTACACTTCCTAAAGCCAGTAACGCCGCGAGATTCTCGGAATTACTGAGTCCCTCGCTGCAGCAAGCTTTCAGCGACTTGTGGTAAAACACCAACACTTATCTGGAACTGAGCCGAGCCATGAAATGCCCGTCGCTGTACATCTGATCAAATATTTCGTTGTCCAGGTGTTTATTACATCCGTATTACATGCTAAAAAATGGCCGTTGAATAAACCGGATCCGAAAAATGAAACTGACTATCCCTCGCTTTGATCTGGCCAGAGTTCTGGTGATTGGCGATATCATGCTGGATCGATACTGGCATGGCGCAACCTCCCGGATTTCACCGGAAGCACCAGTACCGGTAGTGAAAGTCGGGCAGATAGAAGACCGTCCCGGCGGTGCAGGCAACGTTGCGCTCAACATTGCAACACTAGGTGCCCCTGCCTGGGTTATCGGGGCAACGGGTGATGATGAAGCCGCCGACGCCCTTCAGACCCGCCTGGAAGCCGCCGGTATTTTTTGCAGTTTTGCACGCATCCCCGGTGTGCCAACCATCACCAAACTGCGAGTTATTTCCCAGCACCAGCAATTGATCCGCCTTGATCATGAAGAAGCTTTTGAAGGTCTGAGTCCCGATGTCATTGAAGAAAAAGCAGTACAACTGATCAAAAACCTGAGCGCCATTGTGCTTTCCGATTATGGCAAGGGAACGCTGCAGGGATGCCAACAGCTAATCCGCCTTGCCCGGTCACACAATATTCCAGTACTGGTTGATCCTAAAGGCACCTGCTTTGAGCGTTACCGTGGCGCGACGGCTATCACGCCAAACCTGAAAGAGTTCGAGGCCATTGTTGGCCCCTGCCGCAGTGAAGAGGAACTGGTCAGTAAAGGTCAGCAATTATTAAAAGAGCTGGAACTGGGTGCACTGCTGATTACCCGCAGTGAACACGGCATGACCCTGATTCGTGAAAATGAGACTGAAGTCCATTTCCCAGCCAGGGCAAGAGAAGTATTTGATGTCACTGGCGCAGGGGATACGGTTATTGCGGTTCTGGCAGCCTCATTAGCCGCCGGCTGCGATATGCCGCAAGCTGCAGGTCTTGCCAATATTGCGGCGGGCCTTGTTGTTGCCAAGTTGGGAACCGCCAGCATTTCCATGCCTGAGCTGAGACGTGAAGTAAACCGCGAACTGGGTGCTGAGCGCGGTGCTGTTTCTCAGGAACAGTTGATCGTTGCTGTTGAAGATGCCCGTGCACACGGTGAAAAGATCGTATTCACCAATGGCTGTTTTGATATTCTCCATGCCGGCCATGTGGGCTATCTTGAACAGGCTCGAAAGCAGGGAGACAGGCTGGTTCTTGCGATTAATGGCGATGAATCAGTCACTCGTCTGAAAGGCGAAGGTCGTCCGATTAATCCGGTTGATCGCCGAATGGCCGTACTGGCTGGTCTGGAAGCGGTTGACTGGGTAGTAAGCTTTAATGATGACACCCCTGAAGACCTGATTCGTGCAGTCAAGCCCGATGTACTGGTTAAAGGCGGTGACTATACGCTGGACCAGGTGGTCGGCGCTCCTATAGTTCATGAGTACGGTGGTGAAGTAAAAGTGCTCGCTTTCCTGGAAAACTGCTCAACAACCGCCATCGTGGATAAAATTCGCGATGAAAAGGATACACAGCCAGCCTGATAAGCCCACTCATGATCTGGTCTGCTGCGCGCCACGGCAGACCTCTTTCACTTTCCTGAGGGGCTAAACCCGGCGGGGCTAAACCCGGCCAGCCATCGAGTCTGCTTTCCTGAGGGGCTAAACCCGGCCAGCCATCGAGTCTGCGTGCATTTGTAAAAACACTTCGTTATCCATCCGGACTTTTGCGATATGTTGTCAATGCAGCCCGCCATACAGAAAACAGAGTCAATATCGTTACTGTGGACTTTCCGGAAGATGACTATATTTACAATGCCTGCATGCGTGAAAATATAATGGATAGTTCGCCTTAATATTTTCGATAGAAGCTTACTCTTGCCAAAATGGTTTCGAGATTTCCCTGAGGCGATCCGACTCAGTCAATCCGATATCCTTAAGAAGCCTTGCATCCATTTTTGCCAGATTTTGCCGCCCTTCCACCCGATACTGCCATAGCTGACATTGTCCCTTCAGCTCTGAAAAATAAGAAGCTGCTGTTTTATGCAAGATATTTTTAATGCCCATTACTGATTTGTGCCTCATGGCTCCCTCCTTTTGAGAAGATCAGCTATCGGCGAGAAATACAGCTAATTTAGAGTTAAGGAATTGTCCTGTTAATAATCTCCCGGTTTTGTTCACCACAGAGTCTCAGAGAAAAACCTTGATTTATCCCTCCGTGTCTCTGTGGTAAAAAAGGCAAGTTATTCCGGGACAGATTCTAACTGGCAGCACACCTTGCATTTGAGCCTCTCATGCAGAGGCCGCAATACAGGCCTCTGCATTCTGTTGCATATGAGCAGGATTGATGGTTCCAACAATAGCCGCAGAAACACCCGGGTGTGAAAAAACCAACTTCATACTTTCCAGAACAGGATCCTGACCAGAAAGGCAGGCATGACCACTGGCCAATGCTTTCTTGATTAAAATGCCTTTACCCTGTTCCAGTGCGTAATCAAGTACCTGCTTTTCTGCCTGCTCGTTCAGGTTATAAGTCACCATGGCAACATCAGAGTGTTTAAGCGCCAGAATGCCACCTTCAACGGTTTTGGTGGACATACCCGAAGCAAGAATTTTCCCCTCTTTCTTCAGGTCGGCCAGAACCTCCAGACAGCCCGACTGCTCAATGATATTGACATCGTCACCGCTGGAGTGGACCAGCATCAGTTCGATTACGTCAGTATTCAGCCGCTTCAGGCTTCTCTCGACACTGAATCGTATATGCTGCCCGGAGAAATCAAAGCAAGATTCGCCATTGATAAACTCTTCTCCCACCTTGCTGCAAATCACCCACTGCTCCCGAAACCCCTTATGCCTGACAAATAATTCACCCAGGCGTTCTTCACTGGTGCCGTAAGCAGGAGCTGTATCCAGAAGATTCATACCCAGTTCCCGGGCGAGATTGAGAAGCTCGAACATTTCACGGTCATCAGGCATGGTGAAATGTTCGGGATACTTTACGCCCTGGTTCCGGCCAAACTTAACGGTGCCAAACCCAAGGGGAGATACCTCAATATCTGTGCCTGCAATTCGTTTTCTACCCAGACCCTGGTTCATGAAGTTTCCTTTTCGTCAAAACATCCCTGCCAGAAGTTTGGACAGATCTCAGGCTGGGAAAACCCTGCAGGCATTGACACCGTTTTATCGGTCACTGGACGAATATTATCTTCCTGCAACAGCCGCACCACCTCATCTGCAAGGTTAGGCGCCAGGGCCAGCTTGGTAGGCCAGGTGACAATACCGTTAGCAACCGGCTGACAGAATGCAGCATCAGGGCGCAGCAAGCGGCTCTGCTTTGGTTCAGCACGATTAACACGAAGGGTAGCCCACTCGGCCTGATCCAGGTTCACCCAGGGCAGCAGCGCCTTCATCTCTTTCTTCGCCGTTGCAATCAATTCATCAGCAGACTGTTTGACCCCATCTTCAGCAATGCCTCCACCGAGATACCATACCCATTTCCCATCGGCATCAGGATGGCTGGTAACCGTAATTCGGGGAAGGGGTGTAGTGCCGAGACAGTGGGCATAAACAGGCTCAGGATGATGATGACGAACCATGACCATGTGCAGTGGCCGCACTTGCATTTTTGGATCGTTAACCCCCCAGGTATTAAGAAGCGCCTCAGTTCCCTCACCAGCCGACAGTACAAACCGTTTAGCCTTCAGCTGAACCTTTTGACCTCTGTCGTTTGATAATTCAATAGCCTCAATATTACCCTGGCTGTCGGTTTTTAATTGGGCATTGCCCTGCTCACGCCAGTCAACTTTGACCGTTTTATCTTCCAGTCCCTGAACCAGGGCCCGGGTAACCGTGGCGATATCCAGTACAATTTCATTGAGCTGATAAACCTTCCCACGGAATCCTTCATGCTTGAATATTGCCGGCAAATTTTCCTTCGTTAGCGTTTCCACCCGCCCACGCAAGGCTTTGCTGGCAAAAAACGACGTCATTCTTGAACCGATATCCCCCGGTGACCAGAGATAGTGGTGTTCAGACAATATCCTGGCGGAACGCAGATCCGGGTCAGCCACACCCCCTCCACCAACACCTTCACCAGCCAGCGCATTACGCCAGCGATCCGGCATTGCGGCAATGGCCTGGGCGGCATTGGTCAACTGACCGGTCAGCGTATATTTGGTACCACCATGGACGATCCCCTGAGACTTGATGGTCTGTCCACCACCCAGGGAATCCTGCTCTAACAGTACGGAACGATAGCCAAGAGTATTCAAAGTTCTGAATAGCCAGAGGCCGGCAATACCGCCGCCAATAACTACCACATCAGTTTCAATGGTCTGAGTCATATAGAAGGATCAACATGTGATTACTAAAATGCCGAGAATTATACGCCCGAAGAGCCTGACTGTCCTGCACGGTCGCAACACCCAAAGCGTATTCCGCGGTATCCGTGATACTCAATAAGGCCACCTTTTAAAAAAGGTCACACCTGGCATGGTCAAAAACATAGCTGACCATAATCAGGTCATGCTAACGTCCGACCATTGCTATGTTTTCTTTTTGTTGAGCCTCTACAATGTCGAATATGTCCTCATCAGAACCACCGGCCACGCAATTATTCTGCACCTCCTGGAGTGGAGGGAAAGATGCCTGCTTTGCACTCTGGCAATCGATCAGGAAAGGACTTACCCCAACCTGCCTGCTGACCATGCTGAAGGCTGACAAGGAGCAAACCAGTGCCCATGGCCTGAACCGGGATGTTCTTGAAGCCCAGGCTGAGTGCATGCAATTGCCCATCGTCTTTGGTAAAGCAAATTTCGGAGAATATGAAGCGGGTTTAAAAGCAGCACTTCAGGACGTTAAAAATACCTTCAACACCTTTCAACTGACGTTTGGAGATATCGACTTGCAGGCTCACCGGGACTGGTATGAAAAGATTCTGGTGGACACTGGCATTACCCCTCATTTCCCACTCTGGCACTACTCCAGGGAACAACTACTGCAAGATATGTTTGCTAACGGTTTTGAAACCATGATCGTCAGCCTGAAGGCCGACAAGCTTGATCGTAACCTGCTGGGAAAAATACTCACGCCGGAGATTGCTGTTCAGATTCAAAACGAAGGTGTCTGCCCTACCGGTGAAGATGGCGAGTTTCATACCCTGGTGATTAATGCTCCTCACTTTCATAACCGGCTGGAAGTAGACGTCCGTGGCATTATCGAAGATGAGTGGGGATATACCCAATTAGAAATTGTCTCGAAATAAAACCCGCATTTTACTGAGGCTTGTAAAAGGCCGTTGCCCGTTGCCCGCAAAAGCATAAGCGACCCCGGATTTTTCGGATAACGGACTGCGGATAACGTTGATAACTAACGGAGTAAGGCCTGAAACACTTTCTTGGCGGTCACAATTCGAGTCTGCTCGACGGTTTCGCCAAGCAGCAGAATTATAGAAGCTCGGGTTTCATGGAGTTCTGTCACCGCTTCATGCAGTGAAGTTTCCGGCGCAAGATTAATCGTTTTTCTCATTAACTCACCAACCGACATCTCTGCGTCACTATTCACCATACAACGAGCCAGGTGGCGATACAGCACAATGCCAGCGGGCTGGTTATCCTTGAGCACAATATAGCGTTTGCAGGGAAATGACCGCAGTGTTTCTTCAACAGAAGCGACAGTAACCTCTGACGGAAGACAAACGGCAGGAATGGAGTGTTCAACCAGTTCCGCCAGATTTTTCTGATGGGAACTCAACACGGCTTCAGCGAGTTTTCGCTGACTCTTACCAGTAACCCCCCGTTTATTGTAATACCTGATAATACCTCTCAGATCATCGTTGCTGCGGATTGCTTCTTTATGGTGAGGAAGGATTCGGGTCCAGAACATGGCAAGCAGCAATATATGTCTTGTCAGGACGTAAATCAGGCGAATAACGGGTGCCCACTGGATAACCACTTTATCAGCAGTCTGAACGGCCAGCAGCTTGGGCAGCACTTTGGCAAATACCAACATACAGTAAGCGAGCAGTGCCGTAAAAACAGCCAGCCAGAGATCATTAAACGCTCTTGCCGCCAACGCACCAAGCACCGTGCTCCCGGAAATACTGACCAGTGTGCTCAAAAAAACAATACCCGAGAGGTGCTCCCGCTTTTTCTGAAAAACCATCTGAATGGCTTCCTGATTCCGGGGGTTTTTGTACAAAATGGTCACCAGTCTCAGCTCGTCAATAGCCACCACTGACGATTCAAGAAGCGATAAAAAAGCAGTAAAAGCAACGATAAAACACGCAAAAAACACCAGTAGCAGCATCCATACCTCCAGAAGAACAGCAAATTGGCAAGAGAAACAGCAGAAACGTTGTGCGCCAGTTTTTCCTCCCTACCTGATATTTCGACTATTTTTCTTCTTTATTAACGGTACTCTTCAACCCTCAACCTATCAAAAATATTATTCGAATATCATTCGACTAATATTCATGATTACTTTATTCTCCGCACCCTCTATAGCTCTCAACCCACTGGTTATCTGTCATGTCAGCATCCGACAAAAGGACTCAGAGAGAAGCAACCATCATTCAGTCCACCCTGCATATTCTGAAGGAAAAGGGATTTATGGATCTGAAAATGTCAGAGGTTGCCAGACAGGCCCAATTCTCTATGGGAACCGTGTATTCACACTTTTCCAGCAAAGAAGACCTCCTTCTGGGATGTGCCATACATATTTCAAAAACGATTGCTTCCATTTTTGACCAGGTGATTAAGAGTCCCACGCCCCCGATGGAGCGGCTATTAACACTGAATATAGCGATCTGGCTCTGTGATGCCCGGCAGCCTCACCATTACTTTCTTCGCAAGCTGGCCATGACTCCGGACATCTGGCAACGGGCGTCTGCAGAGCGAGTCCGGGCACTGGACGACATTTATCAAATAATCAGCCAACTGGTTGAAACCCTGGTTATTGAGGCGATGACTGAGAACCCATCGATCACTCAGGAAAATCGGGAAGATGCGCTTACCGGTATTCTGATGGGCCTCTGGAGTCTGGGGGAAGGTCTGTTCCAGATCAGCATGACCGGCTTTGGATTGAGGCAGCCCGCCCTGCAAAAAGACAACGGCTTTAGTTTATTGGCCACTAATCTTGGTAAATACCTTCAGGGCTGGGGCTGGCAAGATCCCTTCTCTGAAACCCTTATTGAAAACAGCAAAATTCAGGCTCAACGCATTGTTTCTGCATTTACAGATCAATAGAACCTGCCAGAGTTTATCTAACCAAAATGCTATCTCCACGTTTTCCTGACCCGTACAGGGAGAGAGTGCAGAGAACGCCTTTTTTGTATTTGTTTGGAGTTCCACCCCCCATGCATTTTTTCACCTCAACCCGCTCATCCGTTACTGTGATGATATTGCTGGCGGTCAGCTTGCTGACTGGCTGTGATAAAGAAGAAATCGTCACCAGTCACAATGTCGTTCGCCCCGTCAAACTGTTCACCGTAAAAGATCCACAGCAACAACAGCTGCGTTACTTTCCCGGTAAAGTCACTGCCACAGAAGAAGCGGAAATCTCTTTTCGTATTCCGGGCCAGATCGAGCAGATCGAAATCAATCAGGGCGATAATGTTCTGGCAGGTCAGGTGCTTGCTTATCTGGACGACCGGGATATCCGCAATGAACTGCAAGACCGTCAGGCCAATTATGAGCTGGCCAAAGTAGAATTTGAGCGAACCAGCTCATTGCTCAAGAAGAAAGTAGTCTCCCAATCAAACTTTGATACCGCCAGTGCCAAACTGAAATCCGCCGAAGCGGCCCTGAAGCTCAGCCGCGACAAACTGGAATACACCTTGCTGAAAGCGCCTTTTAGTGGCCGGATCGCCCAGACTCTGGTTGAAGAGCATCAGCAGGTACAGGCACAACAGCCGGTTCTGGTTCTGCAGAGCAGCGATCGCCTCGACATCAGCATCCAGGTGCCGGAAAGCATTGTCTCCCATGTCAACAGCAAGACCGCCGACCGCAGCTACCAGCCCATGGCCACCTTCCCTGGCGCTCCGGGCAAAGGGTTCCCGGTCAGTTATAAAGAACACGCGACCAGGGTCACCCCCGGCACCCAGAGTTACGAGGTAATCTTTACCCGCACCGCCCCGGCCAATATGAATATCCTGCCCGGCATGACCGCTACGGTGATCATCGACCTGGCCAGAATCATCGATCTGGAGGATCAACCCAGCTATGTTCTGGTGCCCATCTCAGCCATTGCCAGGGATGATGCCAACAATAAGACCGTGGTCTGGCGCTTTGATGAAGCCAGCAAACAGGTACAGCCGTTGGAAATCACCGCTGGGCGTATTACCGAAGCCGGCGTGCAGATCCTTTCCGGTATCAACCCCGGTGACCGCATTGTCACGGCCGGTCTCAGCCAGCTTTACGACGGCATGACCGTTAAGCCTCTGCGTAAAGAGCGGGGACTATAAACCATGAATATTGCTGAATATTCTATTTCCCACCGGGTCATCAGCTGGATGTTTGTGGTCATCCTGCTGGTGGGTGGTGCACTGTCGTTTTTTGGCCTGGGCCAGTTGGAATTCCCGGAATTCACCATCAAACAGGCGATGGTCATCACGCCCTATCCTGGTGCATCACCAGAACAGGTGGAAGAAGAGGTCACCCTGCCCCTGGAAGAAGCCATCCAACAGCTGGAGTACGTCAAAGTTATTGACTCCATCAGCAATAATGGCCGCTCCCAGATTATGGTGGAGATGAAAGAGCAATACCCATCCAGCCAGCTCCCACAGATCTGGGATGAACTGCGTCGTAAAATCAACGATGGTCAGAGCAGCCTCCCCCCGGGAGTCTATCCGTCTGTGGTAATGGACGACTACAGCGATGTGTTTGGCATGCTGTTCACTATTACCGGCGAAGGCTATACAGCCAGAGATCTGGAAAACTATGCTGACTACCTGAAGCGTGAGCTGGTGCTGGTAGAAGGCGTGAAAAAAGTCGCCATTGCCGGTGCCCGCCAGCAACAGGTTGTGGTGGAAATGTCCCAGGCAAAGCTGGTTAATCTGGGTATTGATCCGGCCTGGATTTTTTCCCTGATTCAAAACCAGAATGTGGTGTCCAATGCTGGCAATATGCTGGTGGATGGCCGCTCCATCCGTATTCACCCCACCGGGGAGTTCACCCGGGTCCAGGAGCTGGAGCAACTGATTATCAGCCCTCCGGGAAGCACACAATTGGTGCGCCTCGGTGATATCGCCAGTGTTCGCCGGGTCTATGACGAAACCCCGGACACCCTCTATCGCAGCAACGGTGAGGAAGCCCTTTCCCTGGGCGTCTCCTTTACCTCCGGTGTGAATGTTGTGGATATAGGCGACAAGGTTCGTCAGCGACTGAATGAACTGACGCCGGAACAACCCGTCGGCATTGAACTCACCACGGTATACGATCAGCCCGCCACGGTATCGGAATCCGTTAATGGCTTTCTGATCAACCTGGGTGAGGCCGTGGCGATTGTCATCCTGGTGCTGCTACTGGCCATGGGGGTTCGTGCCGGCCTGCTGATGGGCGCGGTGCTGCTGCTGACCATCTCTGGCACCTTTATTGTCATGAAAATGTTCAATATTGATCTGCAGCTGATCTCCCTGGGTGCGCTGATTATTGCCCTGGGGATGCTGGTGGATAATGCCATCGTAGTCACCGAAGGTATTCAAGTGGGTATCCAGCGGGGATTGACCCGGCTGGAAGCATCAAAGCGGGTAGTCAGCCAGAATCAATGGCCACTGCTGGGCGCCACCGTGATCGCCATTATGGCCTTTGCGCCCATCGGCCTTTCTGATAATGCCACCGGTGAATTCTGTCTTTCCCTGTTTCAGGTGCTGCTGATCTCGCTGCTCCTGAGCTGGATTACCGCCATCACCCTGACGCCGTTTTTCTGTAACATCCTGTTCAAGAAATTTGAAACGGAGGCCGCTGCCGGACAGAATGCAGAATCCTTTGACCCGTACCAGGGCGCCCTGTTCACCCTCTATAAACAACTGCTGGGTTTTGCCCTGAAGCACCGCCCCACCACAATAGTCCTGACTATGCTGGCACTGGTGCTGGCGGTAGTGGGCTTTGGCTCGGTAAAAAATGTGTTCTTTCCACCTTCCAACACGCCCATATTCTTTGTAGATTTCTGGATGCCCGAGGGCAGCGATATCCGGGCAACCGAAGCGGAACTGGCCAAGCTGGAACAGCAGGTGCTAACCATGCCCGGCATTAAAAATGTCACCTCGGTGATGGGTATGGGAGCCCAGCGTTTTATTCTCCCTTACATGCCGGAAAAACAGTACACCAGCTTTGGCCAGCTGATTATCGAAACCGATGATCTGGAAGCCATTACGCCACTGGTTGCCTCACTGGAGACCCTGCTCAGCGAAGAATTCAGCGAGGTGGAATACCGCATCAAACTGATGCAGAACGGCCCTGCCGCTCCCGCTGAAATTGAAGCCCGCTTCTACGGCGAGGACCCGGCAGTATTACGCGCCCTGTCGGTTCAGGCTATGGCAGTACTGCGGGATGAACCCACGGCCACCAATATACGACATGGCTGGCGTAACCAGGTAAGCATTGTCCGCCCCCATCTTGATGAAGCCAGCGCCCGGCGCAGCGGCATCTCCAAACAAGCCCTGGATAATGCCCTGCTGGTCAACTTCACTGGCCGGCAAATGGGGGTTTACCGGGATGGCAGCCAGTTAATGCCGCTGATCGTCCGCGCCCCGGAAAGTGAACGACTGAATGCCGACAGTATCACTGACCTGCAGGTATGGAGCGCCGACCGAAACAGCTTTGTCCCCATCACCCAGGCCATTTCCAGCTTTGATACGGAATGGGAAAACCCGCTGATTGTCCGCCGGGACCGCAAGCGCATGCTGTCGGTAATGGCCGACCCCGAGCTGCTGAGTGATGAAACCACGGACAGCGTGTTCCGGAAAGTTCGTGGGAAAATTGAAGCCATTCCGTTACCGGAAGGCTATGCGCTGGAATGGGGTGGTGCCTACGAGCTGTCCACCGACGCCCAGAGTGCCGTATTCGCCTCGATTCCCATGGGCTACCTGGGGATGTTTCTGATCACCGTATTCCTGTTCAACACCATACGACAACCGTTAGCCATCTGGAGTACCGTACCCCTGGCACTGATTGGTGTGGTTTCCGGTCTGCTGGTGCTCAATACACCATTCAGCTTTATGGGCCTGCTGGGGCTTCTGAGTCTGTCGGGAATGCTGATTAAAAACGGCATCGTTCTGGTAGAACAGATTAAGCAGGAGCTGGAAGAAGGCCGGGATCCTCACGACGCTATTTTTCATGCATCAGTCAGTCGTCTGCGGCCGGTCTGTATGGCTGCCCTGACCACCATGCTGGGAATGATTCCACTGCTGTTTGATGCCTTCTTCAAATCCATGGCGGTGACCATTATTTTTGGTCTTGGCTTTGCTACGATTCTGACGCTGGTTGTTCTGCCGGTGATTTATTCACTGCTGTATAAAATCAGTTTCAAAGGCTTTCAATATAAAGGAAGTTATTAAATCACCCTGAGAGGGTAGAGAAGTTCTTCTGACTTGTTCCCACAGCCTGAGCATGTTGCAAAAGGGCAAATTAACACCTGACCGTCATCCCCGCGCCGGCGGGGAGCCGTTGCCGTGAAGCCCGGGAATAACCATATCGTGCAGGTGCGTAATAGGGTCTGTTTTCAATAATGATAACGCAACCCGGCAATCAGCAAGGCATCATCCGCAGGCTTATAAACAAACCGATGCTCATCATTCAACCGCCGGGACCAGTATCCCGATAAGCCATGCTTCAGGGGTTCAGGTTTGCCGATGCCCTCAAACGGGGTGCGTCTGGCAATGTTGATCAGTTTGTTGATCCGGGCCACCATCTTCTTGTCGGTCTTTTGCCAGTACTGGTAATCGTCCCATGCCTGATCGGAAAAAATCGGCTTCATAGGGGGTGCTCAGTCCCTTTTCCACTTTCCAGCTGGGCGATGGATTCCAGCAGACGCCGGGCATTTTTCGGGCTTCTCAATAAATAGGCGGTTTCTTCCATGGCCTGATAATCTTCCAGCGACATCATCACCACCGGCCTTTCATTCTTGCGGGTGATAATAACCGGGGCGTGATTGTCACACACCTGTTCCATGGTTTTCGCCAGAGCGCTTCGAGCCTTGGTATAGCTTATTGTGTCCATGGCTTAACCCCCCTTAACTGTACATGTACGTTTTATTGTACAACAAGGTTCGAGAAAAGCAAATTGCCCGGGAATAACCATATTGATGCTATGGATATATTTGTGGATGTCCCTGACTTTCTGACTTTCTTTCTTCACATCCTGTGTGGGAACAGATCGATTAAACAGTTTTCTTGGATGGCGGCTTCAGGTTATAGCTCAGACTCTGGTATTCAGGCTCAACAATACCAAACCGACGATTGATGACCACCGTTAAGCGGAAAAACAGATTACAGAGCATGTTGCCAAACCGGTGCAATTCATTGGGTACCTCTATTCCGTGAGCATCGACTTTTACCAAAGCTCTAACAGCCTTCTTGGAAAGTGAACGACAACTGTGTAATAACTGCACCGCCCGGCCTCCCCTGGGAAGAACAAATCCGTGCAACTGCCCTTCAATCTCTTTCTGGTACTGGTCAAAGTAACCGGCCAGCCATTGAATCTGCTCTTCAAAAACGGCCTGTTTTCCTCGAACCGAACCATTCATATGAAATATTTTTGGCTGAAGTTTATCCAGAAAATCATAGATATCCGCAAACCGCCCATCTCCTTCCAACTCACTGATCACTCCACCTAATGTGGCACAGAGTTCATCAGTGATGATTTCATAGTCGCACAGGGGAGAGTCTTCGTAGATAAATGGGTAGCAGAGTTCCCGGATATCACCGGAGTATTTGAGGGTCATGGGAAAGCCTTGAGGAATGTGGTAGTCAATCTCGTTTCCACGCGGAGAGTGGTTGTCGAGACAGGTCAAATTAACACGCAATCGTCATCCCCGCGCAGGAGGCTGTCGCAAAAGCCTCCGGAAACCTCGTTCCCATGCT
>NZ_JAVRMB020000422.1:0-8941 GCF_031844845.1 Endozoicomonas sp.
GGAGGGCAGCGTTCCCCGAATCAAGCGACGTATGTCTACTGCTGTATGTAAAGTCGCTACCATTTGCTTTATCGAAATTCCTCCCTAAATAGAATCTATCAGAGCCGGATGAGCAATTTGTTCGGTGCTGATCAGAGGAGCGTTGGTTACGACTTGATCTGAGCCTGGTGACTTGCCTCTTCTTATCAGCAGGCTGTTGCTCTGTCTCCACATCACCTGTCTTGCATGTGCAGGAACACAGGATTTGCAAGACCCTTCCCAGCCAGTTAGACGAAGTATTATTATGACCTTTTCCAGTATCCTGATTTCTAACAGTAGCAGGGGGAGGGTATTGTACAGTCTCCATTAATACTTCCAGCCTTATGGTTATTCGTTAGAGCAGAGCAATATCTCTCTCCATTGAAACGACTCGCTCTCTGGATAAATGCAGTTGGCTAACTCTAGATGCTTTGTTCGTTTTAACAACTTTTTGTTGTGCTTTTGTTTGCGTGATTTATAAATGTCTGCCGACATGTCTTGACATCAGAGATGTCAAAACGTAAGTTTCAAACAACTGTTTGAAATAGCGTTATACTTGTCTACATCTATAAGTAAAAGAATATCGAGGATGCGTCATGCCAGATTATAAAGCCCCCCTCCGTGATATCCGGTTCGTGCGTAATGAGCTGTTGGGCTATGAAGAACATTACGCCAACCTCCCTGAAGGTCAGGATGCTACACCGGATATGGTGGATGCGATTCTGGAAGAAGGTGCAAAATTCTGTGAGCAGGTACTGTCACCCATCAACCGTGTCGGTGACGAAGAAGGTTGTACCTGGAAAGAAGACGGCGTTACCACGCCAACCGGGTTTAAAGAAGCCTACCAGCAGTTTGTTGAAGGTGGCTGGCCATCACTGGCCAGTGATGCCGGGCATGGTGGCCAGGGTCTTCCTGCCTCACTGGGTCTGGTACTGAGTGAGTTGATGGGGGAAGCCAACTGGTCCTGGGGGATGTATCCCGGTTTAAGCCATGGCGCCATGAACACGTTAGAAGCCCATGGTACGGAAGAACAGAAAGAAACGTATCTGACCCGCCTTATTTCCGGTGAGTGGACCGGAACCATGTGTCTGACCGAATCCCACTGTGGTACTGACCTTGGGATGTTGAAGACCAAAGCCGTGCCACAGGAAGACGGCACTTATCGTATTTCTGGTACCAAAATATTTATCTCTGCCGGTGAACACGATATGGCAGAGAATATTGTGCATATTGTCCTGGCCCGTTTACCGGGCGCTCCTGAAGGCACCAAAGGTATTTCCCTGTTTATCGTTCCCAGGCATCGTTCTGATGCTCTGAATGAAAGCAATGGTGTCAGCTGTGGTTCCATTGAACATAAGATGGGTATCCACGGTAACGCGACCTGCGTGATGAACTTTGATGATGCCACCGGCTACTTGATCGGTGAGCCAAATAAAGGGTTGAACTGCATGTTCACCTTTATGAACTCTGCCCGTCTGGGTACCGGTATTCAGGGTATTGCCCATGCTGAAGTCGCCTATCAGGGAGCGGTAAGATATGCCCGTGATCGTCTGCAGATGCGGTCATTGTCTGGAGCCAAGAATCCTGACGGACCTGCAGACCCGATTATCGTTCATCCCGATGTCCGTCGTATGTTGTTGACCATCAAGGCTCTGACGGAAGGTAACCGTGCACTGGTTTACTACACCGCACAAATTGCGGATTTAATGAACAGTCCGGATGAAGCCGTTCGCAAACAGGCAGACCTTGAGCTGAGTTTTTTAACGCCTATCGTTAAGGCCTTTATGACCGAGACAGGCTTTGAAGCCGCTAACCTGGGTGTGCAGTGCTATGGTGGCCATGGCTATATCAGTGAATGGGGTATGGAGCAGAATGTTCGCGATAGCCGTATCTCCATGCTTTATGAAGGCACTACGGGTATTCAGGCGCTGGACCTGCTGGGTCGTAAAGTCCTGATGACCCAGGGTGCCACCATGAAGCCATTCACCAAAGTGATTCATAAGTTCTGTCAGGCGCAGGCAGGTAATGGGGAGCTGCAGGAGTTTATCAAACCATTGACTGCTCTGAATAAAGAGTGGGGCGATATGACCCTGCAGATTGGCATGAAAGCGATGCAGAATAAGGAAGAGGTTGGTGCAGCATCGGTAGATTACCTGATGTACTCCGGCTATGCCTGTCTCGCTTACTTCTGGGCAAGAATGGCGTTGACTGCTCAGGAGGCTCTGGCTGGTGGCACCACAGAAGAAGGCTTCTATAAAGCCAAAATACAGACTGCCCGGTTCTACTACCAGCGCTTGTTGCCAAGAGCGCAGATGCATAAAACCTGCCTGGAGTCTGGATCGGAAAATCTTCTGGCCATGAAAGAAGAAGATTTTGGTGACGTTTAGGAGGAATAAGTCCAGAGGTGCAACTTGCCTTGGTGGGTTGCACCTCCTATAGAGAGCAGGTAAAATTTTTGGGATAAAGCAATCTGCCAGACTCCAAAAACCCACCCCACTCGAACATGAGAAATTGCCCGTACATGGATCAGATAAGCATGGATTCCTATCGCAGTATTCCAGCAGTCGTATTCATTATTTCCGTTATATTCATTGCCTCCGTTATATTCCAGCCTACTAACCCATTCTGCTCAAATTCTCCATCCTCCGAAGCAGAAACCGCCACCCTCCAAGCAGTAATACCGAGTACCACAGCGCATAAAGTAGCCCCCGCTATGACCGCCACCTTATAGCCATTAAACCAACGACTGCAAGCTTTGGTCTGGGGCTGGAATTCTAAATCTGGTGAAAGTGATTGAGAAAGTAGTTGATAAGGAGAAGTGTTTCCTACATTAGCCACGGACTTGCTCCAAAAAAAAAGTGTGATGAGCTTCTGACACCAACTTAATTAATTGGTTCAACAATTCTTAGTGGGTCTGGCAGGCTAAACAGCCATGAGCTGCTGATTCACAATAAAAAGGTTACCTGTTGGGTAGCCTTTTTTTATTGGAGAATTTTTATCAAATGTCAGGAATATTTCTGGTTAAGCGTTACTGAATTTCATCAAGAATCATAAAGCTCAGGAAGGTCGTTGGCAGTGCAATAATCAGTATCACAGGGAGAGTAGGGTTTAATAATATCAGGAGTCCCGCTACGAGCCAGATGGTCTTTACCCAGCCACGTTTGGTGCGATCTTTTCTGGAACTGACCTGACGATGAGATCGGCTTAATAAGCCAGACGACTGACTAAAAAGAGTCAATAAAGAGATTCGCAGTATGGTTGCAATCAGGGTAATAAGGTATCGCATAAAACGCCTGTTTTTCGGTTATCAAAATATCTGGACGTTCTCTTTACAAAAGGGCCGCTTATCCACCGTACCTGTCTGGTCTAATCAATTTTTATGTTATCCGGTTATTGGTCAAACGTTTAAATAAGCTATTAAAATCAAGCTCACTTAGTTCATCGGCAATGGGCACTTTTTTATGATGGGCCCATGGTGAGGAGACGTCTTGCAGTGATTTTTTACTACTATGGTGCACGCTGCTGCGGTTTTTAACACATAAGTTTTCAGGCACTGTTAGTTTTGCCAGCCTGTTAGATATGGTCTATAAAAAGGGGTTTGCTTTTGATGAGGCTCTGGCGCTGAATAGCTGTGTAAATGCTGTATCACTATGAAGAAGAATATCCCAATTATGAAAAGCCTGTTTATTCTTCTGATTATTTCTATGGATCCTGCTTTTCCCGATGATTCTCTGAATAAAATTGATGATAAAGAGTGGCACTGGTCATTGAAGGATGAAGTATCCGGATGGGATGTAACGCTATTTGATCAGTATCCCGAGGAGAATCAGTCTCAGCTCTGGTATCAAACCAAAGTGGCGTCTGGCCTGGCATTTGGAGTTCTGGGGGTGATTGCCCTGCTGCCGAAAAGTGTCTCTAAGTGGGATAAATCAGAAATCAGACCCATCAAAAAATGGTGGGATAATGTGAAGTCCGGGCCGGTCTGGGATACGGATGAATGGTATATCAATTTCATCGGGCATCCCTATTTTGGCGGTGTGTACTATGTAATGGCGCGATCGTCAGGTTACAACCAGTGGAACTCATTGGTTTATTCCTTTCTGATGTCCACTTTTCTCTACGAATATGGAATTGAAGCCATGTGTGAGCCCCCATCCATTCAGGATATTATCGTTACCCCGCTGGGGGGGTGGTTATACGGTGAATGGGCTTACCAGGAAAAACTGAATATTCTGGCAAGTGACCGCGAAGTCATGGGCTCAAAGGGGCTGGGTTCTACCGCTCTGTTTCTTCTCGATCCTGTCGGCAAAATCAGTCAGTGGGTCAGTGGTGATAAGAACGATGGCATTGTACAAAATTTGTCGATTCGTTTGAGTGTTATGCCGCCAGCCTCCAGCCTTTCATACGATAGAAAAAAATTGCTCGATTTTGATGACCGCTATTTTGGGGTGGAGGTTTTCTTTAATTTCTAAAGGTGACGGATGAGCATAAAGAGCAACAGCCTTTCACTGTAAAACAGGCTTCCCCTCAGGTAATATGCCTTCACGGAATCAAGTAAAACAGCTATGAGCCACTATGGATTTTCCTGTGTAAAAGTTCAGTAGGGAAATAGCTGTATTTCTATAGTAAGAAGAATAATTCCAGGAGTGGAGAGTCATGGCCGAGTACAAAGCCCCCCTTCGTGATATGCGTTTCGTCATGTACGACGTATTTAATGTGACCGAACAATGGTCGCAGTGGCCTGCAATCCGTGAAATGGTGGATCAGGAGACGGCAGATGCCATTCTGGAAGAGGGTGCCAAGCTGGCTTCTCGCACCATCGCCCCCCTGAATCGCTCTGGAGATGAAGAGGGCTGTCACTGGGATAATGGGCAGGTTACTACGGCTGCTGGCTACAAAGAGGCTTACAAGCTGTTTGCTGAAGGTGGCTGGACTGGTTTAGGTGGTAACCCGGCCCTTGGTGGTATGGGGATGCCCAAAGTACTGGCTGCCCAGTTTGACGAAATGATCTGCAGTGCCAGCCTGGCATTTACGCTCTATCCCAGTCTGGGTGCCGGGGCCAGTCTTGCTATTGATGCCCATGGCTCTGATGAGTTGAAAGCGGCCTACCTGCCGCAAATGTACTCCGGTGAATGGGCCGGAACCATGTGTTTGACAGAACCTCATGCCGGCACTGACCTGGGGATTATCCGAACCAAAGCTGAAGATAATGGCGATGGCAGTTACTCAATCAGTGGCACCAAGATCTTTATTACCGGCGGAGAGCACGACCTGACCGATAATATTATCCATCTGGTTCTGGCTAAACTGCCGGATGCGCCGGCAGGCCCAAAGGGCATTTCACTCTTCCTGGTGCCAAAATTTCTGGTTAATGAAGATGGTTCGCTGGGAGAACGTAATACGCTGGCCTGTGGCTCCATTGAACATAAAATGGGCATCAATGCATCAGCAACCTGCGTGATGAATTTTGATGGCGCCAAAGGTTACCTGGTTGGTGGTCTGAACAAAGGGCTGAACGCTATGTTCACTATGATGAACTACGAGCGTTTGTTTGTAGGGATTCAGGGATTGGGCAGCAGTGAGAGGTCATACCAGAATGCCCTTGAATATGCTCAGGATCGTGTACAGGGGCGTTCTGCCAGTGGCGCAGTCCAGAAAGATAAAGTGGCTGATCCGTTGTTGGTACATGGTGATATCCGACGAATGCTGCTCAATATGAAAGCCCTGAATGAGGGTGGCCGGGCTTTCTCCACTTATGTGGCGAAACAGCTGGATACCGCAAAATTCAGTCAGGATGCCGATGAACAGGCAAAAGCATCTGCCCTGGTGGCACTGCTAACGCCGGTTGTTAAAGCGTTCTTGACGGATGCAGGCCTGGAAAGCTGTGTGGCAGGCCAGCAGGTGTTTGGTGGTCATGGCTTTATTCGTGAATGGGGTCAGGAGCAATTGGTTCGTGATGTGCGTATTACCCAGATTTACGAGGGAACTAATGGCATCCAGGCCCTGGATCTGCTGGGTCGTAAGATTTCGATGAGTGGTGGTACTTACTTTGAGACCTTCCTGAGCGAGGTTCGACACTCGGTAAATGCCGATGACGAGTTTGCTGATGAGTTATTGTCTTCTGTTGATAAGTTGGAAGAACTGACTCGACAATTGCTGGCTCAGTCCAAAAATGACCCGAATGTCATCAACTCTGCCTGTGTTGATTATCTCAACGCTTTTGCTTATGTGGCTTATGGCTGGATATGGTCATTAATGTCCAAAACGGCGACAAGAAAGCTTTCTGAAGGTAGTGAGGACCAAGCCTGGCTGGAAGCGAAGCAGATTACAGCCCGCTACTACTTCAAGCGTCTGTTGCCTCGCTTTGACAGTGCAGCGGCCTCTGCCATTTCGGGAACTGAGGAACTGTTTGCGTTGAACCCTTCTCAATTCTAACGGTCAAATACAACCGGAATTAACCTGAATAAAACCCCACTTGATGGGGTTTTATTTGATATAACTTCGGTGATGCAGATGATTTCCAGTCAGAATTACAGGTTCATACAATCGGTGTGCTTCTCCATTATTATCCTGATCTCTGGAAATAGTGCCTATGGAGTTGAAAATATTGAGCCCCGGATACACGCCAATAATTTTTTGCTAAAACAAAAAGATACGGAACAGTGCCTGATTGTATTGGACGAACTGGAAGGTTGTTCGTCCGATGAAAATGGGCCAATAGAAAGCTGTAGTGATAGTAATAGAGTAGTGTTTGACAACTGTAACGAAGGGGGACCCGGGCAAAGATGGGTATTTGACTTTCTGAACAGGCGTATTCACTCTCTTGAGCGCAGTGCGGAGCTCTGCCTGACCCGATTGCCTGAAAAGTTATCCATGGAAAACTGTCAGGCTGACAGTCTTAAGCAGTTGTGGTTTTTTAATCAGCAGGATGAGTTTTTCAGTCGTGTCGATTTTTCTGATCCTCTTGCATTTATAAAGATGCTGAAAAAAGAAGATGAAAATCCATCACCGGTCATTTTCCAGTTTGTTGACTCTGAAACCGGAGACGATCAGTGTTATCTCAGCCCTTTTACCGGTAGAGTCGACTGCCCCGGGTTTGAACATGATGCAGCGTCTTTGCAAAAGCAGGAGGTTGAATTCTGGAACTGGTCTGGCAAATGGCCATGGCAGCCAAAACAGATAAAGCTGACAGGGGATTTGAAACTGGGTGACATTAATAACAATCGCTGCCTGGCTATTGAACAATGCCATGTTGATAGTGTTGGTCAATATGACTGTTTTGGTAAATCTAAAGTCAGGGTACAGGCTTGCAAGCCGGTAAGTTCTCAAATCTGGCGTTATGATCTCGCTTCCAAAAGGCTATTCAACAAACAGGCGGGTGAGCAGTTCTGCTTAGGCTGGCAGTCAGGGATAATGTCTTTAGAACATTGTCTTTCAGGCGAGGCTGTGTCTCAGAAGTGGTACTTTTTCCGAGGCAATGGGCGTCAATATCCAGAAAGAGGTCGTTTGCGCTGGTTCTCTAATCAACGTGAACATTATGATTATATTAAGTCCCTTGATTTTGATCCAATAGTCAAATTCGAAATATTGAAAAAGGATACTCAAGGAGTAGATTGTGGTTATGATCCTGTTGATGGTCTTTGGAAAGGTCGATGTTCTAATTAGATTATTTGATAAGTGAAGTAATCCATAATTACCATTTACGATTTAGGTGTCGGTTTTCTTTGTTTTTATAGGTAAATACCCTTCTTGATTTATTAAAATAAAAATTACCTTGATTATTTTCTGTGACTCAAAAGAAATTCGCTGCTACCTTTGCATACGTCAACGGATTTGTATCGAACATCAGCGAGTAATTTGTTTGATGCGAAATAGGATGATTTTTTTATTGGGGTGACGGAATGGAAGATGTCAGCTGATAATCGTCAGCTGATAATCAATGAACTGAAAATATGAAAAATTTATTTCTATTATTGGTTGATTCAGTCCAGACATTTTAGTCAGTAAATAGTCATTTTTTTTTATTGGTTTCTGGTGTTTTTCTGATGTTGATTGTGATCAAACCTATTTCCAGACTTACATGGGGTTAGATACGAAGCGAGTGTTGCAGAAAGAAAAGACCCCGTCCTCAATATATTACAAGGTATCTGTTAGACCGGAAAAATTCATGGGAATAATGTGAAAAGCTCAGGCTGAGTTTTAAACATAAGAAGATTCACTGGAGTGCTTTGAGTCCGATTTTCGGGCCGTTTTTGTCATTGACTGGCATGAGTGCTCTGTTTTTAAGCTGATAACCAAAATAAGAAAGGAACTGCTTGTGACTGATTTACTCCAGTGGGGGTTGGATTTTATTGCCTGGATTCAGCAATATCGAAATCCGATAATGGATTCTTTTATGCGACATACAACCGATTCAGGCGGGAAATATTTTATTTACTTTTTTCCGCTCCTGATCTGGTGCCTTAATTTCCGGTTCATGGTACGCGTTTCTACCATGTTCCTGTTGTCCTTTTTTATTAATATCAGTTTCAAGGATATGCTGGCTTTACCCAGGCCATTTGAGGTTGTTCCCGGGATTACGCCTGACCGGGAGTGGGGCTTTGGCATGCCAAGTGGCCACGCCCAGAACTCAGCTCTGTTATGGGTTATGCTCGCCGTCAGTGTTGCAAGACGATGGTTTTGGGTTATTGCGCTATCCATTGCTTCGCTGATTGGTTTCTCCAGAGTGTATTTTGCTCTTCACTTTCCCGGAGATATTCTGGGGGGGTGGTTATTGGCTGCCATTCTTTTGTGGGCATACTCTGCATGGAGTGACCCAATCGCTGTCTGGTTGCAGAAACAATCCATAATGCCTTTGATCGTCGGTTTTGGGCTGGTAATGGGTGGGCTCTACCTGTTCTATATGTGGGTATTCGACATGCCA
>NZ_JAVRMB020000423.1:0-3579 GCF_031844845.1 Endozoicomonas sp.
CAATCAAAGACAACCCTGAGCTGACGGCTAAAAACTCCCTGAAAGGATCAACTTACCCAGTTGAGAAAACCGATAATTCTAACGATAAGGGTAGCCATCCGCCTATTTATCAGGAAGAACAAAAGCCCTCCCCCGACACCACTATCCCTCCCGCTATGGAAATGGCAAATAATCAGGAGATTAGAGCACCAAAGCAGCCTGATCGAACACGAAGGCAATCACGCAGGCAACCACGCAGGCAACCACGCAAGCAACCACGCAAGCAACCAATAGCTACCCTGCCGGCAGCTGTACCTACCTTAAAAACCGAGCCATTAACCGTACCGAGTTTGCAACTTGACCAGTCACCCTGTATCAAGACCAGGATAGACAACATTATCCCTCGAA
This sequence comes from Endozoicomonas sp., assembly GCF_031844845.1. Lineage (GTDB taxonomy): Bacteria > Pseudomonadota > Gammaproteobacteria > Pseudomonadales > Endozoicomonadaceae > Endozoicomonas. Next base: position 388 of record NZ_JAVRMB020000423.1, read on the forward strand.
AAAATGACCTTTCCAAACAGAATGAAGATAGGGAATTACTTGAGCATATCTCTGACATCCTTGATATAAGCATATCGGTTTATGACCGGGGGACAGGCCAAAGTAACCTGACAGCAAATGGTGAAACCGCTCCTTGTGCTGATAATACAACTTATGCCCAGCCCGAAAAGGCACATATCAAACACCGCAATATCATCGAAGCCAAACAAAAGTGCACTATTACATCCAGTAAAACACAGAGAAACACCCTACCCCTGTTCCGGTTTATGGAATCAGATCGACCCCGTTTAGATTCCCGGGAAGTCAGAGATACAAGAACGTATTATCAAAATAAACTAGACGATTTAATCATCAATAAAAAACTGCCTGTCGTCTTTGCAGGAAGCATTGCCTGCCTGAAGCAAATGCATGCATTGTGGGGAAAAAATGTAATTGACCGGATAACCCCTCAGCCCTGGCCTGAGATTATAGACAAAGAGACACTGGAAAGCGCTCTGACGCCAAGGGATACGGATCTGCTGGTAGCCAGCAAAGAACAGTTGGATGATGTCATCAATGCAATTACTGACCAGATGAGAAATGCACTATTGACGCAACATAAACTTAACGTCTCCCCGAAGGAGACCAGGATTTACTACAACACGGAATGCACAGTCTGTAAGGTTACGTTCGAACCACATTCTACCCGGAAGCCCGGCGATGTCGCTTACGTGGTTGATCTTATTGCCGGACCAGACTTCGGCACTCCGGAATCCTGTAATTTCAGCACCATCAGCGAAGCCAATCGTACCAAGCGGGTCGATGAGATTATAATGGACGAATTCCGATTCATAACAACGGTCAGCCTGGGAGGCCCGAAACGGGCCTGTAAAGCCTTTGCCCGTATTTTTACCCTTGCTACTCTAGAGTATCTGGAACCCAGACTCGACACCCTGGCTCGATTTGCGCTGCTTCGTGTGCTTAACGCCTACCCTGCGGAGCGCATTTTCAAGGAATATTCTAATGAACTTCGAAAACGGGCCTTTCATGTGGTCTGTGATAACGGGAAAATTATTGGTGCCCGTCTGCAGGATTCATGAATCAAGACATATCACTATTAAGACCGTGGTCCGTGGTCCGAAAAAGCCGGGTTCGCTTACGCTTTTACGGACCACGGACATCGGATAGCGGACAACGGTCTTAATGACTGATACCAAAGCGATAAACCAGAGATCCCATCAATGTTTTACGTCCATCAAAGCCAGCCTCGACAACCGCCTGTAATTCGTCAGAAAACTCAATAGTTGCCCCCAATGTCGGACTCCATGGATTATCCGCTTTAACGTCCAGCTCCAATACCATTGGCTCTAAATCAGGATCAGGCAACACCTGCTCTACCGTTATCCGCTGATCCAGCCAGAGATAGCTGACACCGGCCATCCAGGTAACAGGAAAACCAGCAACCCGGGTGGTATAACCTATTCTCGGTGTGATCATCACCGCATTAATCCGGGAGCGAACCACGTTCAGCTCTGTTCTTGAGGCGTTCATATCAAGCGTCGTTACCCAGGGACCTTTGCCATAAATCAGGGTCGCACCCAGCCCCCAGTTCATCCCATGATATTTTTGCTTCATGGTCATTGGGGCACTTCCTTCGCCAAAGTTAGGGTTATCAGGCATCAAATCATAAAAAGTGGTACTGTCAACCAGCGTTTCCCCTTCCATATAACCCGCCATGACATAGACATTCATAAAAGGCAGCAGCCAGGTGTCCAGCCGCAGATTAGTCACCTGACTTTCATCTTCCACACGATTAAATTGCAGATCCTTAATGTAGTCACCGGCTCGTCCCTGAAACTTCACACCACTTAGTTTAGTGCTCTGTTCCATGGTCATGGTGGTGATGGATAGCCCCCAGGTTTTTGGCATTTTAGTGCCTTCAGGCACCCACCCCTGGCCGAATATCGGGCCCGTATCATCTGCAATGGCGTTGAAGCTACTGCAGGTCAGTAACAGAAAAACAGAGAGAAGATGAGACACTGCTTTCATCGGGAAAATCCTGATTATTGATTTTTATAGGACACTGTTGAACTCATTCCCACGGTCCCCGTGGGAATGCATACCGGACTCACCACAAATGGAACAGCCAGCATGAAACTTCCGAAACCCCAGGCAAAGGCAAAGAGAGGGTTCTCTGCGTACGGCCAGCTCCGTATGCATTCCCACGCAGAGTATGGGAACGAGGCTTTCAGAGGGTTTTGCGACAGCCTCAGAGCGTGGGAACGAGGTCAAATCGGCATTTAAGACCTTTTGCAACGCCCGCCTTCGCGGGAAAGACGGCAGCGACATAAATTGACATTTAAGACCTTTTACGACAACGCTCCAAGCGTGAGAACAGTGGCTGACAATCTATTACTGAGCAGCAGCCAGCTGTTTTTGCCGCGCCCTGGCCATCTGGTCGATATAGGTCAGCATCTCCTGGGTATTGGTTGCCGGATCAGAAACCCTCGCCTTATACACGTCGATGGTCAATTGCTGCACATCTGGATGATCAGAATCCGCCATCCATGCCCAATCTGCCAGATGGCTTGCCAACACCAGATCGGTTTTCATCAACTCCCGGGCACGGGCAATTAATGATTCAAGACCACCCGCCAGACTAGCTATTTCTGCGCTCTGGGCAGCCTGAGGAGCCGGCGACCAGTCGGAAGGAATATCATTCCACCAGCCGGTATACTGCTTGAGCAGCATCTTGGAAATGTCTTTGGCAGAGACATATTTAATCTGGAGTGTCGGGTGCTCAGCCAGCGCTTCTGGCAGCTCGATACTATCGACAATGAGGTCTTTTCTGATGCCTTTATTAAGCCCCGCTATAGTCTGCTCTGAAATAGACTCAAGGGCCTCAGCCAACACGATAAAGTTCTCCTCAATGTCTTTACCCGTGGTAATTCCTTCCCCATGGGAGGGTAATAACACCTCCGGCTTCAGTGCCGCCATCTCCCGCATGGTCTCAGCCCATTCTTCCACGTAACGCTGAGAACGCTTGCCATTACCCACATTGGGCAAAAAGCCCTGGTAGAAATCACCCACCGCAATGGCCTTGCGTCCGGGAACCCAGACATACAGGTGGTCATCGGTTTCGCCCTTGCGATGCTGCAGGACAAATTCCTCACCACCAATGGTCAATTCCAGACGATCACTGAACGTTCTGGT
>NZ_JAVRMB020000424.1:0-11283 GCF_031844845.1 Endozoicomonas sp.
AATAACGAGAACAACATGGACTATCTACCATTATTTCTACAGATACGTAACCAGCGCTGTCTGGTCGTGGGTGGTGGGGATATCGCCCTTCGAAAAATCCGGCTCCTGAAAGCATCCGGCGCCATCATCAGAATCGTTGCCAGAGGTATTTCACCAGACATTAGGGAATACCTGTCAAACACCGATGACCAATTGCTGGAAAAAGTGTTTGAAGACACTGATCTGGACGGTATCTGTCTTGTTATTGCCGCTACGGATGATCCTGAGGTGAACCGTCAGGTCGCTTTATCCGCCAAACAACGTCATCTATTTGTGAATGTGGTTGACGATGCTGATGCGGGCAATGCCGTTATGCCAGCGATTGTTGACCGTTCACCCGTGATTGTGGCTTTTTCTACCGGTGGTAAGGCACCTGTTCTTGCCCGGTTATTACGTCAAAAGCTGGAAACACTTTTACCCCGGGGTTATGGCCGACTGGCAGCCCTGGCTGGTGAATGTCGCGATATGGTTAAGGCAAAATTCAGCCACATCAATGATCGTCGTTATTTCTGGGAGAAAATACTTGCTGGCCCTGCTGCAGAAAAGGCACTGATTGGGGATCTGAAAGGTGCCCGTGAGCTGATCGAGCAGACCCTTCAAGATTCAACTGAGCAGAAAACCGGTGAGGTTTACCTGGTGGGTGGCGGTCCTGGCGACCCGGACCTTCTGACATTTAAGGCGCTCAGGTTAATGCAGCAGGCAGATGTAGTACTTCATGACCGGCTTGTTTCTGAAGATGTATTATCACTTTGTCGTCGGGATGCAGACTATATCTATGTTGGTAAAAAGCGGGATCGTCACGCTCGCCCCCAGGAAGAGATCAACGCATTGCTGGTTCAGCTTGCCAAAGAAGGCAAACGTGTTTTGCGGTTGAAAGGTGGTGATCCATTTATTTTTGGCCGGGGAGGAGAAGAGATTGAAACACTGGCCAGTGAAGGGATACCTTTTCAGGTGGTTCCGGGTATTACCGCTGCTTCCGGCTGTGCCAGCTATGCAGGTATTCCTCTGACTCATCGGGATCATGCCCAGTCTGTTCGTTTTGTAACCGGCCATCTTAAGGATGGCAGTTACGCCCTGAACTGGAATGAGATGCTGGATCCGGGTCAAACCCTGGTGTTCTATATGGGCCTGCTGGGCCTGCCACGTATCTGTCAGGAACTCACGGATCATGGTCGGGATGAAAACACCCCGATTGCATTGATTCAGCAGGGTACAACCCGAAATCAAAGGGTATTTACGGGTACTCTGGCAACCATCAATACGATAATCGAGTCAGAAAATGTGAAGGCCCCTACGTTGATTATTGTGGGTAGTGTTGTGACGCTTCATGAGCAGTTGAGCTGGTATAACAATGAAGCACTCTGCGAACATTAGGGTCGAAGAGTACTCAGGAGCTTTTACCACAGAGACACGATTTTCTTTATTCCTCCGTGTCCTCTGTGGTGATCAAAACAGGGACATTATTAACGGACAATTTCTTACTATTTACACATCCAGAGCTTGCAATGGATCCGGGTAAACAAATTGATAATTAAGCGCTTTTTTCAATTTATCGCAGTTCACAAGCCGGTAGGGCAGTGGTTTGTCAATAAAGATGGGAGGCTCAATACCCATGATTTCACAGGAGCGGGTATAGAGTTGACGGCGGGTTGGGTGCTCATCCGCTGAAGCATTGAACACTTCCCCAAACAGGTTCTTGGCAATGATTTGCTCAATGATTTGCAGACAGTCTTCCCGATGAATCATATTGACCGGGTCATCAGCGCCACCCAGCTCTTTGCCCGAAAAGTAGCGGCCAGGCTGATATTCACCACCAATTAATCCTGAAAAACGCAGAACTGTGGTTTTCAGATCATCATGCTGACTAAAAAGCGCTTCGATATCCAGCCAGGCGGTATCAGAAAATGGGGACTCAATGCGAACAGCATCTTCTTCCGTGACTTCATTATTATTTTGAGGATAAACGGAGGTCGCACTGATCAGAATGATCTTTTTAACCCGGGCCTGCTCAATACCGCTGACCAGTGCCTGCATCTGTCGGAGGTAGAAACCGGGTTGTCCATCGCCTTTTCCCGGTGGAATATTAATGAAGAGAATATCCGTATCGAGAAATGATTGAATATCACCTTCTGGTTCAGGCGAGAGTCCGATGATGTAAGGTTCCATACCAGCATCAGAAATGCTGTTCAGTTTCTCCTCCCGGGTAGTTGACCCTCTAACTGAGTAGCCGTCTTTAACCAGTCGCTCGCCCAGAGGCATACCCAGCCAGCCACAACCCAGAATGCTGATGGTTTCTTTCATTATCAATCTCTTTGTTTTCAATGAATCGCAAATGCGAACTATTCTCGCTGATTGTTCAGGCAAAAGGAATAATTACTGAATAGGCAGGGATTATCTGAAGCCTCCCAATGACCCTCTTAATGACATAGAATAGCCATGAAGTTAATAGAGGAAGTGTCGCGTTGAACATCACATTCACTGAATCCGCACAGAAATACCTTGCTAAATTACTAGAAAAACAAGGTGTTGAGGGAATTGGGGTACGCCTGTTCGTCAGCAATCCCGGAACGCCGCACGCTGAAACCTGTCTGGCCTACTGTAAGCCAGGGGAAGAAAAGGAAGGCGATCTCAAGTTTGAACTTGAGTATTTTGGCTGCCATGTGGAGGGCATCAGCGAGCCATTCCTTGAAGAGGCACTGGTTGATTTTGCTGAAGATAAGCTCGGTGGGCAGCTCACCATCAAGGCACCCAATGCGAAAATGCCGACGGTTAATGACGATAGCCCGCTGGATATGCAGGTGAGCTACTATCTGCAGACTGAAATAAACCCGGGGCTGGCCTCCCATGGCGGCATGGTGTCACTGGTTGAGCTGGATGACGGAATCGCTATCCTGCAGTTTGGTGGTGGCTGCCAGGGCTGTTCGGCGGTTGATATGACCCTAAAGGATGGGGTTGAAAAAACATTGATGGAACGTATTCCGGAGTTGAAAGGGGTTCGGGACGTGACCGACCATACCAATACAGAAAATGCCTTTTATAAATAAATAGTCCCGTGTGCGGAAGACTGGAATACTTCTGCACATAACTCTGAATTTCCGTTAAACGCTTACGGTTGCTATCTATGAAATCCCCCCTCATTACCCGGGCCGGAAAGGAATCCCTTGAGCAGGAGCTGCAATTCATCTGGCGGGTTAAACGGCCTGAGGTCACTCAGGCTGTGTCTGAAGCAGCGGCTTTGGGTGATCGCAGCGAGAATGCAGAGTATAAAGAAGGCAAAAGGCTGTTACGGGAAATTGACCGGCGTATCCGTTATCTCACCAAGCGGCTGGAAGTGTTGAAGGTTATTGATTATTCACCAGAGCAGGAAGGCAAGGCATTTTTTGGTGCCTGGGTTGAACTGGAAAGTGAAGATGGGCAGATACTTCAGTGTCGTATTGTCGGGGCTGATGAAATTGATGTGAAAAATAATCACATTACCATAGATTCTCCCATGGCCAGGGCAATGGTTGGACGACAGGTGGATGATGAGGTCAGGGTCAATGCTCCGGGTGGTTTAAAGATCTGGAGTATTAATAAAATTCAGTATCAGGCCTTTTAGCCGTTGAGTTAAGGGGAGCTGAAATTAAGAATGTACCATCGTCATCCCCGCCTTCGAGGGTGTCGCAAAAGGGCAACCCCCCCCCCGACCGTCATCCTCGCGAAGGCGGTTGTCGCAAAACCCTCCTCGCTCCCACGCTTTTAGGCCCTGTGGGTCCTGCGTGGTAGCGTCAGGACCCAACCACAGACACGATTCCTGTGGTTGGCTATGCATTCCCACGCAGAGCGTGGGAACGAGGTTTCTGGTGGGTTTTGCGACAGCCTCGAAGGCGGGAATCCATCGCGGGAAAGACGGTGGTATGGGTATCAGCGCTCAGCTCCTGCGGCCAGGCAGAACGTCCTTCAGTTTATCTCTGATACTACGCAGTGTTTTTTCGGTGGTTTTCCAGTCAATGCAGGCATCGGTAATGGAAACGCCGTACTGCAGGTCGTCAAGGTCATCAGTCATCTTCTGACTGCCCCAGCCAATATTACTCTCCACCATCATGCCAACAATCGACTTATTGCCTTCAACTATCTGGTTAGTTACATTTTCCATAACCAGTGGTTGCAGGGCAGGGTCCTTATTCGAATTGGCATGAGAGCAGTCCACCATAATATTGGCCCTGATACCTGCCTTTTCCAGTTCCTTTTCACAAAGCGCAACGCTGACCGAGTCATAGTTAGGCCTACCGTTACCACCTCGTAATACTATGTGTCCATAAGGATTACCTTTGGTATGGGTGACCGCAACCTGTCCCTGACTATTGAGACCCAGAAAACGGTGAGGGCTGGAAACAGACTGAAGGGCATTGATGGCCACTTCCAGACCACCATCAGTACCATTTTTAAAGCCAACCGCTGAAGAGAGACCACTGGCCATTTCGCGATGGGTCTGGGACTCTGTCGTTCTGGCACCAATGGCAGACCAGGCCACCAGATCTTGAAGATACTGGGGAGAGATTGGATCCAGAGCCTCGGTAGAAGCAGGTATTCCCATCTCAGCCACATCCATCAGCAGGCGGCGGCCAATGTGAAGGCCTTCTTCAATTTTAAACGAGTCATTCAAATAAGGGTCATTGATAAGACCTTTCCAGCCCACTGTTGTCCTTGGCTTTTCAAAATAGACGCGCATAACCAGATACAGTGTGTCGCCCAGTTCTTCACTCAGTTGCTTCAGACGACGGGCGTAATCTTTTGCGGCAGCAACATCATGGATTGAGCAGGGACCAATGACGACGAACAGCCGATGGTCTTTCCCGTCAAGAATATCCCGGATCACTTCACGGCTTTCGGAAACCGTTTTTGTTGCTACTTCAGTCATTCGGATCTCAGCTTTGAGTCGCTCCGGACTCAACAGTACTTCCTGAGATTCAATATTAAGGTCTTCAATGGGTAAAACAGCCATCTATTCGGTTCCGTTATGGGTTTTCCATTAGCTGGATGAGGGTTTGCCACTTTATTCAAACTAATCGAGGGCTGCAACCCCGAAAAACGCTAAAACAGGTATTTCAAGCCAAGTCCGAGCAAGATCATGGCTAAAATGATCCGCATAAAGGTATCCGGCAGTTTCATACCCACCCTGGTTCCGACATATATGGCTGGGATCGAGCCGATTAGCAGGCTGCCTAACAGGGAAAAGTCAACATTACCAAGCCAGACATGGCCAAGGCCGGCCAGTAACGTTAAGGGCACTGCATGTGTCAGATCACTGCCCACTACGTTAATGGGTTTAAGAAACGGGTAAAGTAAAACAATGGCTGCTGTTCCGAGGGCTCCTGCACCTACCGATGAGAGTGTTACCAGAATGCCCAGAAAAATACCGGCAATAAATGTCAGTATTGTCTGGAATCTATCTGGAATAATTGAGACACCAGTGGCCTGCCTTTTCTTTACCCATGAACTCATGAAGGAACTCATAAACAAGGATAAAGCGGTCAGTGTCAGCATTATCCCGAGGCATAGTGTAAGGATCGGGCTATAATCAGCGCTCCTGTCAAAAAAAACCTTGAGTAGAACAATCGTCAGGGCTGTAGCAGGAAGACTGCCAGCACAGAGAGTTTTGACCAGACGCCAGTCAATACTTCTCTGGCGATGGTGAATAATGACCCCGGTTGACTTGGTAATGGCTGCATACATCAGGTCCGTTCCGATGGCGATATGGGTGGGAAAGCCAAACATTAACAGCAGTGGTGTCATCAGTGAACCGCCGCCGATACCTGTCAGGCCAACCGCAAAACCAACGCCGGCACCGGTGGCAATGTATGTTAGAAAATCCATAAGCATCCTGAAATTTATGGTCTAAAGTTATAAGTAGCCAAAAAGATGTTTGAAAATATTGACTGTATATCGATGATTCGCTGGTAACTATATTGACTGGCTTGTATTCTGGAAAAGAATTTAATGTCATTCTTTTATGCTTTATAGAACTAACGGATTCTGTTTATCCCTGTCCATTTATGTCAGCAAAACCTGCCTGACCGGAGGCCATCAATGAAGCTGCAACAACTGCGCTATATCTGGGAGGTTGCCCACCACGACCTTAACGTTTCAGCTACAGCGCAGAGTCTATACACTTCTCAACCCGGCATAAGTAAACAAATCCGGCTGTTGGAAGATGAACTGGGCGTTGAGGTTTTTGCCCGCAGTGGGAAGCATCTGACCCGAATCACCCCGGCAGGGGAAAAAATTATTGATACTGCCGGTGAGATTTTGCGGAAAGTAGAGTCGATCAAGCAGGTTGCTCAAGAGTTCAGTGATGAGCGTAAAGGTAGTCTTTCCATTGCTACCACACACACTCAGGCCCGCTATGCGTTGCCAGGAATTATTAAGCAGTTTATTGGCCAGTATCCCGATGTGGCATTGCACATGAATCAGGGTACTCCCATTCAGATTGCCGAAATGGCTGCAGACGGTTCAGTGGACTTCGCCATTGCTACTGAAGCCCTTGAGCTGTTCAATGATCTTGTGATGATGCCCTGCTATCGGTGGAACCGGTGCGTGCTGGTACCCAAAGATCATCCGCTGACCCAGATTTCTGAACTGACGCTGAAAGACATTGCCCGATTTGCGCTGGTGACCTACGTCTTCGGCTTTACCGGGCGATCCAAACTGGATGAAGCCTTTATGAATGAAGGGTTGTCTCCAAGGGTTGTCTTCACTGCTACCGATGCTGATGTGATCAAGACTTATGTGCGTCTGGGTCTTGGCGTTGGAATTATTGCCAAAATGGCTTACGATCCTGAGCTGGACTCTGATCTTGTTCCCCTTAATGCCGACCACCTGTTTGAGCCAAGCATTACCAAGATTGGATTCAGACGGGGCACCTTCCTCCGCGGTTTCATGTACGACTTCATCGAAGCGTTTGCCCCTCACCTGACCAAAGATGTGGTTCAGGAAGCGATCCTTCGTCATAACAAGGCAGAAGTTGATGAGCTGTTTTCCCACGTTCAGTTACCCAACCGGTAATGGTATATAAGCGGCCTTAATCAAGCCGCTTTTTCAAATACCTCCTTAACCAGTTTGAAATAAATGGTGTAAATAACTGGCTCCCGGCCTACTTCTTCAACAATAAAGAAGGGGGTTTTGTCCACCTGATAAAGTTCTGCGAGAAAAGCTCCGGTACTGCCAGTATCGCCTTCATCCGCTGTGATGAACTGGTCAATCCGGTTGATATGCCCTGAACTTTCCAGCCTTTCCTGCACTTCCTGACATTTCCGGCAGAGGTTTCCATCGGCCATTATCTTTTTGACCATGGTTATTTTCATGATCCACTTCCCCTTGGTGATTGTTTCCGGTTGTCGCTGGTCGTTATTGTAGCAATGACAGTTTATTCAATAACAGAATCAATACCTATATTTATAGGTTTTTATGCTATATTCTCGGGCAGCCTCCCAAGGCTGCAATAAGTCTAACCATCAAAGTGAGAATAACCAATGGATGTCGTCTGTCTTGACCTTGAAGGTGTATTGATCCCGGAGATCTGGATTGATTTTGCTGCACATTCAGGTATTGATGAACTAAAGGCAACGACTCGTGATATTCCAGATTATGATGAACTGATGACCATGAGACTATCCATCCTCGACAAGCATAACCTTGGATTAAATGAGATCCAGGAAGTGATTGCCGGGATGAAGCCACTGGAAGGTGCTGTGGATTTTGTCAACTGGCTGCGCAGTGAATTCCAGCTGGTTATCCTGTCGGATACGTTTTATGAGTTTGCCGATCCGTTCATGATTCAGCTCGGGCGCCCAACACTATTCTGTCATCGACTCGAAGTGGCAGAGTCAGGTAAAGTGACCGGATATAAGCTGAGACAGAAAGATCCTAAAAGAGCTTCTGTAAAAGCCCTGAAAAGCCTCAACTATCGGGTGTTGGCGGCAGGCGACTCATACAATGACACCACTATGCTGTCTGAGGCAGATGCCGGTTTTCTTTTTAAGGCCCCAGATAATGTTATTGCTGAGTTTCCTCAGTACCCCTCCATTATCCACTATGATGATCTGCGTACAGCATTGCTGGCGACAAGAGGCTGATGAACTGATGGGCGCACAGAGGCTGTGCGCTCTGAGTCCAGTCAGGCTTTTCTCTGGTTTGAATAACGGCTTTCAAATGCTCATGAATTGCAGCAATAGGCGCGTCCCATAAGTTGGGAGAAGGCGGAGTGTTTTAGCGTGTAGTTTTTGTATAACTCGATTCTGCAGTTTTTAGTGCTTGCAATTTCAAATCACCAGTTTTAAAGGGCTGTAGCTCAGTCATTTGTCAGGATGTAAAATCCGAATGAAGACCTAATGCCCTGCTATTACAGTGAATGTAAAAGTCAAGAAGAAAAAACTGCAGAATCGAGTATAAGGATAAACAAAAAATGCTGAAAGCCATCCCATTCGGAATACTCTATTTAATACTTCTGGCCGGGTGTCAAACTCAGTCATCAATGCCTGAAATCAGTTATACGGATTTAAATCAGAAAGTGCAGCCTGCCATTTCTGATACTGGTTTTTTCCCCATTTATACCTGGTCTCCTGTAATCCCATCCAGCAGTCAGCTCAGAATTTATATTGAGGGGGATGGCAGAGCATGGCTACGGTCGGGGCGTGCAGCTTTTGACCCCACTCCAGTGAATCGCCTTGTTCATCACCTTATGATGAAGGACTCTTATTCGGATATTGCTTATCTGTCCCAGCCCTGCCAGTACGTAATGAGTACTGCCTGCAATAAAAATGTCTGGACGTTTGAGCGCTATAGCCAGAGAGTGGTCGAAACCATGAATCAGGTGGTTTCAGGCATAAAAGAAAAGGGGGGGTATAAAACACTGGAGCTGGTCGGTTACTCTGGCGGTGGTGCCATTGCATTACTATTGGCAGCCACAAGAGATGATGTTATTTCGGTTCGTACCGTGGCTGGAAATCTGGCCCCTCATTTTACCAACCGGTTACACGCTGTTTCAGCGATGCCGCTGGCTTTGAATCCCGCGGATTATCAGAAAAAACTGGTTGGTATTCCTCAAGTTCATTTCGTCGGGACTGGTGATTCAATAATACCCGGGGAAGTCAGCCGGCATTATGTGAATGCCATTAAAGACACATCCTGTGTCACGATAAAATCCGTTGAAGCAGACCATCAGCAGGGGTGGGTTAGCGAATGGTCTGGATTGCTGGCTATCCAACCCAAATGTAAACAGTAGTGTGGGCTCAACCGTGCTTACCGGAAAATTCCTGCTCCAGGGCAGACATGAGGTTTTTCACCTTGGTAATGGATTCCTGATACTCAACTTCACCGTCAAAATCAGCAACAATGGTTCCAGAATTGTCATGATTTTCATGCACGTATCCGAACCATTGCAGTTGGCAGTTTAGCTGGAGTGCAGGGCTGTGTCATTGCTTATGGTGCCGGTATTGTGCAGATTTCCTGCATATCTGAAGGACAAAAAATACAAACTCCTGATTAATTCATTTTATTAAAAATATTTTTTATAGTCGAAAAAATTATCTGACCGGAACTTATCTTGCATTTGCCTATCTAAGACTGGTGTTCGATTTTTTAAGATATTAATAAAAACAGTCAAGGGAACTATTATGTCAGACCAGGTTACTAATACGTCCGTCAGCCCATTAAAGGTAAATGTACAGCCGTCTATAGATCCGTCATCCAATCTCCTGGATGTCGTAGACAAAGGTGCAAAAGATATTTATCAAAGCACCAAAAAGGCGGTAGAGGACCAGGGTTTCAAGAGGCTCAGCATTATCAGCTGGGGAAGGCGGATTGTCAGTAAATGTGGTTTCCTTGGTTACCCGCTGGTGTTGCTGGTTAGCCCGTTTTTAGTTCCAGTCTCCTTTGTTTATGATGGCGTCAGAGGTATCACTCTACTTTACAGAAAGATTGCAAAAGTCGAAACGCTGGTAGAAAAACTCCTGCCCAGGACTGATCAGCACGTGAAGGATGTTGAGCAGCTGTTGAATGAAAAGATTGCGTCAGACCGCGCGCTCAAGGCTCAGGCTGAGCAGATCAGGGTCGAGAAAGAGCAGTCAGACCAGCTGGTGAACCAGCTACAGTGGAGAAATGGCCAGCAGATGGATAAGTTGCAACAGGACTGGGTTTATCATCAATCTCAACAAAATGGCTGGCAACAAGCTAACGCGAATTTATGGGGGCGTGTTGAGAGTGCTGAACAGAGGGTATCTGAACTGACTCAGAAACTGAATCAGGTTTCCATAAACCGGAATGAAGCTGAGCATGAGTATCAAACAGAAAAAGCTCGTTTATCCGCTGAGCTGAAGCAATTATCGGTTGAGTTAGCGCAAAAAGACGATCAGGTTAAACAATTAGAGTTAAGGCTTGTTAACGTTAAAGATACACTCCGGGTAGAGGAGTCTCAAAATCAGGCGGCCATGAAATCGCTGTTAAGTGACATTAATCAGATAGAACAAGCGCTGAAGAATAGTGAAAATGAGGTTACTAAACTTCGAAAAAAACGGCAGGTTCTAATCAATATTTTTAATGACCAGAAAACGATATGGCAAGAACAGGGTCAACAATACCTGAACACCATTAATGGTTACAAAACCAAACTGGATGATCTGGAAAATAGAAACCTGGCAGAACAGCGACAATTAATGAATTTGTTGGCAAAAACCCAGCATAAAGACCTTCAGGAGGAAGAGTCAGTTTTAACAATGACTGATATCTTTGGAAAGCTGCGAGATCAATTTAAACACGAATTGAAGTGTTCTAATGATTTTGCAAATGAACTCAATAATCGAAATGCTCAGCTTTATTATCAAGTAAATAGCCTGAGCCAAAAATGCCAGAGTTTCCAGGAAAATCAATATCAGCGCGATGATCGTGAAAAACAGTTGCAGGTGGATTTAGATTCAGTGAGAGATAGCCTCAATGTCAGGACTGATGAGTGCCAGAAAATAAAAGAACTAAAGTCCAACCTTGAGGAAAAAACTCAAACCCTTGAACAGGAATTGAAATCAAAAAACTCTGAGTATCAACAAGCTCAACAGCAGAAACAAGTTGAATATGAGCAATTGCAACGCACTGCCGAACAAACCCGGGCTACCAGTGATGCTTACCAACAACAACTGGCAGAGCAGCAAAGAAAAGCGGCGGCAGCAGAAAGCCAGCTGGAAAATCTACAATCACAACTGGCCGTTAATCAAC
>NZ_JAVRMB020000425.1:0-4213 GCF_031844845.1 Endozoicomonas sp.
TGCACTTATCAAGGCATGGCGTTATCGGAGGGTTCGGTTGTCGGCCTTTAGGCCTTCCTCGGGTTCCCCTGGACGGAGAACCGATCTACGGGTCGGATAGTCCGAGGTCTGCATTCCCACGCCGAGCGTGGGAACGAGATAAAAATCTTAAATATCGATTTATATCGCTGCCGTCTTTCCCGCGAAGGTGGGAGTCCATCACGGCAATGGATCCCCGCCTGCGCGGGGATGACGGTTGGGTGTTAATTCTCCTTTTTGCGACAGGTGGGAACCAGATCAAGCGTCAAAAGTCGTATTTCACACTAAGGGTGTAGTTACGCTCGGCCTGAGTATCGTCCAGGCTCAGTGCTTTAGTGCCACGAACATCATTCCATGAATAGTACTTTTCATCGGTGAGGTTCATGATGCCGGCACGAATGGTTAGATCTTTCATCGGCTTATAGTAAGCAGTCAGGTCAACCACTGTGGCGCTGGGTAATTCAACCTGATCCTTTATGCCACCATTGTCAGCATCAGCGTTAATGTCGCTGTCAGACTTCCTGGCGGTATAGTTTACTTTCAGGCTGGTACCCCAGTTGCTGGCCGGAGCGTCGTAGTTAAAGGCGACCACAGCATTCCATGGGTTAACGCTGTTGAGGGGCCTGCTATTACCATCTTCTCCCTCGGTGTAGGCTACAACGAACCGGGTTGTCAGCCCCTCTGGCAACTGGGCAATGGCGTGCCAGTCGAAACGGCTTGAAAGCTCAACACCCTTAATAGTCGCTTCATTAATGTTGACGTACGTATTTTGATCCAGCCCACCATTGTCTCCAATGCTGACCCGCTCAATAAAGTCGGAGTAATCACTGTAGAAGACAGCAACTTCCGAGGCAGAAAACGCATTGTTGTGCCTGTAGCCAAGCTCATAGGATAAACTTTTTTCAGACTTCAGGTCTGGGTTCGGTACGTTCTCATAACCATGATCAGGATTGTCATAGGTATAGTAGAGCTCATCGAAGGAAGGAGCACGGAACCCCTGGCTGATCTGGGCGAATACCGTGCCAGGTTCAGACAGTTTATAGGTGGCACCCAGGCGAGCTGTCAGCGCTGAATCACTGAATTTTTCAAATGACTCACCGTCCAGTGTTGAAGGATCTGTTGAAGAGTAGTCGTAACGAATTCCGGGAGTCAGTACCAGACGATCACCCGGCAGAATAATTTCATCCTGCAGGTAGAGGCCGTATCCCAACTCTTTCGCCTCAGGAGTGTACCCGATAATAACATCGTCCTTATCCGGGTCAGAATTGTACTCTTTATTGATATTGCTGATATCGCTGCTGCTTACAGACAGGCCATAAACCAGGAAGTGATTATCAATGGTTTTATCTAGCTGGGTTTCGAATTCAATCTTGTCCTCAGAGTAGATGTAATCTTTTTTCTGCTGATTATCATTACTTGGTGGAAAAAAGGGTGGAAATCCCGCACTGGCCGGCTGAAAGCGGTTTGTTACGCCATTCTCCTCTTTACTCAGCCATGAAATCCGCGAAGTAACCGTATCCGCAAACCCACTATTGGCATACCACATATGCTTCAGAGCAAGCGTTGTCTGCTTATTAGTATCTTCACCTTTAACATTTTTATAGGTCGAGTGAACAATATCCGAATCCGACTGGTTGTGAATAACTTCGCCGGTAAACTCAAGGCGATGATCGTCGTTTAACTGAGACTGGAGCTTGACCAAAAGGTCATTATTTTTGTAATCCTGAGCATCAACGGAGTAGTTATCCTGAGGCTCGTCGGCAAAGTTCTGCAGCTCCTTACCATCCCGTCGTGTATAAGCCACCAGTGCTTCCACATTGCCGAAGCGTCCGGCAACTGCTCCATGTTCGCTGAAGGATTTATCCCTGGAAGAGTAAGACAACTTAACCTGCCCACCAAAATCCCTGCCATCCTTGAGAAAATCCTCTGGATCTTTTGTCTCAAAGGCAACAATGCCTCCGATGGCATCACTGCCCTGAAGACTGGATGCCGCCCCCTTGACCACTTCGACGCTTTTCAGCATATCCACATCAACCGAAACAGCACCAGAGTTGATAAACTCATATTCCCCACCATCAAAAACACCGGGCTGGGATACACCATCAACCAGAATTTTAACCCGCTTGCCTTCCATACCACGGATATTGATGCTTTGGATTCCCTGACGATTAGCGTCATTGATCGTAACACCCGGCGTGTACTCAAACACATCACCAAGATTCTGGGCCATATCAGCTTCCAGTTCCTGATTGGTAATTACAGCTACAGAAGCAGCTACCGCATCCACGGCCTGGTTGGTACGGATTGCTGTTACCGTTACCTGATTCATCTGGGTGGGCTTTGACTGAGAAACGGCTTCAGTAACCTCCTCAGCAAAGGCAGCCTGAGTAGAAGCAAGAGAAACCGTAGCGGCCATCATCGCCAGAGCCAGCGTATTTTTTGGAAACGTCATTATCTTTCTGTACCAGTGTTGGTGTTATCAGCAGGCGGGTTACAACCCGGTATAACTGTCGTTTTTTATGTTTTCCCGCTTCGATGATAAGGGCACCGTAGCAGTCGTCGTCGCCATCATATTTATTATTTATACTTAATGCAAATCATTATCATTTGGTTTTGCAGGATTTTCTACTCAGGATGGGTTCAAGGCGGAGGGAAAGACCATGACGGTTTCTGGTAAATTGATGGGTGTCTTGTATTACTGGTCCACTCCGGACTAAACGGTAAGTCAGTTGATCAACAAGTGGAAATAGTATTAAACAGACTATGTCGTTATTTTCGGGTAGGCGACTTTACCTGTTTTATTTGTGGAACCGGTTGATAAAGAATGATCTATCTGTTGCCAGGTAAAGAGACTAATGATGTGCAGTTCAGGGCAGATGGCGTTTTGCAGACATCACAATCTGATAAGCCGTCGTTATTCCCTTTCTTCTTTCTTCCTTTTCCCGCCTGTTGATTGTCCGCACCCTGTTTACTTCTGTAGTAATTCCCTAAACTGCCGGAAGCCACCGTATCACTATGGGCTTCTTTCTCGTGTTTATAGAGTGCGGCAAGGGTCTTGTCTTTCTCGGGAGTATTGCTGGTCCAGAGGCAGGGTTCATTATCTCGGCCCATAACCGGACAGCCAGTGACCAAGGTACCCCTGGCTAATCTCTTGAACTCATAATCCGTGCGGCACACTCTGAAAGAAAAAAAGGGTATTGCTTTGCCGGACTGCCTGCAATGGGGACAGGTCAGTTTTTGTTGTTCACTGACAGCCCCCGAACAGGTGTACATATATTGCTCCAGACAGTGACGGCAGGCACGATGTCTACAGGGCGTTTTTACCGGGTCCCGCATTAAGTTGTCACACTCCATACATAGCAACTGATTTTTGAAGCGGTCGATTAAGCTATTTTTTCCCGCGATCAGAATCTCTACAGAGTATCCGGCAAAAAAAGGCAATCGCCTGCTATCCCGCTTCGTTTCAACCGGGTAATTCTCTTTAGGAACTGGCTTGCCAAAACAAACCAGCTTCTGAGGGCTGGCCGGAAGTGCGCAGACTGGTTTTGTATTCATAATATCTTCTCGATGAACTTCCGATCTCCCGGAGTATTTCGCTGCGGATTGCTACTTGCCAATAGCTGGCATTTATACAAATCTGCTGCAAACCACAGCTGTCCAAAAGCACCAATAACGCTACAGACCTCGGAATAAATGAGTACTAACAGTTCGAAGCGCTGGGTAGTAATACGTGCAATACAGTGCTCCAGATCAAACAATCAGCGGATATTACTAATCAGTACAAATAATGCGAATTATTATCATTTAGGTTATTGAACACGTTTTGTGCTTCGAGTAACCTACGCTCCTGTTATTAGGTCATTTATTACTATTACTGTTCTTGGTCATGTCTAAAAAAGCGTTATTTACATTGCTGATCTCCATCGCGACCCATGTGGCCGTCGCGGTTGCACTGGATCACCAGGAACCTGCACCCAGAACCCTTCATATGGGTTCCATTCAGGCACCGGTTTCCCTGAGTTTTTCCACGGTCAGCCAGCCTGAACCCAAGCCACAGGTTGAAGAGCCTGTGGTGAAAGAAGCGCCAAAGCCAGAACCCAAAGTCATCCAAAAACCGGTAGAAAAGGCTAAAGCCGTTCTTAAGAAGAAAGAACCCAAACCAGAGCCAGTCAAGAAAAAACCAAAAAAGATTGTT
>NZ_JAVRMB020000426.1:0-9226 GCF_031844845.1 Endozoicomonas sp.
GGGTATGTATGCCTACCCCAGAGGCGGGAAAGTGGTCACCGGGGCTTCTATTCGGCTGATTGAGCAGTTAGCCGCCTGTTTGGGGAATTTCGAGTACGGCATTGTCGAGCTGGAACAGACTGAAAAGGAAGTGTTGCTGGAAGCCTTCGCCTGGGACATTGAGAGCAATGTGCGCCGCTCGATGCGCTGGACAGTCCCTATGGAGCGTTCCACCCGCCAAGGCAGCTATGCCCTGTCCGATCAGCGTGACCGTTACGAGTTGATGGCCAATATGGGAATGCGTCGGGTTCGTGCCTGCTTAATGGCTCTGATTCCTTACTCCATGCAGCAGGTAGCCATTGATACGATCAAGAATACGCTGGCTAACCACTCCAAATTACTGTCACCCGAGCATCAGGGCCGGATGCTGGAAGCCTTTGCCCGGTTCGGTGTCGAGCGTCGTCATATTGAGCAGCATTTAGGGCATGACCTGAGCAAGTTGTCGCTTCAGGAGGCTATCAACCTCAAGTCCATCAGCGAGTCACTGGAAGCCGGTGTCGGTAAGCCGTCTGATTTCTTTGGCAGCTTTGTGGATAAGTCGGCGGAGAAGGAGAAGAAGAAGCCCGCTAATGAGAGCGTGAACCGGATTAACGAGAAGCTGAATAAGCAAAATCAACCCGAGAAGAAGTAGGAGTGTTTGCCATGCAAGACGTA
This sequence comes from Endozoicomonas sp., assembly GCF_031844845.1. Lineage (GTDB taxonomy): Bacteria > Pseudomonadota > Gammaproteobacteria > Pseudomonadales > Endozoicomonadaceae > Endozoicomonas. The sequence goes on from NZ_JAVRMB020000426.1 coordinate 694, forward strand.
ACTCAGAGTATCAAAACCCTTTACCTGGCTGGACTTCAACGACTGTTGTGGATGGCCATGAATACCGGGGAAGGCGTGGATATGTTTGTCCACTGGTCAGGCCATGTTCAGTGGGTCCATGTTTCGATCAACCATAACTGCCCGTATCAGAAAGCAGACGCCGAGGACTATGACGACGATGCTCACGAGCCTGTTTACAAGGCCATTGTGACGTTGGATCAGGATTACCCAATCACTGATATGGAAAGAGTCATCATCGAGTGCGAAACGGTACTGGAAAAACTAAGTGTAACCAACGAGGAGGCCGCTTAAATGGCTCAGAAAGGAATCAACAAAGTCATTCTCATAGGGAATGTTGGGCAAGACCCGGAAGTACGGTTCACACCTTCGGGGATGGCGGTGGCTAATCTTAGCATCGCTACTTCGGAGGCGTGGAAAGATAAGAACAGTGGTCAAGTTCAGGAAAAGACTGAATGGCACCGTATCGTGATCTTCGGAAAGCTCGCTGAAATTGCCCAGCAGTACATGAAGAAAGGCGGCAAGGTCTACATCGAAGGGAAGCTCCAGACCCGCAAATGGCAGGATAACAGTGGGCAGGATCGCTACACCACTGAAGTTGTGGTTGATGGGTTCAGTGGTGTGATGCAAATGCTTTCCAAGATGGAAGATGGGGTACAGCAGCCTAACCAGCAGCAACCTCAGCGCCAACAACAGCAATCGCAGCAACGTCCAGCAAACCACCCTGCACAACAGGCACCACAACAATATCAACAGGCACCCCAGCAGCAGCCCTCACAAGGGCAAGGCAATGGACAGCAGCCCTATCAAGGTGGTGACCAGTTCGATCCTAATGTGCCCTTTTAGCCCATAGCTACATAACGCTGGTTCAGGAAGTACCAGCCCCCCTTCCAGGGAAATAATAATAATGATCAAGGAGTACGACTTTATGAACAACACCCTCAGTAATTACCTGAATGATACTGATGAATCATCGAATGATCGTCGTCCCCGCAAGAAGCGTTGCACCAAGACCCAGAAGCAAGCAAAGCGGAAGGCTCTGAAGTTGGCTCGCAAGAATAACCGTTAGGGATTTAGAGATGTCGGAAAATTTTCCGGCATCTAATAATAATAAAAAGGACTATGAGCATGGACAGCACAATCATCCCCTTCAATAAAAATTCTGATCAAACTATCTCTAGTCGTCAGATTGCAGAGGCCACCGACAAGCAGCATTATCATGTCAAACGTGACATTGAAGTAATGCTGAAAACCCTGAAAATAGATGCCTCCAAATTCCTCGGTATCTATTTAGACACCATGAATCGGGAGCAGACTGAATACAACCTGCCAAGTTTCGAGTTTACAGTCCTGATCACCGGTTATGATGTTGAGCGTCGAGCAGCCGTCCTGAAAAGGTGGCATGAACTGGAAACCGGTCAAGCTATCCCAATCAGTCAGCAGTTCAATGAGCCAGAATTGCCAACTAACCACAGCGAACAGATAAGAATAGCTATTGAGTCAGTGGAGTTAGCCAAGATATACGGTTTAGAGGGTAACCAGGCTTTGTTATCAGCGGATCGGGCTACAAATCGCATAATCGGTTTCTCCCCCCTGGAAGCCTTGGGTCACCCAGCTCTCACCCAGGCAATGACCTACACCCCGACACAGCTCAGACAGATGATGACACCGCCAGCTGAATCTGTAATGCCAGCTAACCAGAAAGTCAGTTTACCCGAACCTGTCCAGGAACCGGCCAGTGGTCTGAGAAAGCAGAGGGGGCGCTACGGCCTGGAAGGTTACCATTCGTTCACTGAGCTGTCTGATATTGTAGAACTGCTCAAAAGGGAGGTTGTAAGTATTCTTGAGCAAAAAGGTCTGATTGAGTTTATAACACCGTACCGTAGATGGACGCTCACAGGGAAAGGCTGGAAATACGGGGCGCTGTATAATCCGAGCAAAGATGATCTTATTGACCGTGATACCGCTGCGCTCGTACCTACACACGGTTATCAGCCGGTGTTTACTAACAATGTGATTGATTTGTTTTAAGGGGGATAGGGATATGAACCCAATTATGTTTGATAAGGATGGGCAAATCAAAACGAACTCGATCATTCTCTCCAGAGAACTCAATCGTAGTCATCGTCGGGTTTGCAGTGCGTTGTTCTGGGTATTCAAAGGCTTTATTGAAGCTGGATACGGAGAGAGATTGACTGAAAATGATTTCAAGATCATCAAAGATGAACACTCCGGCATCCCCATGATCGAAATTTCCGAACTGGTCTTACATTGTGTACTCCCCAGCATAACGGGACGAAAACCTATACGGAAATTCACAGTGCCTTTAAAGCGGATTAACGAAGAAAAAAAACGTATCTCTAGTGAAATCATACTGGTCGTAGCAGAAATAATTTATCACTGATAGCCAGCTTATCACCCACTCAAAGCAGAATTTCCTGCTTTGAGAAAGGTATCAGTATCAGATTTATTTTGAGGTATAGGGATATGGACATTGTCTTTATAGAAAAGGGTGCGTTGAAAACGAACTCGATGGTGTTGGCTAATTTGTTTGATCGACCACACAGAAATGTTCTGGTAAGCCTGAGGAGCTTGGTAGCTGAAGGGTATATAGGTGAACTAGAAATCTTGCTGACCTCTTATACCGATATTCAGGGCAAGGAGCATCCAATGTATGAACTCACAGAAAGAGGGTTTTTATTTGCCGTACCGTTCATCGGTGGCATTAAATCAAAAAAAGGTCAGTTAGCACTGGTGGACGCCTTCTTACAGATGCGCCAACTATTAGAAGATCACCACGGCCAGCTACAGAAAGAGCTACAGGACTTCGCCTTAGAGTGTCGTTACAGCAAAGAACGGGCATCAGTGGCCGGAAAGGCACTCAGAAAGCGCCGGGAAGATATAGCACTGCTGACCGCACGTAAGGTCGAGCTGGAAGCCAAGTATCAGTATCAGCTTTGTTTTGGGGAATAGGGATATGGACATCGCTAAAAAGTGCGAAAAAGACAACACCATGATTCATTGCTTTGAGTTTAAAGAAGAAATTGTATTCAGATTCATCAAAGCCGTTGAAGGAAAAAAAATAGCCGGATCGAATGTTGTTGAAAGATTGATTATTGATTGGCTGGAGAGAGAGGGCTTATAGCCCTCCCACCCTGCATTTACTCCCTTGGCTCTATTCTGAGCAGGCATTTACTACCCCGATACAGAAGCGCGGCATAGGTTTTAAACACCACCAACCTTAGCTCAATGCCGGATAATAGACGTATATTGACGATTGCCAGCTGTCCTTTCTCCGGTGATGGATTAATAACTATCATTTCAATAGTTGTGCTGACAGCATCAATAAACGGCCTCTGATCCTCGCTTGACACTTTATCCAGTTGAAACCGCTGATGGAATGAATTGATGTGGTCAAGACTGGCTTCCAGTATCGGGGAGTTCATCATGTCCAGTTGATCTTGTATTGATAGCATTTCCTGTTGTAAGTCATTTATTTCAGACTCCAAGGCGACTACTCTCTGTACGCCTGTTGTCGATCCTGCTTCCACAAGTGCGGCCAGATTGCCTATCTTTGTCTGCTTATCCTCCAGCTCTGCCTCCTTTGCGTTCAGGGCTTTGGTTAGCGTTAATTTTTTTCTGTTTGATGCGCTGGCGAGCAAGTCGTCTTTATCTATACATGCGACAGCTTTGATTAGAATTGGTTGAAACTTTTTAACAGATAATGTTAGTTTGTTTTCACAATTCTTATATCTATACCTGCCGTTGCACCTGAACGATTGATAAATACTATTAGAACCCGAGATTACGACAGCAGCATTACAGCAACCACACTTTAATAACGATTTAAAAAAATTTAAACATGATGACGTTTTTCTTCCATTACTACGCTTTATTCTGTTTTTAATTGCAGCTTGAGCGGCATAAAATCTAGCTTCTTCGATTATCGCCGGATACGATTTAATATCTTCGTAGTTCCTTTCATAGATACCAAGCACTCTTTTTTTAGTAAATAACTTTTTCAGCCCGGCTGGGGAAATACGATACTTGTTACCATGCTTTGCGACTAAATGCTGTGTTATTTGTGCATAGCTCATGTTTTCATCAATACATAGGTCAAATACCGATCTGATTATGTTTGCTTCCTTCTCAATGATCAACGGTTTGCCTGATGATATATCAATCCAATGCGGATATATGTTAGAGCGACCTATACCGCCCGCTTTTAGTCTTTCGGCTGCATAGTGCCAGCTTTTTTTTGTACGCTCGGATTTAATCAGGCTTTCTTCGTGGGCACGACAAAGTATCGTAATGGAGATAATAAGCGGACCGAAATTAGATTTAATATCTTCCCGGTTATAAGTTATCCGGTCTATCGTTGTATAGATTGAGATGCCAGTGTTTAAGATGCGTATGAATAGCTCCAGGGCATCCATAATGTTCTCACGGCTAAGTCTGTCCAGGCTTTCGACTAACAGCACAGCAGGCCGTTTTATCAAGCCGTCATCGACAGCTTTAAGAAAGCCACCGAGAGCGGCCTTATCATCAAGGTGCCTGCCGTGGAACGCCGACTTACCTATATCAGTTAGTCTAAATGTTGTGTCCAGTGTCCAGCCTTTTTCCTCACACACTGCTGCGCTGCTTTCGAGCTGGCGTGTAATACCTGTACCCCGCAACTGCTTTTTAGACGATATTCTTTGGTATGAATAACAGTAAATTATCCGAACTGTCTCAGTGATTGCTGTAGCTATAGCTGTTTTTGTCATAGTTATAGGGGTTGTCATAATTGTCTACTACCATCGTGCATTAATAACAGGGTGGAGACAACTTAAACTGTTTATACATGCTGATAATGATTGGACATAATGGCATAGGCACAGACTTCAATAGCAAAAGTATTCACCAGCAACTGGAGTCGGTCGATCACCCACTGCCTGCGATGTTCGTAGTTATTTCCTGAAAAATCATCCTGACCGCAAAGCCACGCCCGCCGAACACAGCGAGCGATGCAGTGGTAGTAAGGTGTACTTGCCGTATCGATCAGAGTTCGTCGGGGGCTGGTCATGGGTTCTCCTGACAGGAATAGAATGGGCTCAGGAGAAAAGTAAGTTATTTGCTCAGAGAGTCAAGTTTATGGGTGTCCTATTTCTTTTGCTATTTCTTTTCAGTTTATGGGTGTCCTATTTCTTTGCTATTTCTTTGCTCAGAGAGTCAAGTTTATGGGTGTCCTATTTCTTTCTTCTTTTCTCATGGGTGTCCTATTTCTTTGTCTATTTCTTTTGTTTCTAGTTTATGGGTGTCCTATTTCTTTCAGTTTATGGGTGTCCTATTTCTTTCACTATTTCTTTCATTTCTTGGTTATTATTTTCCGTGAAAGAAAATTACCACGGAGGCACAGAGACACACACGGAGAAGAGAAAAAGCTTTTCCTCTGTGTCTCCGTGCCTCTGTGGCCAAATCTTCCATGGCAGAGGGTGACGAAACCATCGTCATGAGCATTTGTGTATTAAAAAAACACGGAGAAAAATAGCAAGTAGCAGTGAACTATTGTTGGTGAAACTGGTCTGTTGGTATGTGGTTCTCTAGTTTATTTGCACTTTTTGTATTACTCCGGCATCTCGTATTTCCACAATATTAAAAACCTTTTTTTTGAACTGATAGTTGCCAGATATTGTTTTTTATTTTTATGAAGTGGGCAGAATAATAATGAATGAAGTCTATCGGAAAACTATCCTTCCTGATCAAGTTGGTACATTATTTGAAAATAATGCGAATCATTTCAGGAGGTCGCGGAGTGGTCGTACTATTATTGTTGCATCCGATCCTGTCGGCCAAAATTGTCCGAGCAATGTTGGCTGCTCATTAAAAAACGCTGACAAACGAATAAAAGACTCACATATTGAATCAGTCAAAACTGGTTGTTCAAAACTGGCTGTAAATCAATACTGCTTTTTGACAGGGCCGCGGCCAAATAATTTAAAAGAATTATTGCGCTATACCAAAAGAGATGGTTTTACTCTTGAAGAAATAGCAATCGGATTTGATGTTGTTAAAAAAAAATCACCAAATGGTGGTGTGGCCTATACTTTTTGTCCCGCTTCAGAATTTACTGTTGGTAAACAGTTACAATGTATATCTGAGAAGTATTCAGTAGGATTGAAGGCTGAAGTATTTTCAGGTCTTGATATAAAGGCTGTGTGGAGTTATTCGTCTGCATTTGAAAAAATAATACGGGGCAATAAAGATCTCCTTCTGGAAAAACATTCCATTTTTCATGAGTGGTTGAACACAATTGATAAGCATGGATTAAATCATCCTTTGAAATGGATTCAATGGGTGGGTCAGGCATTAAGGGGTAATTCTGATGATAAGAGAGTGAGACTGGCAGCCTGGTGGTTGGATTTTTCCATGATCAAAGCTGGCTCTGTTGCAGGTAATAGTGGAAATCAGGGAAAAGCTCAAAAACGCCCCCGTTCTGACAGTTGCAGCACTGAATTACCCGAAAAAGCTGCCAGAAAAGAGCGTTCCACTATTACTAATAACAGAGCCATCAAAGCTACTGAAGGATTGAATAACGACGATAAAAGAAATGAGAGTTTATTTGAAGAAGAGACGTTTTGCTGGAGACGGTATATTAAACAGCAGCAAACTGTCGATAATGGTCAGGATATTTCCGGTAGGGAGACAATAAAAGAACAGGATAGGGGGGGCGGTAGAATCGGTAAAAAAAAATCTGGTACAAGAATTGATACTAGAAAAAGAAGAATTCATCAGAAAGAGATCCCTGATGGTGGAAAACAACGGAAAGTCAGTGGTCTGGGTGGTAGTGAATATAGCGAAATTCGAACATTAACTTTTAATAAAGATTTACCTACATCAAGTAATGCTTTATCTGGCGGTGATCGGATCGCACTGATGGCTGCCCTGAGAAATAAAATCGGCGATAAAATCAATTCTGCTAATTCTTTCTGCTTAAATAGCACCCCATATTTTCTTAAGAAACATAGATCAACAGGTTCAACTCCTTTGATTGAAATGATTGCCCATGTTTATGACCAATCATCTGGAAGATATAATCCGGTTAGTGAGGTTTATGAGGCTACACATGGTTTTCCGTTTCTGGAGAAAATGCTAGGTGAACTCTCAGAATACGCAAAAATAAAACCAGAAATGGCAAGACAATACATTAATTTTGTTGATGATGATGGTGATACGGCTTTAAATTGTGCTGCTTCAAGAGGGTTGTACTATTATTTTGACATTTTGGTTGAGGCTGGTGCCGATATCAATAAGGAGAAAAGGACGACGTCATTTCATCAGGCACTTACAAAATCAGTTTCTGAATATGGGGAAAATAATTACTTTTGTCTCAGGGAACTTATTGGTTCGATAGAAAAAACGTTGGGAAATGATTATTTGAAAGGTGTTATTAATAAACCATCAGAAATTAAGAAAGGCGATATTGTTATTCGTCAAACTGTTCTGCACTATGCCCTTAGTAGAATGTTTAGTGATCATCTTGAGATTGTTGATCTTTTGCTGAAATACGGCGCTAACCCTGATGTTGTCGATCAAGGTGGTCGTTCAGCGCTGGATTATGCCATGGGCTTGTCATATTCAAAAGAAAGGGCAGGAATTATTAAAGTAGTTATTGGTCGTGCATCTGATGACAATATAATGGCATTGTCTGGTAAAATTTTGAGTGGCCTGTTGTCGGGAGTGAATGAAGCTGATATGGAGTGTTTATGTGATGAGCTTGGAAGTAGATCTGGGTGCTCGAACGGGACTGGCCGTTTTGAATAGAAGATATGGCAATCGGAAATAAATAGTTGTGGACTATAGCTCCACAACTCAGGTTTGCCATTAAATGTTGCTGCACGGCCAGAATAAGACGTTAAGGTGACACCATCAACAGAGTTCACCCTGACTAAACACCACCATTTCGCCAGGCTGAATAGGATGCCAGGTTTCATCAATGGTTAACGGGGCGGTTGCAACAACGGTCACTACATCATTTTCTGTGGTTTCCCTGGAGAAATCCACGGTGATATCAGCATCTTTCAGACTGGCCTGATCAAAAGGGGCTCTCCGTGTTATCCAGTTCAGCCGGGTGCTGCAGTAGCAAAACAGGTAGCGGGAGTCGGTCAGCAGCATATTGAATACACCCAGCTCCCTGAGCTGATCGCAAAGTTTCTGAATAAAACGCTGGATACTGGTGTGCCGCTTCGGAGGCTTGGCAAAACGTTCCCGAATCTGATCCATTATCCAGCAAAAGGCGTGCTCACTGTCCGTAGTGCCTACTGGAAAATAGTGTTTCAATGGAAACTTCTTGATACCTTTTAACTGGCCGTTATGGGCAAAGGTCCAGTATTTTCCCCAAAGCTCCCGGGTAAATGGGTGGGTGTTTTCCAGGGCGATTCTTCCGGCATTTGCCTGACGAATATGGCTGACCACAATGTTACTTTTGATGGGGTAGCGACACACCAGGTTGGCAATTTCAGAATCACAGCTGGGG
>NZ_JAVRMB020000427.1:0-37852 GCF_031844845.1 Endozoicomonas sp.
GGAGGGAGGGCTTTGATATTGCCCGTGTTTGCATACCCGGAAAACTATAACAAATTCAGGCTATTATTATTAGAACCTATGTCGACTTCAGTAGCTGGCAGAGCTGGCGGAACTGTACTTATTTCAGCCTTGTTATGGTCAACCTGCTGTAACACATCTGCGCCTCCTAACCTGAGTTCTTTAATCGTTTCCTCATGAATATCTAAAACAACCTGAAGAGCGTCCTTTTCAATTCTGATTTGTGCCACCTCCTCCTCCAGCAATTCACGTTCACTTGCAAGAAAATCCAGACAGTCACAGCATTCGCGAATAACCTCAGCCTGATTTTCAGCCTGATACCATATCTCTTCCTGCTCAAAGCTAAAATCACCAAGCGGCTTGCCACAAGACTTCTGCGACTCCTTTTGTTCAGCTAAGTCCTTGTTTAACAAAAACTGAATCTGTTTAATTTTTTCAGCCATCATCAGCATTCTTTTTTCAGCACTTTCAAGATCAATGCGCTTTTGATTAATCTGAACCGTCTCTTCTTTACTTAATTGTTCCAAAACTCGATTTCTATCTTTCGTCTCGGCAAGTTTCTTCCGTAGATCCGAAAGCTCTTCCATATGGGTGTTTCTTAATCCTTGAAGTTCTTTATAATATTTATTGACAGTTGATTGAGCCTCATTCAAATTCTTCCCCAGCTCTATTTTAGCGCTTGATCTAGCCCTAACTGTCTCCTCTGTTGCTTTTAACGTCCACTCCAGCCTGTTGCATTCAACTATTTGTTTAACCAGACTTTCCTTCAGTTTTTTTAGTTCAGATGCGCTTGATCCCAATTCTTTCTGATGCTTGTTTTCAGTCTCAGTAGATTTCCGAGCCTTTCTCTCAAGCTCATGACATTTATTATTCAACTGGTTTAACTTAAATTGAAGCTGCTCTTTTTGAACTGTAAAATTCAAACGCTCAGAATTTAATTGTTGTGCCAACGACTCAAAGGCTAACTTAGTATCAGCCTGTTGCTGTAGCTGGAACTGATGGTTAACCACTAACGCCTCCATCTCGCCTTCTTTAGCTTCAGCGTTCATAGTAACGGTTTGCAACTGGTCTTTATATTGGAAAACTTCCAGTTGATGCTCTTTAGCCACTCTTTCCTTTTCCGAGATGCGCGACCTGAGATCAACGACACTATTGTGATACTCTTGTTCTTTCTTCTGTAATAACTGCTCAAACTCACTGATTTTCAACCTGAAGCCAGATTCTTTCTGCTGAAATTCCCAACCTTCTCTAGCCAGTACATCCCGTCCATTTGCATTCTCGACAAGTGCCTGTTGAAGGTCATCCTTTGAATGCTCAAGATCAGCATTGAGTTGCTGAACCTGAGAAGCCCGGTCGCGCAACTGAGCTTCCAGTTCAATTTTTTCGCCCTGATACTGTCGAACCATTCTGTCATTATTAATGCCTGACTGCTGCAGGTCATCTCTAAGTCGTTGAGTCTGACCAGTCTGGTGGTGCAACAGGCCTTCCAGTTTCACTTTTTCATCTTCATGCTCTTGATCCGATCTACCTTTGGCTATATATAAATCAGCCAAATCTTTGCTTGAATCAGGCGCCTGCTTTTCAGTCACTGGCAGGTGCTTCTGCACCGGACTTTCTGGTTTAGTTATTTTTCTGTAAATCAGGCTAATACTACTACCAATGCGCGAAAATCCATCGTAAGCGACAAGACCCACAAGAATTGGGAGTGATGGCAACATAGCAAGATAGCCTAAGGTACGGCCAAGTTTACTGATAACCCAATTCTTCCAGGCCACACACTTAAAACCACTGTCCGCAGTATCTTTGGTGACTTGATGAATGTCTTTTTCTCCAGTAATCACCTTCCCGCCATTAAATGATTGATCCGCAGCGGACGCTCCATCAATCACAAACGGGTTGACGAATACATTTGAAACCGGGGCAGTAGCCATATAATAACTCCCTATCCATGTGTTTTTATTCGAATTTTATTAATTGAACTTGAATCTTAGAGAGAAAAGTTAGTAATTAGTTTCCCAGTCAATTAAAATAATTTGAAATAAAAAAAATGTTTTAAATAACTTTAAGTAAAATGGGTATGAGATGTATTCCTATTACATCTCTTTTGATCCTTAGGATTTAAACTCGCGCAGTTGGCAGTGCTTTTAGATATATGATGTTTGCTGATAAGCGCTCATAACTTACCAGCATATTGGGCTGAACTCTGTATAAAATTACGCTGTCTGTTGTTGCCCCTCTTCAGGCGGAGAGTCTGCTGTATCTCTTTCAGCGGGCTTATCTCCTGCAACAGATTTATCTTCTTTCTCAGTCGTACCTGACTCAGATGGAGTACCCGTTTCTACGGAAGCCGCCGGTTCCTCAGAACGCTGTTCTTCAGTTTGGGTAACTTCTGGATCAGATTTTACTGGTTTCTCAGTATCTCCGGGTAAAGAAGGTCTCCTCCCGTCCACTATTGATTCTGCTCGATCTTCCTCTCCAGGCGTAGTCAATTGATTCATGGCATCTTGTTTTTCAATACTCAGATCTGACATCTTTTTAGTTTCGCCAAGGTTATCCCCCGAAGCAGGAATGGGCGTCTGAGGCTTAGTATCTGAAAGCCCCTTAATATCACCCTTTTCACTCGTATTCTTTCCCTCTTTCGTAGCATCTGCGCCGCCACCAGACTGAGGAGCAACAACACCAGTACCACCACCAACACCAGTACCACCTTGCATAACAGAACCTCCGATTTTTGATAAGTTCTGTAATAGACTTTGGCAGTCATAAATGGTTTCAATGATTTTTAGAGTATTTTATTCGGTTGCTATTGATCATTATTACTATGACTTACCAAAAGGCGTGACAATGGATCATTGAAGCATTTCTCAATGGCAAAGGAAGAGAGAATAACAGACGTTTATGACTGGAAATTTACGCAGTAGAATTTGGAGTTTCATACTTGTATTCAGAGGTGCCAAAATATCCAAACAAATGGCTAACTATTTAATTCAGTCTCTATATACGACAAAACCCTTACGACAGGTATCGTAAGGGTTTCGACTTTTCATCTCTAAAAATGGCGGACCGGACGGGGCTCGAACCCGCGACCTCCGGCGTGACAGGCCGGCATTCTAACCAACTGAACTACCAGTCCGCTGTTTTCCAATACCTTTAAGGTATCTGGAACCTGGTGGGTGATGACGGGATCGAACCGCCGACATTCTGCGTGTAAAGCAGACGCTCTCCCAGCTGAGCTAATCACCCTGTTCTTGTGGCCCGTATAATAGCTAATCGAGAGATACTGTCAATCCATTTTTATGCGATTCATCAGGAAAAATTCCCAGGCAATAAAAAATGCGTCCCACACATCAAACAGGAACAGGCCGTAATGGGATTAAGGGTCTGTATAACGTCTCTTTTTTACTGAGGCCTTGAAGCATCGTTAAGCCCGCTGTCCGTTGTCCGCAAAAGCGCAAGTGACTCGAGCTTTTTCGGACTACGGACCACGGACATCGGACCGCGGCTGTTAAATCCCTAAGCACCCAGATGGACATAGCTCTTCACCCGCCCTTCTTCTTTCAGTTTATCAATGCGAATTTGCCGGACAGCAACACCATGCTTTGTTTGCAGAAGTACCAGCCACTTAAGCAGTTTCTGGTAGGCAACATCCTCTACCCAGACTGAGAGCCCTTTGCGGTCAGGCTGCACCCTTCCCAGGGTAATATTAACCTGCTGAGCCACACTGGCCGCGGTTGATGAAAGCTCCCCCCGGGACGAAGATAACTGCTGGTTTTTCTGGAGTTCCCGGGCCTTTGGCAAATGACTGTTCAGCCAGGTGTTGATCTCTTCCTGATAGAGATAATCTTCCTTTTGAGCTTCAGACCAGGTGGTTACCGGCTCCCACACCAGGAAAAAGATCAGGCCCACAAGCATTGCAGCACTCAGGAGCTGGATTGCTTTTCTATCTCTGGGTAAACGCAATTCATACCAGCTTTTACACTGTTGCCAGCATGGGTTGGTCATCAGAAGCCTGTTCCATTTTTGCATTGTGTTCATCTCCTGCCCATTCACTTCCTGATAGAGACTCTGGCAATAACGCTGGATTTACCCTGAATCGCGTTATCCAGTTTGCCGGTGACGCCGGATGCATTCAGTTTTTCCAGAAACAGATTGACGGTTTCCAGGTTTCCAGCTTCAAACTCGTAGACCAGTTGACCCGAAGCATCATTAAAATCCAGGCTCCTGGGTTCAAATTCGGCTTTCTCTCCCATGACACCGGAAACCGTTGAAAGCGCCTGCAGCATTGGCAAAAATAGTGTTTCGGTTGATTGAGTGTCCAGACTCCTGAAGCGGTTTTCCATGACCTGTTTCACGCTAAAAGACATCTGTTGACGGGCTTGCGCCTGTTGAGCCTGTCGATCATCGGGAAAAACAGAGAGATAGCTCTTGATAGAGTTACCCCAGAGTGACTCTGCCTGCTGCTGATACATAATGCCTTCTGTCACCGACAGCCCCAACTCAAGAATCAGCCAGCAGCCAGCAGCGGCTGCGACAGGCCACCAGCGACGAATAAAACGTCCGGCCCGTCGAGGGCATTGATAAGCCCCCTGCCGGAAATCAACCCGTTCATTGCTTTTCCCGGAAGCAAAGTATTGCTCTGCGAAAAATTCAAAGACTGCCCCTTGAAGCGGCACCTTATCAACCAGCCAGCCACGTTCAGACAAAAGGTCAGAAGCTTCTTCAATTCTCGAAGTAGCCACCGCCAGAGTATTGTCCGAAAACATCAGCCGCACCTGTGAAGGACTATCGTTCGTGGTCTCCGAAACCATCGCTTCCAATGTATCCGGCATCTCTTGTCCGGCATGTTCAGCAAAAACGAAGGGCAGCGCCTCATAGTTAAGGGTAATGCCTTCGCGCCCTGGCGATGCGATCATGACTACGTCGTTATCCAGCAACAGCGTTGTGCATTCCGGGTTCGGCATCAGGAACTGCATTTCTGCCACAACGCTTGTGGGCGATAACTGGTGTTCTTCAAAAAGTGCAAGGATGCCCTGTAATGCTGCGTGAGGAATAGCGGCAACAGAAACCTGTAAATCCTTTTCCGGAAAACCATTCACAATGTGCATGGTTTCAATATCCTGGGCGAGATGCTCTTCAACCAGATAGGGAAGTGCCGTTGCCAGATGCTTCTTTTGGCTGGCATTAATCGTCAGGCGCTTATAAAAACAGAGGGACCCTCCCAGAAACAGCACTATTTCATCTGGCAATCGATCCTCTTCTTCACCACTCTTTTCACCAGGCTCCGGCTGATCCGCCAACCATGCATCTTTTAACTGATGAATAGGTGTCAGGTGAAACTCACTGGTGAGTGAGCCAGCCGACGAGTATTTACCCCATTGAACGACAGTATCAGGATCAACAGAACTGACCGGAGGGGGAATTCGAATCAATAAAATATTTTTCATTATTAAACCTCAGGGATCCCTGTTAAACCCTCTTTATTGCTCGGGGCCCAATATTGACTGGGCCCAATCTCTCTCCCGACAACCTGCACATGACCATCACTGTTTCGGTAAAAAAGCGTTCTCAAATAGAAGGTTGTATCCCGATAGGTCGCCTTTATCCGGACACTGAAATATTGGCTACTAAAAGCCACCCGTTTATTTTGACGCACTTCATTTAACAGACCGCCCTTACCCGATAAAGCGACAAGCTGGCTCAATTCTTCAATATTTGATACTCCTGTTTCACCCCGGCTATTTATAATCATCAGAGCATCCCCCTCAGTTATATTTTGATTCAAAGAGCGGATGACCTCTGACTGAGCCGTATTCACATTCAATTTTGATGATTTGGGTATAACCGTAATATAGGGCAACAGTTTTTCAACGTCCTCACTATTAAAACCATCGATCAGTTTCAATTCTGAGACAGAAGCCATTTCTGCCTGTGCTGTTCTTCTCGGTGGATCCAGAGATAAATAGATTTGATCTTCACTTCCTGACTGTGATGGGTTCTGCGATTTGCTAACCCAGCGCTTCACTTTTTCAGCCAGTTGTGGATCAAGGGATTGATTCAAAAGCAGATTCTCAAAAACTTTCAAATCAGGTGAGTCTTCTTTTTCAGAAGGTTTACCACCGCGCTGGTCATTGTGCTCTGCAAGCCAGTTTACATTAAAAAGGCTCTGTTCATCCTGCACCCATAATTCGATGCCTCCCTGCTCCACCTCATAATTAATGGTTTCAACATTCCAAAGCTCATTATCATGATCCACCATTCGGTTGTTTTTTTTATCCTGTTCGAAATCCTTTTCCAACAGAAGTGCAACATACTGCTCTGCTCCCAGGGCATAGTGTTTTGCCTGGACTCTTTCCAGGTATCGGGCATTCTTTTCTGTGTGCAACCAGAGATTCATGACAATCTGGGACGCAACTGTAGTGATCAGTAAAAAAATGATCAGTACATAAATCAGGGCAATACCTGACTGTCGGCATGGGTTTTTAAGCATTCCACCCAAAAAGAGAGCAGACAACCGATTTACCGTTTTAATAGCCATCGAACCCCTCAATGGATGGTTGCCATGGACTGCCCGGACGGCTGCTCCTGCCACTCCCGTCCTGTTCACCATTCTTATCTGCCTGATCCGGTTGATAGGTAATCAGCGGCACCACCGTTATCATCGGCCCCATTTTTTCATGGTCAATGGCCATCTCCACCGCGCCGGGCATCTGTGTCAGGTTATCAGCGGGCGCATCTGGCTGAAGTTTCTGTACGGGAGGCCATGTGCTCACCCAGCGTTTATTCTCATCAAGAAAACGGAACTTCACACTATTCACACCGGACATAACGGACTGGCGAATACGGGGAGTATCCGGGGCTCTGTCCAGCATTGGCCAGTAATAGCGAATCAGCTCATTGCCTTCCACTGCATAGGCCACTCGTTGAAGGGTGCTGCGTGTTGTCTGCAGGGGGTTTTGCCAGCCCGAACGGGTAAACTCAATCAAGGTTCCCCCGGTACCTGGTAATTTGAGTGCCGCCAATGGTCGGCCAGACTCATCTCTTATAGGCCTTCGAGCCATTTGGAAGAGGTCTTTCTCCAGAACAATTTCAGCTCGTTGCAGTTTATCCAGCTCCGCAAGTACCGATTGAGTGACTTCCTGTGCCCGGATCACTGACATAAATAGCTGATAAGCGGCAGTGCTGATCATACTGAACATGACAATAGCGACCATCAGTTCAAGTAGCGTAAAGCCTTTATAAGAACGCTGCCCGCCGCCCGCTGCCCGCTTCCCGCACAAGCCGGGGCCGCTTGTGCTTTTGCGGGCAGCGGAGCGGGTAGCGGCCTTAACATTCATTTCTGTTCGGGCCTCCTCAGCCATGTGGTTAATCTGGCGAGAGGCGCGTTCCCCTTTTCCGGTTCAGACTCACCGATAAATACTTCGACCTGCACCTTCCGAAAATCAGCAGTGCCTGCCGCTGTCGAGGTTTCCCGGACCGTCCATTGATAACCGGCATAGCTCTCAATCCGGGGTCTGACCGCCGGGCCACTCCAACGCCCCTCGGCATGAAGCACATTGAGGTAATGATCGGCTATTTGAGAAGCCAGTATCTTTTCCTGTTGGTAGCGAGTCTGCCGGATGCTGTTGCCATCAGAAAGAATCAGCATGGAGGCGGCCAGGGCAAATACGGCCAGCGCCACCATCACTTCCAGCAGGGTAAAACCTTTTTGCCGAAGAAAGACTCTCCCTGAAAAAAGCCGGCCTGAAAGACACTGATTCCCCCTGGATTTCCAATGCATCATTCCCGGACTCTTTCGATATCTGACAGTCCATCCGTGGTCAGATAGAGTGATTGTTGTCTGTTTTCTACCGGAATAATATGAAGCCTGAACGGCGTTACCTGATAGTCTGCATAAAACACCACGGATGGTGATTCTTCATCGGCCTCAATGGGTCTGGAGTCTTCTATGGACTCCAGACGCAAGTTTAATGATTCCGGCATCAAATAGGGCTGATAAGGTGACTGTTCCAGGATGACCCATTCCCGACTCTCCGCCGGTAATACCCACCAGCGGTAGTAGCCTTCATTATCAATGGAAAACCCATAATGGCTGTTTTCTATCAGCGCTTTATCACGCATCTGGGTAAAAAGAACCTGAAGCCGGGTTGCTTCCTCCTGCATCACCTTATGCAGACTTCCCGTAATCGGGCTGAGCAGGGTAATACCTAACAGAACACCAATGATGACCACCACCACCAGCATTTCGATCAGGGTAAATCCGTTTTCAGCCGACGGCGCCTGCTGTTGAGGTGATGCCATTATTGATCCCTGCTCTTCTAAAAAGAGCTGCTTTCTATAGAGCCGATTTCGATAAAGAGATTGGCTATTTATCCCAATTACCGATATCAGCATCCAGCCCCTCTCCGCCTTCCCGGCCATCGGCTCCCAGAGAGTAGAGATCATATTTGCCATGATTCCCTGGCTGTAAATACATGTAAGGGTTTCTCCAGGGGTCCAGTGGGACTTTTTTCAAATACCCTTCAGGATTCCAGTTTCTGGGTTCTGGTGGAGAAGATGGTTTCTGGATCAGTGCTTCAAGCCCCTGGTCCAGGCTGGGATAAAAGCCATTATCAAGCCTGAATAGCTCAAGCGCCTGTGAGATGGTTTCAATATCTGAACGGGCTACCGTTGCCTTGGCCTGATCGGGCCGGGACAATATTTTAGGGACAACCATGGCCGCCAATATCCCTAAAATAACCACCACAACCATAATCTCAATCAGTGTGAAGCCGCTTTGTGTTTTTCCTGTGGCTCTTTCTTTTCTCATGGGCCATTTTTTTATCATGCTGGAAACCTCGGTTTTCTATAAAAATGCCACTTCGGCATTTTCCGCGTACGCTGTTTTAGTCAGGCCAATAACTGGTTCATATTGAGTATGGGCAGCAGGATTGCCAGAACAATCATCATGACAACACCGCCCATCAACACCATCATCAGCGGTTCGAATAGTCCAAGCATGACGGTTATACGCCCCTCAAGCTCCATCTGCTGATTCTGCGCCGTTCGCTCCAGCATCTGATCCAGTTCACCGGTCGCTTCACCACTGGCAATCATGTGCAGCATCAATGGTGGAAAATAGCCGGTTTCCGTTAACGCCCGGTTCAGGCTGGTTCCTTCACTGACCCGTTGGGCCACCGCCTGAACGGCATTCTTAATAGCATCATTATTAACGACCCGGGCAGCAATCATGAGGGCTTCAACCAGAGAAACCCCACTACGGGTCAGGATACTCAGCGTACTGGCAAAACGGGCGGCATTGGCCGTACGAACGAACCGTCCGGCAAACGGGAGCTTCAACAGGGTTTTATGCCAGGAAAGGCGCACTGACTCTTTTTTCAGAAGATGCCTCACGATCAGGATAACCATTGCAATTCCAGCAAAGATAACAGGCCACCAGGCCTGAAATCCTTCACTGGCGTTGATCAATAGCCTCGTAATTAATGGCAACTCCTGACCTGAGTCCAGAAACACCTTCACCACATCGGGCACGACAAACCCCAGAAGAAAGCTGACAATACCCAACGACGCCACCATCAATATGATGGGATAAATAAGTGCCTGCTGTATTTTCTGTCCGGAGCGCATTCTGGCCTCAGTGTAGTCGGCCAGACGGTTGAGAACATGGTCAAGAAAACCGGCATGCTCCCCGGCGGCTACCGTAGCCCGATACATCTGGGGAAAAACTTCCGGAAAAGCTTCCAGGCTTTTTGCCAGCGTGAAACCTTCAAGTATCCGGGAACGTACGGCGAGTAATATGTTTTTAATTCTGCGCTTTTCCTGTTGAGCGGCTACACCATTAAGCGCTTCTTCTATTGGCATGGCAGCCTGAATCAGTGTAGCCAGTTGCCGGGTTACCGTCGCCAGTTCAATCGCTGAAATGCCTCTGCGAAAAGAGAAACTTTTACTGTCACCGCCCTGTTGCTTCCGGTCAGCAAGGGTGTTGACCGACAGAGGTGTCCACTGTTTATCCCGCAGCATCTGGCGAACCTGACGCCCACTGTCGGCTTCCAGTGTCCCTTTTTGCTGTTTACCCTGGTGATCCAGGGCAATATATTCAAACGCTGCCATAGTTGCTGGTCTTTTACCTGAGATTCGTTTCCTGAAGAAAGGCCTGCGGCGCCAATCAGTCTTTCTGGGTAACCCGAATCACTTCTTCGAGAGTGGTTACCCCTTCAAGCACTTTCCTGTATCCATCTTCTTGTATGCCGGGACGGTACTCACGAACATAGTCGGTAATTTCCTGCTCCCCCTTAAGTGCATGGATCATACGCCTGACCTGCTCATCAATAACAACGACCTCGTAGATTCCGGTACGACCACGATAGCCACTGAAATTACAGTCTTTACACCCTGTTGCGTGATACAGCGTACCCCCTTCAGAGGAACTGACGCCTAACTGCTGACACTCTGCTTCATCGGGGGTATAGGGTGTTTTACATTGACTGCACAGCACCCTCACCAGGCGCTGGGCAATCACCCCGAGCAGACTGGAAGACATCAGAAAAGGTTCAATGCCCATATCCTGCAAGCGGGTCAGCGCACCCACCGCGGTATTGGTATGCAGTGTTGAAAGCACCAAATGTCCGGTCAAACTGGCCTGTACGGCAATTTCAGACGTCTCACGGTCACGAATTTCTCCCACCATGACCACATCAGGGTCCTGACGAAGGATGGCTCTCAGCCCCCGGCCAAACGTCATATCGACTTTGGTGTTCACCTGAGTCTGGCCAATACCTTCAAGGTGATATTCAATAGGGTCCTCAACCGTAAGAATATTACGGGTCTTATCATTAAGCATGGTGAGGCTGGCATAAAGAGACGTCGTCTTACCGGAACCGGTTGGACCGGTAACGAGAATAATGCCATAAGGCTTCTTAAGCAGGCCTTCAATGACTGAGCGATTGTGGTCCGTCATACCCAGATGCCGGAGTTCAAGACGACCAGCCGCCTTATCCAGCAATCTCAGAACCACCCTTTCACCGTTACTGGAAGGCAGTGTAGAAACCCGGACATCCACTTCCTTACCCGCCACCCTGAGGGAGATACGCCCATCCTGTGGTATACGCTTCTCGGCAATATCCAGGCGCGCCATTACTTTGATGCGCGATACCAGTAATGATGCGATGGTTCTCTGCAGTGACAGAATTTCCCTTAAAATGCCGTCAATCCTGACTCGAACCACCAGTGTCGACTCGAAGGTTTCAATATGAACATCAGAAGCGCCTTCCTTTATTGCCTCTGTCAGCAATGCATTAATCAGGCGAATCACCGGGGCATCATCACTTTGCTCAAGGAGATCTTCTGTCACCGGAACGGCGTCTGCCAGGCTGGTCAGGTCAAGATGGTCACTGATACCGGCAGCATCCTGCAAAGCCTCTGAACTGTTATTGTGATAACACTGGGCCAGAACCTCCGACAGATTTTCGACACTGACTTTCTGATAAGCTGGAAAGACGCCGGAAAACCGACTGATTTCAGCCAGAAGATCGGCAGAAGGCGTATTATGGAAATAAAGCGTTGCGGTACCATTATCGTCAATAAGAACAACACCATGCCTTTTGGCAAAGGTAAAAGGCAGTCTTGGTAAAACGCTGACATTATCCATCGACTCATTGTCATCGTCAGCGGTTATCAAAGTAGCCAATATTAACTCCTCAATTTAAAATGGAACCAAGGGAAACGCCGGCCATTTCTGGTTAATTATTTCCTGACAGACCAACCAACACTAAACTCATTTTATTGGCTGTTCATCGGGCACATCAAAAACAGTCTGGAGCATTATTCCTATTTTACAAACGGGAAAAACCATCATTTTTAACGTTAATTCCCAAAAACAGGTAAAGTTTTTTTTGAAAAAACTTATTTCTTTAAAAAACAAGACTCTTATGCTTTTATTTAGACTAAAGAATAGCCTATTTATCCCAATCGCTAACTTCAGAAGAGATCACTATGACATCAGTGGTTACTACCACACTTCTACACTCTATTTCAAAATGGGGGCACAAAAACAACCAGAAACTTATCATTCTGGTCGTTTTGCTCGCTATGCTTCTTAGCATTGGATTGCAGGCAACCAATTTCCACCAGACAATAAATAGCAACATCGAAGGTTCGCCAGATACCAATAAAGATGAAACCATGGTTTTAAATAAAACCTCGACGATCAAACACGAAGATTTTCAGCTTCTTTTTGGTTTTAACAACAATCAGGAAACGACTCATAATAATAAAGAGATCCCCATCACTAAAATGAACTTTATTCTCAGGGGGGCATTATCAGGCATTGAACATAAAAAGTACGCAAGTGCGATTATTCAGACATCGAATCAGGACAAGCTTTATGAACTAGGCGATACACTTCCCGGAGGCGCCATTTTGAATCAGGTTTATGCTGATCATATCGTCATTAAACGGGGTAACCAGCTTGAAAAACTATACTTTCCAGAAACAGCCAGAGATTCCAGAGCTTTCCAGGAATTCAGGACTGTCGAGGAAGAACGCCCGGAGTCAATGGAGCAACGCCCGGGTAACCACGATTATCCGGATGATATGTCTCTTGAGCAGCGAATGCAGGAACTCAGGGAAAAACTGCAGGAAGCCAGTCAGGAACTGTAACTACAAAAATGACAAACTGCGGAGTCAATGGTCATAACATGAATACCAGAGCGCTATTCTTTTTACCGTATCTTCGTTACCGGAAATCAATGAGAACATTTCCCCTTCTGTTGCTGGTAACTGCCACTGCGCTGTTTGCCAACGGAGCAAAGACGGGCATACAGCCCGCGACTGTGCCTGCAGATAATACCGTGCAGATACCTGACGATAAGCTCTGGACTCTGAACCAGCAAAATGCAGATATTCGTGAGTTTATTGTTCAGGTTGCCAAAATAACCGGTGAAACCTTCGTTATTGACCCCCGTATCAAAAGCGGCAATACCGTTACCGTCATTTCCACCAAGCCATTGACGCGTGATGAAGTCTACGATGTCTTTCTGGAAGTTCTTTCTGCCAATGGCTATACGGTGATCCCTAAAGCCGATGGCCGAATCATCAACGTTGTGCCAACGACCACGGCAAAAACCAGTAGTCCCGGGAAGAGCAAAAAACCCATTGGCGGTATCATGACCACAAAAGTCATTGAGCTGCACAGTGTTTCAGCAATTGAAGTCATCCCGATTATTCGCCCCCTGATTGCTCAATACGGTCATGCAGCCGCTTCTGCATCCAGCAATGCCGTGATTGTCAGCGACCTGGCCGATAATGTTGAACGCATAAAAAAACTGATCAGAGAGCTGGATGATACCGGAAATAATGATTATGAAGTGATTCAGTTGAGACATGCCTGGGTAGGCGATGTATCAAAAATTATTTCCGACACCCTGGTAACGGGTAAAGGTCAGTTACCCAGTGGCCTGCAGGTCATCGCTGATGAGCGCAGTAATCGCCTGGTGATAAAAGGAAATGCCAGCAAACGGGCACGGGTGAGAAAGCTGGCTGACACTTTGGATAAAGAAGGCATTCGCAAGTCAACCACCAAGGTTATGTTTCTGAGTTTTGCCGATGCTAAAAATATTGCTGAAATTCTTTCGGAAGCGTCAGGCATTATTCAGGACAGTCAGGGAAAGACAGCCTCCACAGGGTCTTCACCAACAGCTTCAGGCTCCTCTCCAACGTCGATTTCAAGCCAGTCATCTCAAGCCAGGGGAGCCTCTACAACAAAATCCGGCGCAAAAAGCAGATCAGCCGCTACCAGTGCATTTGTGAAAGCGGATGAGACACAGAATGCCCTGGTGATGATTGCTGACCCTGAAACCCTGCAGGAAATGGAAAAAATTGTTAGACAGCTTGATGTACCACGGGCTCAGGTTTTGCTGGAAGCGATCATTGTTGAAGTATCCGGCGGGATCAATGATGCGTTGGGTATTCAATGGGGGATTAATGGAACCAACACTGTACAGGGGGATTCAACACCACTGAGCAAAGTGACCGGTAATATCTGGAAAAATTCAAAAATCACCCTTGGCTCCCTCGCTCTGCGAGCCGATAACTTTGGCGTTCTGGTGGGAGCGCTGAGTTCCAACTCCAACAACAATATTTTATCCACGCCCAGCATGCTGACGCTGGACAACGAAGAAGCAGAGTTAATCATTGGTAAAAACATTCCCATCAAAACCGGTTCCTACCAGACATCGTCCAGTGGTAACAGTGACAACCCATTTACCACCACTGAACGAAAAGATGTTGGCCTGAAGCTAAAAATCACGCCTCATATCAATGAAGGAAACAGCCTCAGGCTAACACTGGAGCAGGAAGTTTCCTCACTGGATGTGGGTACTACAAAAGATGTGTTCGGAGATAGCGGTGACCTGCTGTTTAACACCCGCTCACTGAAAACCGCCGTACTTATTGATGATGGTCAAACCGTGGTCATTGGCGGATTGATAGAAGATATAAAATCAAAAACACGAAAGAAAGTACCGCTGCTGGGCGATATCCCCCTGCTCGGCAATCTGTTCCGTTACAATCAGACGACCAATGAGAAAAAGAATCTGATGCTGTTTATCCGACCAACTATTATGCGAAATTCAGAAACGCTGGTAAAAGCGACACAGGATCGCTATACCAAATTAAAAATGATAGGACGCGGCGGTAACAGTAAACCCCTTAGCCTGCCAGAAAAACCGGAAGGGTTATTTGAGACAGAGACCTATGATATGAGAAATTCCGATAAAGGCACCTGGAACCGTTGATATACCGATATCTCAAATTAACCATCTCAACAATCAGTTGGGATGGTTTGTAAACTTCCTTCTCACCACCAACAGCTTCCCGAATCCCGAACTCCAACCGTCATCCCCACTACACACCGTCATCCCCGCGAAGGAAGGGATGACGGTTGAGAGGATCCTCGCCTGCGCGGGGACCCACTGTTCACGATGGATTCCCGCCTGCACGGAAAGACGGCAGTAGTAACCGGCATTTAAGGCCTTTTGCGACAGTCTCCTTCGCGGGAATG
The DNA here is from genome assembly GCF_031844845.1 of Endozoicomonas sp. GTDB lineage: Bacteria > Pseudomonadota > Gammaproteobacteria > Pseudomonadales > Endozoicomonadaceae > Endozoicomonas. The sequence goes on from NZ_JAVRMB020000427.1 coordinate 15,074, forward strand.
ACGGAGGGCTGGTACTTCTTACAATGCCACCGGCCTTAGCATGAAAAAATAAAACCCAGGCCAAAAACCATAAAAAAACGACCCGTAAGGGGTGGCAGTCGCACCATCTCAGCATCACCGGAATGGTTCGAGAGTAGTTTTAAAGGTTGAACCACAAAAGGCAGGGAAAGCAGTATATAAAAAGGATTACTCAGCTCTCCCAACCAATAAAGAAAAAAACTTAAAGGAAAGACAGCCAGCAGTAATACAGTATAAAACCATTTAGCGTTAGTAAGCCCTATACGAACGGTCAGTGTTCGAATATTGTGGCTGATATCATCCAGATAGTCTCGAATCTCATTGGAGAGGATAAGTGCTGATGCCAATAGACTGACCGGTATAGATATCCAGATAACTTCATCATTCCAGACTCCACCTACTGCATAGTAAGCACCACTGACCATTAACACCCCCGTAAACAGGAACACAGCAGGAACACCCCACCCTCTCTGCTTATAGCTCAAAGGCTCTCCTGTATAGAAATACCCTCCAATCACACCAAAAACACCCAGCAACAGTAATGGCCACCCCACCTCTTTAACCAGCCACAGTCCCATGAGACAGGCAATAAAGGCAAAAACACCCGCCAGTGAAAAATTCAATTGAATTTGTCGAACCACCTGTTCGGACAGTTCACCAGGATGCTTCCGCCACAGCACGATATCCGCATGATCATTCGCCAGATTACAGGCGGCCTGCAACAGGAAACCCGCCAGAATAACAAACAGAGCTCTCAGCCAATGGCCATTGCCCTGTTGGTAAGCCAGTACGACCCCCAACCCGCAGGTAACCAGTGCAACTGAGTATGAAAATGGTCTCAGGGCTCTGACCAGTCGATATTTATCTGGATTCAAATCAAGTGCATCCACTGGCAGGCTCCTGAGCAAAAGCAGGGAGGATATTTAAAATGCACGTTAAATGCCAATGAAATGAAGCAAGGATTGATATAAAAAAAGACGATATACATTGTCTCTGCAGTGATCAGAGGCAATGTTTAGCATTAAGAAAGAAAAATGGAGTCTGGTGTTCAGGCTGGCTTCCTGCCGACCTGATGCACCCGTGCAGTATCTATTCGAGAAAACGACTCATTAGCTTGAAATCAAGAATCCTCGTTACGATTCAGGAGCGATTGATACCTTTCTTCAAAGTTCTCCGAGTTCGGTGTGTTTCTGGATAAATTAATCCTTGAGTCCAGGCCGCGGCCTTCAGGGCTACGACACGGAGCTTCTAACGAAGCTTCTAACGAAGCTTCTAACGGAGCTTCTAGTTGCGACCCATCATCATCACTGATTGATCTCATGTCACGAGGATCCAGGCGAACACCTGTGCTATTAGGCCGCGTATCACGGAAACTGTGATGATTACGGCCTTCATCTGATCTTAGAGTAGTCTGGACTAGTTCATCGTGATCTGTTTTCAATAAGTCATACTTTGTATCGAGTGCTGCAAGGGCATCACTCTCAGATGCTAGAGTATCAAACACCAACCTCAACTTGTTAGTGTCCCCCTCGTTATTATCGATTAGCTCCTTCACCAGAGTGAGAGCCATATTCAAACTAGTACTGCGCGCTTTAATCATAGCCATAGCCCTCTGTAAGTTACGATCAGACTTTTCTAATTTAGATTTAATTATATTTGAATTTTGATAAGCTTCATCTAGCTTGGCCGTATATTCAGATAACACTGCTTGTTGGTTGACCATAGTGCTCTCTTGCTGCCTAATCAGCTCATTTCGTTCGTCATTTCCATTCTGTAATTCATTACACACTTGATCCAGTTTGTTTTTTTCATCTATAAAATTCTTCAGTTCCTTAGATAATAATGAATTATCAGCTTTTTGATCTCTCAAACTTTTCACTGCATCAGCAAGTTCAGCTTTAAAAGTTTCTTTGTCTGTGGATTCAATATTTACACGACAAAGCTCACCATTTAAACGAGATACTTCCCCATTCAACTCTTTAATACTTTCAGTGGCAAGAGCTAAATTATTTTCCAGGTTATCACGCTCCCCCTCAGCTTCAGAGTACGCGTTTTTCAGGAGCTCTAGTTCTTTATGTTTACTGCCCAGATTTCCCTTTACCTGACAAAGCTGTTTTTTCAATAAATCAAGTGACTCCACAGAAGATTCTATTCGAGCTTCCAAACGCAGTACTTTATTATCCGATTTTTCCACAAGTGCATTGGCAACATCCAGAGACTTTTGTTTATTATCTAGCTTGACTCTCATCTCCCTTAACATACATTTATAATCGTTAAAGCTCTCATATTGATTAGCTTTTTCCGAAACACCTTCTAACTGATCTTCTAACTTTGCAACCCTACCCTGAGCCTCTTTACACTGCCAGACGAGCTGGTTAGATTTTTCCTTAAGCTCAGCAATCTGATCTTTAGAACTCCTAAGATCAACTCTTTCGCGCTCAAGCATATCGTTCTTAATATTTATAGTATCCTCACTTTCATCCAGACATTCTCTCAGTGCAGCAACCTCAATACTTAATTTACTTATAGTTTCTCCACCAGAGTTAATCTCTTTTTCTTGACCCTTGTTAATTTCAATCAAACTATCTTTTCTTAATTTTAATGCAGAACTATATTCAGTTAGACTTTTGTTTTCATTTACCAATGTACGATTATAAACAGCAAAACCTTCTACTTCTTTTTTAGAATCATCCAAAGACCGCTGAATCGATAGGCAATTAATCTGAACCTCATTCAACATTTCACTTAGTTTGTCATACTTACTCTGTAGTATACCATTCCGCTTCTCTAATACATTAGATTCCGATCTTAAACTAATCAACGCAGCTGTCGCCTCTTTGACCGCATGATCAAGACTTTTCACATCGAATTTCATTCCAGCTAACTCCCCATCCTTCTTTGTATTAGCTGACTGTAAATGTCCAACTTTAGCTTGTAACTGTGCCAATAATACACAGTTACCCTGAAAATCCTCGATAGTTTGTTGCTGTGATGTAGCCTCATGCTGGAACTGCGTCCCATCTTTACAACTACCGTTTAACTGATTGAATTGCTTCTGCATTTTTACAGCTACTTGAGCAATGTCATTAATAACCGATGCAAAGACAGCATCCGCATCCAAAGTCTGACCCATGGATAGTTTAAGCAGGCTGTGTAGATTTTCGGCATTCTTTATAGTCCACCCTGCCACGCCCTTTCTTTCAGATGGACATAAAGACCCCTGTGAATTCTGAAAAGTGTTTTCACCCGGAGCGAGCGTGATGTTGCTATGTCCAATACCCGCTCCTGAAGTTTGAACATACTCTTGAGCAGGAGTAGGTACAGCTGTCCGATACTGACCTAACTGTTGACCATTAACGTGAGTGTGAAACATTTATATCTTCCTTACTTTGTTGGGTCGAATTAACATTTCTTTGAGATGAAAATCAGCAGGAAGTTGCAAAGCTAAATAGTTTTTTTTAAATTAAAAAAAACTATTTTAATCTCCTTAATTAACAAACAAAATACTAATAACATTAAAGAATAAAACATGCTTAGTATTGAGAAAAATGAACTACTCACCCTAAAGTATCCCAGGGCTCGGGAGCCTAAAGGCAGGGCTTCCAATAAAGCAGCTACCGAAGTAACAGCCGTTATCTTCTTTTTTGACGTTTCACAGCCAGTTGCAGTAGAGGACTTGCCCTTGACCGACTTATGATTGGCTCCACGTCCTTTAGTCAGTACAGGAATACCTTTACCAACCAACTCGTTTTTCAAAAGAACCATCTAAAAGTAATTTGATTGCTTGTTTCTTCACTACGAAGCTGGCATTCCTGTCAGCATTGTCAATGTGTCCACAGCTACCGCAAAGAAACAGGTCTTGTGTCTTACGCTTGTCGGGGTGAGGTAATCGCAAGGGGTGCACTCTTCTCGTATAGAGGGACTCGTATGTGGGGCAGGAATTTTGAAGACTGCCTTTCCTGCCTTCGAGGCTGTCACAAAAGTTTTTAAATGCCAATTTATAGCACAATTTATAGCACAATTTATAGCACTACCGTCTTTCCCATGAAGGCGGGAATGACGGTGCCCGGGTATTTCCTGCAGCTCCTCCTGCAGCTCCACTACCTTAAAAGCTATAACCATTTCGACTTTCTCTTTTGGACACTTTTAATTACACCCGTTTTCGCCATTATTATTATTTTGATCAAGGAAACTTTCTATACATTCAACGGTCTAAAACCTGAATCAATCACAGGAAGTGGCAATATGTACCTCCCCCCCAGCGTCACCCGATCCCTTATTATGATCAGTATTCTGCTTTCAGCCAGTAGTACGATGTCTGACAACAACAGAAACGACTCGCCATTTGTCCGTACAGAGTTTTCCTATACCATTCCGCCTTATCTTCAAAAGATATTACCTCATCAATTAATAAACCATCTGGCTTACTCCCTGGCTGAAAAACAGTGGCCCTGGCTCAAGAACCGACTGATCAGCGACTTTATTACCAAGAACAATATTGATATGAGTGAGGCGCTTTATGAAAATCCGGAAGATTACCGGAGCTTTAACGACTTTTTTACCCGCCCACTGAAGAAGGACGCGCGACCACTCCCTGAAGACCCCGGGCTGATCAGTAGCCCAGTAGATGGTACTATCAGCCAGATCGGCAGGATTGAAAATGGCCGGGTCATTCAGGCCAAACAACACAATTACAGCCTCACCGCCCTGCTTGCTGGCAACCATAAACTGGCCAGCACTTTCAATGATGGCCTCTTCAGCACCATTTATCTGTCACCCGGTGATTATCACCGGGTACATATGCCCGTTACCGGAACCCTTAAACAAATGATTTATGTGCCGGGCTCTTTTTACTCTGTCAATCCCGGGAGTACTGACCGCATTCAGGGGTTATATGCGCTTAATGAGCGGGTGATCAGCATTTTTGATACGGACTTCGGGGAGATGGCGGTTATTATGGTCGGTGCAATGGTCGTGGGCAGTATGGAAACCGTCTGGGCAGGTCAGGTGAAACCACAAATCCGAAAAATCACCCGGATTTTTTATGAGAATAGATCATTCACCCTGGAACGCGGTGATGAGATGGGTCGGTTCAAGCTTGGCTCAACGGTCATTGTGTTGTTTGCCAATCCGGAAACCCAATGGTTCGGCCACTGCCATCCTGGTAATAAGATCCGAATGGGAGAGGCGATGGGCAGCCCGGAGTGATTACCAACGCTGCCCGCTTCCCGCCGCCCGCTTCCCGAAAAAGCCGGGTCCGCTTGTGCTTTTGCGGGCTACGGGTAGCGGGTAGCGGGTAGCGGTCTTAAGAAGTTTACCAACCAGTGATTTCTTTCAATGCTTCACCAATATCAGCAAGGCTTCTGACGGTCTTGACACCTGCCGCTTCAAGGGCCGCAAACTTCTCATCCGCAGTACCCTTGCCACCGGCAATAATGGCACCAGCATGTCCCATACGCTTGCCCGGAGGCGCTGTTACACCAGCAATATAAGAAACGACCGGCTTGGTTACATATTCTTTGATGTAAGCTGCCGCTTCTTCTTCAGCAGAACCACCAATTTCGCCAATCATGACAATCGCTTCCGTCTTATCATCATTCTGGAAGAGCTCCAGTATATCGATGAAGTTAGCGCCAGGAATTGGGTCACCGCCAATACCAACACAGGTAGACTGGCCAAACCCGTAATCCGTCGTTTGCTTAACCGCTTCATAGGTCAGCGTACCGGAGCGGGAAACAATACCCACCTTCCCAGGCAGGTGAATATGACCCGGCATAATGCCAATCTTGCACTCTCCCGGCGTGATAACACCCGGGCAGTTTGGCCCAATCAAACGTACGCCAAGCTCATCACATTTAACCTTGCACTCCAGCATATCCAACGTTGGAATACCCTCGGTAATGCAGACAATCAGCTTGATACCGCTATAAGCAGCTTCAAGGATAGAGTCCTTACAGAAAGGCGCGGGAACGTAAATAACGGAAGCCCCGGCACCGGTCTTGTCAACGGCTTCAGCAACCGTATTGAATACCGGCAGGCCCAGGTGAGTCTGACCACCTTTACCCGGCGTTACACCACCGACCATTTGAGTACCATAGGCAATGGCCTGCTCAGAATGGAAGGTACCCTGGGCACCGGTAAATCCCTGACAGATAACTTTAGTGTCTTTATTAATCAGAATGCTCATTGCGGATTCCTCGCTGCTTTCACTACCTGTTGAGCAGCCTCGGTCAAACTGTTAGCCGCGATGATATCGAGCCCGCTATTGGCAAGGGTCTGTGCACCCAGCTCAGCATTATTACCTTCCAGACGAACCACTACAGGCACTTCTACGCCCACTTCTTTAACAGCGCCAATGATGCCTTCCGCAATCAGGTCGCAGCGAACAATACCACCAAAGATATTCACCAGAACTGCCTTAACACTGTCGTCCGACAAGATGATTTTGAAGGCTTCGGTAACACGCTCTTTGGTAGCACCACCGCCCACATCCAGGAAGTTAGCTGGCGCGCCACCATGCAATTTAACAATATCCATGGTGCCCATGGCCAAACCCGCACCATTCACCATGCAACCAATATTGCCGTCCAGTGCTACGTAGTTCAGTTCCCATATCGCGGCATGAGCTTCACGGGCATCTTCCTGGGAAGGATCGTGCATCTCTTTCAGCTGAGGCTGACGATAAAGTGCATTACTGTCGATGGTGACTTTGGCATCAAGGCAGTGAAGATCACCGTCTTTGGTGATAACCAGCGGGTTAATTTCCAACAGTGCTAAATCACACTCCTGGAACAGTTTGGCAAGACCCAGAAAAATCTTCGTAAACTGTTTAACCTGCTTGCCTTCAAGGCCAAGTTTAAAGGCCAGGTCACGACCCTGGTAAGGCTGAGCGCCGGTCAAAGGATCAATGATTGCTTTGAGAATTTTTTCCGGCGTTTCTTCAGCGACCTTCTCAATTTCCACCCCACCTTCGGTGGAGGCCATAAAAATGATTTTACGGGAGGCGCGATCAACCACTGCGCCAAGATAAAGTTCTTTATCAATATCAATGCAGCTTTCAACGAGAATTTTACTGACTGGCTGACCCTTTTCGTCAGTCTGATAAGTCACCAGGTTCTTGCCCAGCCACTGCTCGGCAAAAGCACGGATTTCATCTTTGCTGGTCACCCGCTTTACAGCACCGGCCTTACCTCGGCCACCAGCATGTACCTGAGCTTTGACCACCCAGACATCACCACCGATTTGATCCGCTGCAGCGGCGGCTTCCTCCGGAGTGTCTGCCGCGATCCCCTGGGATACCGGCAGGCCATATTTAGCGAAGAGCTTTTTGCCCTGATATTCGTGAAGATTCATGCTGACGTAGCCCTCTTTTTTATTTAACCGTTATTTTTTTGTTTTTCGTCAATCCAAATCCATGGATGTTTCAGGTGAAGGGGGGAGCGAGTCGACCCTGAACGCTCCCATAGAGATGTTTTTAACGACGCTTGCGGTTGGCAATATGGATAGCGTGGCCATCAACCGCCAGAACCGCTTCGTGTAATGCTTCACTGAGCGTTGGATGAGAGAAAATAGTCAATGCAAGATCTTCGGTGCTGGCCGCAAACTCCATGGCAATAACCCCCTGCTGAACCAGTTCAGCAGCACTTGGGCCAACCACATGGACACCCAGAATACGGTCAGTGGCTTTATCGGCAATCACCTTGACCATACCATGATGTTCATTGGCCGCCAGAGCCCGGCCGCTGGCCGCAAACGGGAAGGAACCTGTCTTGTACGCTTCGCCACTGGCTTTGACTTCTTCTTCCGTCTTACCCACCCATGCCACTTCAGGATGCGTATAAATAACCGAAGGAATCAGGTCGTAGTTCATCTGTGCTTTCTGACCGGAAATGATCTCTGCCACCATGATGCCCTCTTCACTGCCCTTGTGGGCAAGCATTGGGCCACGAACGACATCACCAACGGCATAGACACCCGGAACATCGGTGGCACAGTTGTCATCAACAAAAATAAAGCCACGCTCATCCATATTGACACCAGAGTCTGGAGCCAGCAGATTTTCAGTGTAGGGGCGACGGCCAACAGCAACGATCAGTTTATCAAAGGTCAGCTTCTGCTCATCACCATTGGCATCCTGATACGTCACTTCAACTTCGTTACCTTTCACTTCAGAACCGGTAACCCGGGCACCGAGGCGGATATCAAGCCCCTGCTTTTTGAAGATCTTCTGAGTCTCTCTGGCAATCTGCTGATCGGCCATGGCAAGGAACTTGTCCAGTGCTTCGAGAACCACCACTTCTGAGCCGAGACGTCCCCAGACGCTGCCCAGTTCAAGACCGATAACACCAGCACCAATAACGCCAAGACGCTTGGGAACTTCGAGAAATTCCAGGGCACCGGTAGAGTCAACAATCAGACCTTCAGTTATTGGGGTTGGCGGAATCTCGATGGGGCGCGAGCCGGTAGCAATAACCACATTGGCCGCGTCAACGATGTCGACGGAACCATCCGCTTTGGTTAATTCAATGCGCTTGCCAGCCAGCAGTTTGCCGGAACCTGCCAGCAAAGTAACACCGTTCGCTTTGAACAGGCCGGTAACGCCAGTGGTCAGCTGGTTCACAATGTTGTCCTTACGGGCAATCATTGCCGGTACATCAATCTCTACACCGCTGTGGATGATGCCATGGGTGGCAAAATCTTCTTTAGCTTCGGTGTATTTGTAGGAGCTATCCAAAAGGGCCTTTGACGGAATACAGCCAACATTCAGGCAGGTACCGCCTAACTTTGCCTTGCCCTTATCATCGGACCACTTCTCGATGCAGGCAGTTTTCAGCCCCAGCTGAGCTGCGCGAATAGCGCAGACATAGCCAGCCGGGCCTGCACCAATAACTACCACGTCGAACTGATTTGCCATAAGTTTTTTCCAGAACAAACGGTTTATAAAACAGGGTATAACAGGTCAAGGCGTTAACAGGCAGCGCTATCAACAAGTGACTCACCAGGTAAATCACCAGAAGATCTGGCTGCCTCATAAAGTCTGGAGTTATACATCCAGAAGCATTCTGGCCGGATCCTCCAGCAGCTCCTTGACGGTCACCAGAAAGGTGACCGCTTCTTTACCATCCAGAAGTCGATGATCATAAGACAGTGCAAGGTACATCATCGGTAAAATTTCAACCTTGCCATTGACCGCCATCGGGCGATCCTGGATTTTGTGCATACCCAAAATTGCGGACTGCGGTGGGTTAAGTATTGGCGTTGACAGCAGGGAACCAAATACACCGCCGTTGGAAATGGTGAAGGTGCCGCCGGTCATCTCATCGATGCCAAGCTTACCATCCATTGCCTTTTTACCATACTCCCGGATTTTCGCTTCAATATCCGCCAGGCTCATCTCTTCAGTGTCGCGAAGTACAGGCACTACCAGACCACGATCACTGGATACCGCAACACCGATATCCTGATAACCATGGTAGACGATATCGGTGCCATCGATAGAGGCATTGACCGCCGGATGACGGCGAAGTGCTTCCACACAGGCCTTAACAAAGAAGGACATAAAACCGAGTCGCACACCGTGACGCTTCTCGAATATATCTTTGTACTGAGAGCGAAGTTCCATGACCGGTTTCATGTTGATTTCATTAAATGTAGTCAGCATGGCCGCGTTCTGCTGAGCTTGAACCAGTCGTTCAGCAACCCTGGCACGCAGGCGAGTCATAGGAACACGCTTCTCAACACGCTCACCGGAAAATACCGGGGCAGTTGCCGCTACCTGAGGTGCAGAGGCTGCAGGCGCTACCGGTGCCGGAGCAGAAACAGCCTGACCACTTTCTTCTACATGACGAACCACATCTTCCTTGGTGACACGCCCACCTTTTCCTGTTCCCGCAATAGCAGCATGGTTTATACCCTTTTCATCGGCCATGCGACGGGCCGCCGGGCTAAGGATTGGTTCTTCCTGAGCAGCTTCTGAGCTGACGACCGGAGCTTCAGAAGCAGCCGGTGCAGTACCCGCTGAAGCACCTTCTTCAAAAATACCGACGACTTCGCTACTGAGAACCACCTCACCCTCAGGCTTGAGAATTTCACTCAGAACACCATCTACAGGAGCGACGACTTCAAGAACCACTTTATCGGTTTCAATATCGACCAGCAGTTCATCTCGACGGAACTGCTCTCCGGGCTTCTTATGCCAGGTTGCTACAATGCCGTCAGCAACGGATTCAGGAAAAGTAGGTGCTTTAATTTCAGTGGCCATTCATTGATCCTTTGCGTCTTCGCCCCTTTGAGCGCTAACTGCATTAACCGCGCTAACCGCTCTGGCCAAACCGGTAAAATAAGCCGGCAGGCCGTTTAATAAATGTCACCGATCAATGATGAACGGTGAGTATCACTCTGTTAAATGCTGAAAGCATCGTTTACCAGTTTCTGCTGTTCCTGGGCATGAATTGACATATAACCACAGGCGGGAGCCGCCGATCCCTCACGCCCGGCATACCTTAGATTCAATGATTTATTAGGGTGTACAGCCACTGAACGGCGCATGTGATGCTGACTGCAGTACCAGGCTCCCTGATTCATTGGTTCTTCCTGACACCAGACCACATCCTGCAGGTTCGGGTAGCTGACAATCAACCCATCCAGGTCGTCCTGAGGGAAGGGATAAAGTTGTTCAATTCGAATAACAACCGTATCGCTGATCTCTCCGGTTCTCTTCTTTTCAAGCAAGTCATAGTAAACCTTGCCTGAACACATGATCACCCGCGTAACGGCGGATGGCTCATGGGCATCAATCTCAGGGATGATCGTTTGAAAACCACCATCCGCCAGCTCTTCCAGGGAAGAAGTGGCTTGTTTATGCCGAAGCAGGCTCTTGGGTGTCAGGGCCACCAGCGGCTTACGCAATGGCCTGAGCATCTGCCTTCTCAGCATATGGAACACCTGAGCCGGCGTGGTCGGTACACACACCTGAATATTATGTTCAGCACATAACTGCAGAAAACGCTCTGGCCTGGCAGAAGAATGTTCCGGCCCCTGCCCTTCATAGCCATGGGGCAACAACAGGGTAAGACCGCATAAACGTCCCCACTTGTGCTCACCACTGGAAATAAACTGGTCAATCACCACCTGGGCGCCATTGGCAAAATCACCAAACTGCGCTTCCCAGACCACCAGGGCATTGGGCGTCGTTGTCGAATAACCATATTCAAAAGCAAGCACTGCTTCTTCTGAAAGCAACGAATCCCAGATTTGGAAACGAGGCTGATTTTCCGCCAGTTTTGCCAGGTTAACCAGTGTGGAGCCATCTTTCTGATTATGAAGAACCGCATGACGGTGAGAGAAGGTTCCGCGGCCAACATCCTGCCCGGTAATACGAACCTCACTGCCTTCCATCAGCAGAGAAGCATAAGCCAGTAATTCAGCACAACCCCAGTTAATAGGCAAACCTCCGGCGGCCATTTTACGACGGTCATCAACAATCTTGCTGACCTGTCTCTGGAGCACGAAACCTTCCGGAATTTCACACAGTTTTTGTCCAAGTGCCTGAAGTGTGCCTACCGCAACCCGGGTGTCATGCCTGGCCGTCCAGGCATGACCAAGGTAAGGGGTCCAGTCAACGAACAACTCTTTATTCGGTTCTTTGACCAGCGCCTTAACAACATGCTCGCCATTATCCAGTGCGGTTCTATAGCTTTCTATCAGTTGCTGATTATCAGCATCGGTGATGATACCGGCTTTCAGCAGTGACTGGGCGTATAGATCCCGGGTAGTGCTATGGGCTTTAATTTTGCTGTACATCATGGGCTGAGTAGACGACGGTTCATCCGCTTCGTTATGACCACGACGACGATAGCAAACCAGGTCAACCACAATGTCTTTATGGAATTCCATCCGGTAGTCCAGAGCCAGCTTGGTAGCAAACTGAACCGCCTCGGGGTCATCTCCATTCACATGAAGAATAGGAGCACCCACTATTTTTGCCACATCAGTGCAATACTCAGTGGAGCGTGCATCCTCACGGAAACTGGTAGTGAAGCCCACCTGATTATTAATAATGATATGAAGTGTGCCGCCGGTTTTATAGGCACGGGTCTGGGACATTTGCAGGGTTTCCATCACCACGCCCTGACCGGCAAAAGCGGCATCGCCATGGAGCGCAATGGGAATGACCTTATTACCCACCGAGTCATTCCGACGATCCTGTCGAGCCCGTACTGAACCTTCAACCACCGGAGCAACAATTTCCAGATGCGAAGGGTTAAACATCAGTGCAAGGTGAACTTCACCACCGGGCGTCATGACATTGGAAGAGAAGCCCTGATGGTATTTCACATCACCCGATCCACGTTCAACGATTTTTTTCCCTTCAAATTCATCAAACAGGTCGCCCGGTTTTTTACCCAGAATGTTAATCAGGACGTTCAAACGACCACGGTGAGCCATACCAATAACCAGCTCCTTGGTACCATAAGAGCCTGATCTCTGAATAATCTCATCCAGCATCGGGATCAGGGACTCACCGCCCTCAAGACCAAAGCGTTTGGTTCCGGGGAATTTCGTGCCAAGATACTTTTCAAGCCCTTCAGCCGCGGTCAGTCGCTCAAGCAGGTGCAGTTTGGCATCAACCCCCACTTCCGGAAGACTGCGAACACTCTCCATACGACTCTGAAACCAGCGACGCTCCTCCGTTTGAGGGATGTGCATATACTCAACACCAATGGAACCACAATAGGTTGCCTTCAGTGCTTCGTATATTTCCCGTAAAGAGGCATATTCTTTACCAATAAACAGCGTTGATGTTTGAAAATCCGTATCCAGATCCGCTTCAGTCAGTCCGTGGTAAGCAAGGGTCAGGTCAGAAAACGCTTCCCGTATCATCACACCCAGCGGGTCAATAACCGCCTGTTGATGACCCCGGATTCGAAAGGCACTGATCAGCCTCAGTACCTGAACCTGCTTGCGCTCATGATCACTGGAAACCGTAGAAGCCTGAATAGGACGGGTCGTCTGGCGCTGGCGCGCCATAAGGATGAAATTTTCCTGAATAGTAGAGTGAGGAACATCTGCACCGCCACCATTAACCGGGGGCAGCTTTTCAAAATAGTCACGCCACTGTGCCTCCACGCTATTGGGGTCGCGCAGATAGCGTTCGTACAACTCCTCGACGTATGCAGCATTTCCCCCTGCAATGTGAGATGAACTCCACATCCGCTGCATGACACCTTCTTGCATGATCATTACCCCGTGAGTCTGGGGCTTTATCCTGGGAAATCTGCCTGATTTTCAACCAGCCCGGTTGAAAATCAGATGTCACTGTTGGCGTCGATAGCCAGTGAACAATCTCCCTCAGATATGATCGGATATTTTCCGACCGCCCCTGCTGATTCAAGCTATTGCAGCTCCAAAATTCCGGATGGCAGCAGCACTATTCATTACGCAATTCATTACACAACGCTTTGCACAAGCATACTACGTTGCACTTTTAAACAACATCTGTCTGATATGACCAATAGCCCGGGTCGGGTTCAAGCCTTTCGGACAAACACTGACACAGTTCATGATCCCCCGGCAACGGAAAACACTGAATGGGTCATCCAGTTCAGACAGCCTTTCCTCCGTCGCGGTATCCCTGCTGTCAGCAAGGAACCGGTAAGCCTGCAACAGACCCGCCGGACCGACAAATTTATCAGGATTCCACCAGAATGAAGGACAGGAGGTGGAACAACAGGCGCAGAGAATACACTCATAGAGCCCATCCAGCTTCTCACGTTCTTCTGGCGACTGAAGTCGTTCAATAGCCGGCGCTGGCTGGTCATTGATCAGCCAGGGCTTAATCTTTTCATACTGTTGGTAGAAAAGACTCATATCTACCACAAGATCCCTGATAACCGGCAGTCCGGGCAACGGCCTGATCACCAGCTTACCACCTCTGGCCACTTCCGAGAGAGGAAGAATACAGGCCAGACCATTAGTCCCGCCAATATTCAGACCATCAGAACCGCAAACCCCTTCCCGACAAGAACGACGATAGGCCAATGATGGATCCTGTTCCTTAATCAGGTTCAGGACATCCAGCACCATCAAATCCTTGCCTTCCGGAATATCAACCTCGAAATCCTTCATATAAGGTTTTCTGTCGGTTTCCGGATTATAACGATAGACACTAACCTTCATGTTCCTCTCCCTAGTAGACTCTGGCCTTGGGAGGAAAAGCCTCCATGGTTGTCGGGGCAAAGTTGACTGCACGCTTGCTCACCGATTTATCAACCGGCGAGTAAAGAGAGTGAACCAGCCAGTTCTCGTCATCGCGTTCCTGGTAATCATTACGGGCATGAGCACCGCGGGATTCTTTCCTGACCTCAGCAGAGACTGCCGTTGCATAGGCAACCTCATACAGGTTTTCCAACTCAAGGGCTTCGATACGGGCGGTATTGAAGGCATTACTCTTGTCTTCAAGGTGCAGGTTACCCAGTCGCTCACCCAGCTCATCAAGCAGGCGCAGGCCTTTCTGCATGCTCTCACCTTCCCGGAAAACCCCGAAGTAAAGCTGCATGGTGTTTTGCAGGTCAGCACGAACCTTCGCCACACTTTCACCGCCGGCAGAGCTATTAAGCCGGTCCAAACGTGACAGGGCTGTCTGGATATCGCTGTCAGACGCATCGACAGCGTCAAACCCTTCCTTCAGGTTTTTCTCAATCTGGATACCCGCAGCACGCCCGAATACCACCAGGTCGAGCAGAGAGTTTCCACCCAGTCGGTTAGCACCATGAACAGAAACACAGGCTGATTCGCCGCAGGCATAAAGACCTTCAATGATCTCATCGTTACCCTGACCATCCTGACGCAACGCCTGACCACCGACATTAGTGGGAATTCCACCCATCATATAATGGCAGGTCGGCACAACAGGAACCGGCACTTTTACCGGATCAGCATGAGCAAAGGTTTTCGACAGTTCACAGATACCGGGAAGCCGGCTGTTCAATATTTCTTCACCAAGATGGTCAAGCTTGAGCAATACATGGTCTTTGTCAGGGCCACAGCCACGACCTTCGAGAATTTCGATAACCATGGATCGGGCAACCACATCACGACCGGCAAGATCTTTGGCATTCGGTGCATAGCGTTCCATAAAACGCTCACCGTCACTGTTGATCAGGTAACCACCCTCACCACGACAGCCTTCAGTAACAAGAACACCCGCACCATGAATACCCGTGGGGTGGAACTGCCACATTTCCATATCCTGCATTGGATAGCCTGCTCGCAGCGCCATCCCAATACCGTCACCGGTATTAATCAATGCATTGGTGGTTGATGAATAAATTCGCCCGGCACCACCGGTGGCCATTACCGTCGCTTTCGCTTTTATATAGACGGTTTCACCACTTTCTATATCAATGGCAATCACACCGGCCACTTGACCCTGCTGGTTTTTCACCAGATCAACGGCATACCACTCATTCAAAAAAGTGGTACCGCCTTTCAGGTTCGCCTGATACAGGGTGTGTAAAAGTGCATGACCGGTTCGGTCTGCTGCCGCACAGGTTCTTGCCGCCTGTCCGCCTTTACCAAAGTCTTTGGACTGACCACCAAATGGCCGTTGATAAATACGACCTTCTTCAGTACGGGAGAAGGGAAGCCCCATATGTTCCAGCTCGAAAACCGCCTGAGGACCCACTGAACACATGTACTCAATGGCATCCTGATCACCGATATAGTCGGATCCTTTGACGGTATCGTACATATGCCAGCGCCAGTCATCCTTTGGGTCATCACTGGCAATCGCACAGGTGATACCTCCCTGGGCAGACACCGTATGGGAGCGGGTAGGAAATACCTTGGTAACACAGGCTGTCTTGACACCTGCCTGGGTAAGTTGGAGCGCAGCACGCAGGCCTGCGCCCCCACCGCCTATAACAATGGCATCATAGGTAAGGGTACGAAGTACTGACATCAATCAAAGCCCCCAAAGAGTTTGTACGCCCCAGACCACATAGCTAAACAAGGCTATAAAGCACAGCAACAGTAATGGAAAACGAATCAATACGGACTTACTGCCGAGTGCGCGGTCATTAAAATAATCAGTAAAAATGGTCCACATACCTACCCAGCCATGAGCCAGAATAGAAATCAGGGTCAGCAGGGTAAACACCCTCATCCAGGTCTCATCGAAAAGAGCAGACCACTGATGAAACTGAAGATCAGGATTCACCACCAGATAACCAAGAAGAAAAACGAAGTAAGCACCGAGAATAATCGCGGTCAGCCGCTGAAGCATCCAATCATACAGTCCACTGCGGGACAAATTGGTGATATTGGTTACCATAGCCAAACCCCCGCAAGGATAATCAGCACAATTGACAGAACCAGTGTGATGATCGCGCCAAACTTACCCGACTCTTTACCATCCCCAATATCCACATCCATCAGCAGATGTTTCACTCCGGCAACAAAGTGATAAATCAGGGCCGATAAAATACCCCAGGTGATGAATTTGGCCAGAGGAGAAGCTAGCAAGACTTTAAGGGAGTCAAACGACTCCTCGGAAGCTAACGACAGATCAAGTCCATATAAGAGAAAACCCAGACCGACGAATAAGATGACACCTGACACGCGATGCAATATCGACGTGTAGGCCGGCAGGGGTAATTTAATGGTTGTAATATCGAGATTGACAGGTCTTTTGCTATTCACTCTCTTTGCTCTCTTTGCTCTCTTTTGACCCAGCGCTCGGTGGCGTACACTACAGAATCAGCAAGAACTTCCAGATTTCCCGGACCCTGCGACAAGCGGGCGGGAATCGCCAAACTGCTAAATAAACGACGCCCCTCCAGATTCTGTTGATATAAGATTGTCAGCAGAACCTACAAAGCCGAGGGTCAGAAACCCAGCCCAAACGGCTTTGGTGTCGGAGTATATACACTCTAAAATGTAATTACAATTGCTCACTTTGTTAGGCATTTACCCCTAAAACACCAAACAGTTAATCGTATATCTATTACGGATTACGTAAACATTTAGTTCGTTTGACAAAAAAATATATCTCTCTATAGTGGTCAAACCTTAAAAGGGAGCCAATAACACTTAATTCGAATATTTTTCAATCAGGCTCCGGCTTTTCTGTGACCTTCTTTATATAAACAGTTTTATAAAAAGTTTGAAAAGTACTCACCTGAAGTAAATATAACGAGACCAAACGGCATGACAGGAGGCCATAAATGGCTGATAAGAAAGCTCTACTCTCCCTTCCAGGCGGAGACGACGGCATGGATCAGACTCTGGAGTTACCGATTTATTCAGGCACTATTGGGCCTGATGTTGTTGATGTAAGGGGTCTGGCGTCCAGCGGTCTGTTCACTTACGATCCGGGATTTGTTTCTACGGCATCCTGTGAGTCTAAAATCACTTACATTGATGGTGACAAGGGCATTCTTCTGCATCGCGGATACCCTATAGAACAACTGGCCGAACATTCTGATTACCTGGAATGCTGCTACCTGCTCCTGTACGGAGAGCTTCCCAGCCGTCAGGAAAAAGAAAAGTTTGAACACACCATCATGCGTCACACCATGATCCATGAACAGATGAGCGACCTGTTCTCCGGATTCCGGCGTGATGCTCACCCAATGGCGGTTATGTGTGGTGTTGTTGGCGCTCTTTCTGCGTTCTACCATGACTCACTGGATATCACCAACGAAGTGCATCGCGAGATCTGTGCTTATCGCCTGATTTCCAAAATGCCGACGCTCGCAGCGATGGCCTACAAATATTCCATTGGCCAGCCGTTTGTCTATCCACGGAATGACCTGAGCTATGGCGGCAACTTCCTGCACATGATGTTTGCCACACCTTGTGAAGAATACGAAGTCAAGCCAGTTCTGGCTAAAGCCATGGATCGCATCTTCCTGCTGCACGCTGACCATGAACAGAATGCCTCTACCTCAACCGTTCGACTGGCAGGTTCTTCCGGCGCCAACCCGTTTGCCTGCATTGCCGCCGGTATTGCTGCGCTCTGGGGACCGGCTCACGGTGGTGCCAACGAAGCGGTTCTGGTCATGCTGAATGAGATTGGTGACGAAGCGCATATTGATGAATACATCGCCAAAGCAAAAGACAAGGATGACCCATTCCGCCTGATGGGCTTTGGTCACCGGGTTTACAAAAACTTTGACCCACGGGCCAAAGTCATGAAACAGACCTGCGATGACGTTCTCAAGGAACTTGGCCTGGATGATGACCCGCTGTTCAAGATCGCCAAGCGTCTTGAAAAAATTGCACTTGAAGATGAATACTTTATCAAGAAGAAGCTCTACCCCAATGTGGACTTCTACTCAGGTATCATTCTCAAGGCACTGGGCATCCCAACCGAGATGTTTACGGTAATCTTTGCCACCGGTCGCACTCCGGGCTGGATTGCTCACTGGCATGAGATGATCAGTGGAGACTATCGTATTGGTCGTCCTCGTCAGCTTTATACTGGTGAACCTAAACGTGACTACATGCCTGTGAACGAACGGACCTAACGCCGATTATCCGGGGGATTGTGTGCAATCCCTACACACAATGACAGTGGAGAACACCGCCGGAACTGTTTACAGTACTACTCCCCAGGCGCCTCAATCTATTGGCAAATGGGGAATTTATTTCGAGACAATTCCTTGCCCTCCCCCCCTTTTTTTTGACCTCCCCTGGCTATTTCCCAGACTGGCGCCAAGCCGATTATCTGTTCTGCCATTTCAGCAATAATAAGAACAAGCCTGAAGCCAGTTTCAATGATTCGTCAGGACAGCGCTGGGCACCAGCCTGCGGTTCCGGGGATTGTTATTGCTAAATCCATACATCACGAAATCACGAAATCACGAAATCACGAAATCGAATAAGCGTTATGAAACTAATGACTCAAGAAGCGGTCTGACTACAAAAGAATATATTTGGATCACACCATAATGAATCTCAAACCTCTGATTAATCTGACTCAAGGGTTCCAGTTAGAGCCTAAAACAGAAAACCCAACAAAAGTAAACTCGCAGCCCCCTAGCCAAAAGCGCGTCGAGTCTTGGGATACAAAAATAAGCTTTGATAACAAGAACCTACTACATCGAGAGGCTCAGAGCCTTGATTCCCCACAAGAGGCAACACCTCAAAATCCGGTGGTAAAATCAGCACCACCCTATCTGCGGCCCAGTATAACTGGCGAGAAAAGTTTAAAACCTGATGATTCACCTCCTAAAATGGAGCTACTGCCAAAAACGCTCATGCAAAATATGAAAGATGCGATTTGGAGGCTTGATGTAATTAAAATACGGGAGATATTTGCAGAAGCATTGCAGGTACTTGCAAAGCAAGATTACGATCACCTTTTCCATAGCGAGGCTTGTCAATATCCCCGTCACACAGATAAATATAAAACAAGTGAGCTTAAAGATGCGATTAACAAATGCAATGAAAAGAAGATGATCGAGCTGTTATTAGAATGGCGTGAGATGGAGATGATGGGGAGGATGGGGATGATGGGGATGATGGGGAGGATGGAGAGGATGGGGATGATGGGGAGGATGGGGAGGATGGAGAGGATGGAGAGGATGGAGAGGATGGAGAGGATACTGCGGAAGCCACCTAAAATCCCCGATGATTGCCTTACCGGGCCTTTCGAGGTTTCTCCTGAAAGCATTAATGAGTTGCAAGAGGCCGTTAAAAAGGGCGAAGGACAGAAGATATATTCACTGATTGAGAACAATCCCAGGCTGATCAAGCAATACCCTGACTGTCTTCTAGTGCCTTTCGATGATAAAAGCAACAAAAGCATGGTTTATGCTATGTGTGAGTCTGAGCATGAAAATCTGCTAATTCAGGCGTTAGCGACAGAAGCGGGTAAAAAGGCGGCAGTCAAACCAGCATCTGATCATACAACTGCAGTCCATATCGTAGCTCAAACGGGCACCGATAATTCTCTAGCTATATTATATCGCCTACTTAACAATGTGCAGAAAGAGATCCTGCTTGTAAAAGACAATCAAGGGAAAACGCCCCTTCATTACGCCATCCTGAGTCACGACTACGATACCTGTGAGTTCATCGCAAAAATGCAACCTGCCAGCCTTTGCATCAAAGCTAATGATCTGAAGACACCACTTGCTATTGTAATGAGGCAAAACAAAATATGGACTACGGACAAAAAACTATATTTTATAAACCAGATGCTGGAACTATCGCACATCCAGGAAAAACTTTGTTGCATTGATTTTTTTGCCGACTTTCGCACTGGAAATCCAGAATGTGATAAAAGAATACAGCACCTGAGAAATCAACAGAATTTTAATTTTCAACAGGTTCCCTTTGACAGAACCGCCGCTCAGGCAGAGAAAAACAAGAAAATAGCACCAGCAAAAGGTGGGCACTCTGTTGATAACACCCATAGAACCATTGCTCCCAACGCTTCTGCAGGATATTCAACAGATAGTATCAATTGTGAAATGGAAAAACAGGCCAGAGCCGTGCTAAAGGGCCTTGGTCAAGTAGGCGTTTATGGTCATTTTACGTGTTTCCCCTCTGAAACAACAACAGAGTTTTGGTCGATGGGTGATGAAAGTGCCAATATCGGCATTGTCAGATCTCTGGCTGAACTGGGGGCGCCGAATATTCAAATGCGATTGTCCCCACCGAATGCTCTATATAATCACAATCCGCAAGCTGCAAAGATATCACGAAACCAGTTTACACCGGCGCAAATGGAAAAATACAATAAACAACATCAAGTCGTGTTACATAAACTGGCGGCGTTACTCCCTGAATTCGACCCCAAATCCGGACTTCCCCAGACGATTCAAATGTCAGGCAGTCAGGTGACCATTCTGGATTGTGACGATGAGAAAACAGAGCCTCCCCTAACGATCTCAATGATCAGTGGAGGTAGCAAATACCAGCAGTGTGGAACCATAGAAAAAAACTATATGGTAATCCAGCCTTATCGTTTTAAGCGTTACATTCAAGAACTTTATACCGACTTTGATGGCACTCATCACCGAAAAGTAGCGCTGGATTTGCCTGCCGACAGTGTTATTCCGAGAAAAAAACCTCTGCAGCAAGAGGATCTCGAAAAGCCAGGCTTCAGTGAAACTGAATGGATTAAAACAAGACTTACCTCAACTGAAAACCAGTCGACACTGGCCAGTAACCTGGCTCATATTTGCGCCATGAGCAGGCAGGGAAAAATGCACAGCGGAGTTATTTATGGCTTACATCATCAAAAAATAACACCGCAACAGCGCATAGACATCGTTTTTCGATGGATTGATATACTGACGCGACGGGCCTCAACATTGCCAGTCAGTAAGCCGCATCTGGTTTGTATGAACAGCTGGCAGCTACTATCAATAAACACTTTGAAGCTGATCTGTAAGCGCTTAAATATTGCGCTCATCGACTTGAAAGATAAGAGTGCAGAACAACATCTGGCAGAATTAACTTCAGATGGAGAGGTCGCTGTATGTCTGATACCCACCCTGCCACAACCCGTTTTTCAACATCTGATCGCATCCTCAGACCTGCCCACATTAACGGAAGGGGCCAATACTACTTCATTTCTTTTGCAAACAGGCCATTCATACCTCTCTCTATTGCCCGGAGGTGACACACCAATACCTGTTGATATGGGCGACCCACTGGGTGTACTGGAAGTTTGTACTCTCTCTAGCAGGCTTAAAATGAATGCAGATGAAAAGAAACATCTAACTAAACTGCATCAAATAATCCTTAATGAAAAAGACGACGAAAAGGCCATCGAACTTTGGTTCTGGTTTTATAGTCAGGGTTATTTTGCTAATTCTGGTTTCTCAAATAATGGGACGATCTGGAGTAGCAGTAAATCGAACCTTGGTATCGACGTTTTTTTATCGGAAGGATCTAACGCGTTAACACCGGTTCGCAAACAAGCCTTAATCTCAGCAATGGATCCATCCGATGACGCATTTGTGAAGTATATTGACCGCACACTGGACAAAAATTCAATAACGGCAACGCATGTTACCAAGCAGAAGAAGCAAATCAACACGCCAGAAAATAACGTCCTTGTAGCCGCACTGGTCAAGTTTGCCAAGATTAAAAAACTGGAGGTATGACGTTTTTACCCTCACCCATTAACCACAGCTCGCTCCACCATCAGGTGCTGTGGTTATATGTCTGTGTCTGCTGTTTTTGTATACGTCAGGCATCGACACAACTTATACCTTCCAGGAAATACTGAAGCCACCCGATATCACAAATGGTGGCACTATCAGTTACCCAACCTGACCCACTACCCCATTGTCCAGCACAATGAGATGCCTGGAGGAATTATGTAAGGCTCAGGTTTGCATTTGTCGGAAGTACCTATGCATACCTGTTTGCGGC
This sequence comes from Endozoicomonas sp., assembly GCF_031844845.1. Lineage (GTDB taxonomy): Bacteria > Pseudomonadota > Gammaproteobacteria > Pseudomonadales > Endozoicomonadaceae > Endozoicomonas. The sequence continues at coordinate 37,487 of NZ_JAVRMB020000427.1, forward strand.
ATCTCTCTCCAGCTTTCCCGACATAATAGCCCTGAACAGGTCGGGTAGATGGTTATGGGTATTCTGGAAGACGGCTTTACGAGCCACTGATCGCGATAACCTTATGTCAACAGAACCTGATCTAAGCTAAAGTAAAATACTCTTTCCGACTGATGGAAACTGGCAATGGATCTGCTATTTACGCCTGAATCACTGATCGCCCTGCTTACCCTGACATCACTGGAAATAATCCTGGGAATCGACAACATTATCTTCCTCACCATTCTGGTGGATAGACTTCCCAGGCACCAACGGGCTTATGGGCGACAGATTGGTTTGGGCCTGGCCATGATTACCCGCCTTGGCCTGTTATTCTCATTAAGCTGG
>NZ_JAVRMB020000428.1:0-17745 GCF_031844845.1 Endozoicomonas sp.
TATGCCACCGTTGACCTTATCAGGCCGGATGGTTCTGTTCGAAAACGAGAAAAACCGTTAGTCGTCCATTTTCCAGAACATGCACAAGGAGCCGCAACAGAGGGATCACTCTGGGAGGTCAGTGGGCGTGAGCGAGAGAACTCTTTTACTGTTAATGATTTTATTGTTTCTGAGTACACAATTGATGCTACTGAAATCAAGTTCCTGAAGCCTTCAGGCAAAGTACTGTCTCGTTGGATCAGCAGTAATATCAACGGTATTGGCGGTGTTATCGCCAACCGGCTGGTTCGCCTTCCCAATCTGGCAGCATTGGTTGAAAAACGGGATAGAGCATCATTACTGGCTGTAGCAGGTATGTCAGAAGCCCGTCTGGATCGCCTGCTTAAAGAGTGGCCTGATGAAAGCCTGTACGACACTATCAAATGGTTGGAAGAGCAGCGGCTACCACTGGGGCTTGGGGAAAAGTTATCAGGCATCTTTGGTGCTGAAGCCATTGAGAAAATTAAGTCACACCCTTTTCTGCTCATGGCGATGGGTGCTTCCTTTGAAAAGACCATGGAAGTTGCCAAAGAGCTTGGCTTAACCATGGCTGATGACAGCGTGGTGGCAGGTGTCGCACAACATGTGGCTGTTCGATATACCCATAAGACAGGCTCAACGGTTATTGATCCTCAAAGCCTGATAAACGGTTGTGCTCATGTGATGCAGACACCTGCACCGGATAATGTCGGTGATATAGCCGTAGAGCATGGATTATTGGTTCAGGTCGATTCTGGCTATCAGGTTTACGGCTCTGCATTGATGGAAGCGGCTGTTGCCCTGTTTTTAACAAAAGCCCACAGTCGTTCAGTGGGAACTGGCTCGCTGGTAGCAGGCTGGGAAGCAGGAGTAACAGAACAGTCTGTTATTGATGCACTGGAAGCCTATGAGCAGACACTGCCATTCCAGTTAACAGGAGATCAGCGTCAGGCGGTAGTTGGTTCTGTGCTAACTCTGGTTTGCGGTATTTCTGGTGGTGCTGGAACAGGAAAAACCACCATTCTGAAAGCGATACTGGGTGTTTATCAGGCACTGGCAGGCGGTATGGCATTTTATCAGGTGGCGCTGTCTGGTAGAGCTGCCCAGCGCATGGCCGAAAGTACCGGATTACCGGCTCAAACCATCGCTAAATTTATTGTTGATCATGTTGGTGAAAAAAAGCCTCAATTGCCTGACCACCTGTTACTGGTGATTGATGAAGCTTCAATGGTAGATCTCCTCTCGATGTACCGACTGATCGGACTATTGCCAGAAGCAACCAGAATTATTTTTGTTGGCGACACTGCACAACTGCTGCCTGTTGGGGCTGGACTGGTTTTTCATGCCCTGCAAGATACCTTCATACCGTTCTTCAATCTGACACAGGTAAAGCGGCAGGGAGAGGAGAGTGGCATACACCATTTTGCAACGGCTATTCGTAATGGTGAGATTGAAATACCCCCTGATACCAAAATTACCCTTGCTGAAAGTGCCGATTGCTCCATAGAAGTGGATATGTCTCTGAGTCGATTGGAACAGCTTTGGAGAGAAGCAGGAGGCATAGGTAATAGCATTGTCTTATGCCCGGTTCGTAAAGGTGAAATGGGTGTGGATGGTATTAACCAGCGCCTACAGCAAGGTAATGGGCTTGAAAGGCCAAGTATCTATTATCAGGACAACCAGCGGGGCTGGATACCTTGGGTAACATCATCAGGAATAGAGTTATTACTAGGTGATCCCATTCTGGTAACGTCAAATAATTACGATGAAAATGCTGATGTCCGTAACGGCGACTTGGGGGTGATTACTGCTGTTTATGACGTTCCTGATGAAAACGGTGCAGTAGCGATGTCAGAGATCAATGGGGGCTGTATCGCTATCACCCCAGACCTGCTGGATAAAATGCAGTTGGGTTATGCTATTACCATTCACAAATCGCAGGGTTCTCAGTGGCCTACCTGCTTTGTTGTTCTGCCGCCTGAGGCAGGGCATATGATGGATCAGACGTTGTTGTATACGGCAGCGACCAGACCTGAGGAGAGGTTGGTGCTGATGGGTAGTGGACGAGTGATCAGGAAGGCTGGTGAAAGAGAGTGTTTGATTGAAAAGAGGTGTGTGTGCCTGCAAGAAAGAATGCGAGGTAGACAACAAGTGCAGAATAAATAAGAATCAAGCTATGGGTTTCGAGTGAACGATTAAGTCGAGAAGTGTGCTCATTTTTCAACCTGTTGTCCTTGTTTCCTGCTAGTGGTCTAGTAATTTGTCCAATTGATAAACGTGACGGATAACGAAATAGACATCGAACAAAAATTAAAAAATATTGATGGAATGAGATTTATGAAAGGGTACAATTTTAAGAAATTTATAACAGTCTTTGGATGGTGGGCTACAGTTATTTTGGCAGCCATGATACCAAATATCATATGGACTTATGTTTTTGATGGTAATTCTATTGAAGGCGAAGGTATTTATGTTGCATTACTTAGTGTTGTTATATATTTCTATATGGCAATTCATGTTGGCCTTAAGAAATTCGGAGTATACGGTTACAGAAGCTGGGAAGCTTTCACTTTTCCGATAAGTTTATTTTTTGTTGGGTTCCCTTTAAGCCTGATGCCATCAACAGGTTTTATGTCAATATTATTTATCTTTCCCGGCTTTATTTTAAGTATTATTCCGATGTTGATTATAGATAAGTTGTTCGCAAAAAAAATGAAAGCAAAGCTTAGAAGTTTTGTTGAAGATAAGGGTTATAACATAGATTACTATGAGTGTGATGGGGATTTTTTTTGCGCCATTGATTTTTCAAAGCCAGCTATTTGCTTTGGATCTTACTGGAAGAATGTTGAGATTAAGCCATCTGATATTCGAGCAATTGGGGCAGTAACTTCAGAGAGAACCATACAGGCCGGTTCACTTCCAGTTTCAGCTAAAGACAATATGATTCGCATAAAAACATCAATAGAGGGCTTTGAGGACTTACATATGAATGCAAGTTCTGATGATATGGAACATGGGATTTTTGGAAGTCAGTTGAAAAAATTCATGAACCTAGATGTATCCTAGTTAATGTCTCCCCTCTTTGATTCTAAAGGCGCTGCTGGCTCTGCAAACTGGATTGCTGATCCCAGTAGTGTCAAACTAAGGGAAAAATTAACAAGGGAAGGGGTTTTTATTCAGGGTGGCGTCACTGAGAAAAGTGTTGATTAAAAATACCTGAAATGGCTAAAAACAGCCTTTAATCGACAAATAGCAGCAGTTATGTTGATAAAGTAATCTTAATGGTGAGTTCAAATGACTGATAATAAAGGTAAAACTGATTCACTCACTCACCCTGTTTTGAAATCATGTGAATATAACCGTTCTGACGCCGGCTGGAGGGTGATTTTTGTAAAGTTTTAACCTGTATTGCTTTGAATGCAGGATGTTGCGAAAAAGTTTACAGGAAAGTTTGCGCTTTCTGTAAACTTTTTTTATACCTAAAATTAAGGTTATGGATTACCTTGAAATATTGTTAACTTTTTGTATGGGAGGAGCCAATGGAAGTGAGGAGAGTAAGATTTACATCAGGGGAGGATTATTCAGTCTTGTTGGATGGCAATAAGATGCCACTGCCATACCCCAACCTGTTCTTGACTGTCGAATTTCGTAATGCTTCTTCCTCACCTAACAATTGTCATAACGTCCTTGAGCGGATCAAGTACCTCTATGAAATCTGTGATTTCTTGGGTATTGATATTGAGCGGCGCTGCCTTGAGAAAGAATTTTTAACAAAGGATGAGCTGCAAACCATCATTCGCTGGTCAGGGCGAAAAGTAGAATCTTTCAGAGAGCATATTACTAAGGTCAAATCAAAGAAGGTGGTGTCACTACAGCCAAAGCGGAATAAGCTAGAAACTGCTAGGGCGGTTATTATCACAGATGATAAAGGAGATAGCGCACCATCTACGGCCTATAACAGAATTACAACATATGCCAAATATATTGGTTGGTTGGAACAGAAATGTTATCCAGATAGCAAGGGTGATTCTGAGAGGTTTATGTTGGGTATGAGGCCAGTTAAGGCTGGAAGTACTAATAGCATATACGATTGGGAAAGTGGTGAGGTTTATGGGTCTATCACATCATCTCAGTGTATTCGTGTACTGGATGTGATGCGCCACGACTCCACAGAAAACCCATGGAAGAATAAAGGTGTTCGATATCGTAATCAGCTAATGGTCAACATATTTGAAGCGCTAGGTATTCGTCGTGGTGAATTGGCTCGTATTTATGTCAATGACTTCAAACAAACTCCCAAAGGTCTTCATGTCCTTCGCATTAGAAAATCGGTGGATCTGGCAGATACTCGAAAGAATCGACCAAAAGCCAAGGCTAAGGGGCGAATTCTGCCAGTAGATAGCCGACTGGCTGAAATGATCAATAACTATATCATTGAATATCGTTCTGAAGTGAATGGTGCAGAGAAAATCCCTCAGCTTTTTATTACCCACAATCATAGAGAGAAAAAAAACAGAGCACTTTCACTGGATGCGATTAACAAAGTGTTCAGGGAAGTTTCGACGGTTGTTGGTTTCTCTGTTCACCCTCATGCATTTCGTCATTATTGGAATGATCAATTCAGCCAACGTGCTGATAGGCTTATTGCTGAAGGTAAAACAACACCAGCTAAAGTGGAATCGGATCGGCAAAAATTGATGGGTTGGGACGTTGATTCACGTATGGCTAAATGGTATGCATTTTGAGGAAGGGGATGATCGACGAATAGGCATGAATAACCACCTTACATATAGAGGCGTATCAATTAATGAATCACACACGCTGCGTGATTTAAATAAAATACTACGTGATCATCTCCCAGAAGGCTTTCCATATGTTGCGTACAAAACAGGGGAGGGGCGAGTCAATGTAAAATGGTCAGAGGCATTATTCGTCCAGCTTCAGAATCAGATGATTGCTGGCCAAACAACAAAATACGCACAGCTTATTATGCCAACAATCAATACCCTGAATGAAGATTTGGCTCCAACAAAAAAGCGTAAACGAAATGGAGAAATGGGTGGTGTACTTTCAATATTTCAGCGCTGGGATCGCGGGGAATTTTCAATAACTTCCCATCAATTGCGTCATATGCTCGATACCATGGCTGCTGTTAACGGTATGGAAGGTCAAATAAGGGCAAAGTGGGCAATGCGCTCTGACCCCAAACACAATCGCTACTATGACCACACGACTCCAGATGAATATGGGCATGACTTTCGTGAATATAGAGAAAGTGAGGTGGCGAAGCAGGAGGGGGCTAATACACAAATTGTTGTACAGGTAGCTACTCCCCGTACTATTCAGGAATTGAACACTAAGGCTGCATTATCTGCCCATAATACCGAATTTGGCATGTGTCCCCAGTCATATTTAAGCGAGCCATGCACAAAGTATCGTGATTGCGCTAACTGTAGCGAGCACATTTGCGTAAAAGGTGACGATGATAAATGCGAACGTCTTCGAAAAAAGCTCGCAACTGAAAATAAATTTCTCAAGAAAGATCGGGCTGCTGTTGAGAATAATGTGCCGGGGGCTGAGCAATGGTTTCAGCGTCGGCAAGTAACTGTAGAGCGTTGTGAGCAGCTCGTCAAAATGATGGATGATCCCAACGTAGAAGAAGGGGCGTTGATTAAGCTCTTGGATGTAGAGGATGTTACGCTGCTGGATCGTGCAATGGATATCAATGGCAAAAAACGATTGCCTGAAATCATTAATTACCAACGCATCAATAATGTAAGCGTTGATGAACTGGTGGGTATAGAGAAAGACAAGAGCGATGAGGATTCTGATATTACTCAGTTATTAGACGAGATGGGGGATTTGGATGACCTAGAATCGTTATGGGAGGACGAGAATGGCTAAGCATCTAACGGACAAAGATATTGATAGCGTTGTAGATATTCTGGATAACTGGCCAACGGACAGTAAGCTGACATGGGGCAGGCTAGTTGATGCTGTCAAGCATGGCTATAAGCTGGAAACAACACGGCAAACCCTCCAAAAGCAAGTCAGAATCAAACAGGCTTTTTTGGAGGTGAAGGCTATTGTCTCTGGCGCTACTGCCAAGACGGTCAGTAAGTCAGTGCCTCCAAGTCTCAAAATAGCTCAGCAGAGGCTTGAAAAGAAAGACCGTGAAATTGCACGATTACAACGTGAGAACCAACAGCTACTAGAGCAATTTCATACATGGTTATATAACGCCAGTATTGCTGGTATTAGGGTTGAGCAGCTTAGTACCCCGCTGCCAAATAAAGACAAAATGTAGAGGGGATGCTGTATGGCACAGGCAGACACAATTTCTCAAGCGCAAGAAAGCCTGAACAAGTTTGAAGCATGGGCTTTGACTCAATCCCGTTCAGATTTTGTGGCGATATCGAGAGGCTCCAGGCTTATCCGTGCTGAGGTTGCTAAAGGTGTTGGTGTCACTCGTTCAACGCTTAATGACAATGTGCTAGTTAAGGCTGCGTTATTGGAGCTGGAATCCAATCTACGAGATCAAGGGGTTTTGGCTCCTCTTGTCAATAAAGATGAGGCATCGGAGAGTGAGGCTGGAGAAGTGCTTCATGATCAGTCTGCAAATGATCTAAAACGGCTGAAAGCAGAAAATGAAAGGCAACAGAAAATCTCTTTACTCGGTATATACAATCTGATTCTGCTTTTGTTGGTGTTGGTGAAAGATTAGCTCGACGCATATGGGTTAAGTTTCATAAGGGGGTTTATGACCTTCTGGAAAGTAAAAACGTTGAGTGCCTTATGGAGTGCAGAGGTGTTACTGAACGTATTGCAAACAGCTTAATAGCTGGTTGGGACGCTATGAAAATCTAAAGCAAATCGCTTGGTTTGATAAGCATGACATACCATCTGGCATTGCTCGCACCATAATCAAATATCATAAATCAAAAGCAATAGAAGCCATTCAAGCTGATCCTTATCGTTTGATTAGTTTTGGTCTCAAGTTTGCTGAGGCTGACAAGCTTGCCATAGAAAAGTTTGGCTATAAGGAAGATGATTATGTCCGTCTCAGTGGAGCGATAGAGCAATCTCTTCATGGTCGGATGATGGATGGTCACACAGTTTCAAGACATGAGCACTTATTACCAGCCATTGAAGAAACGCTACTGGGTTCACATGAGTTAGCGGTGGAGGCGTTAAAGGCAGGCTATGAACATACTGCCTTCATACTAACAGAACACGGAAATTTCCACGCTGTTGGTCAGTGGATTATGGAGCAGGTTGTAGCTCGCCGTTTCGCTAAATTAGCAGCAAGGCAAGTGTGGAGTTCGCATTATGACAAAGCATTGCAATCTGCTTTATCAACTCTGTCATTCCCGCTGACCGAGAAGCAACATGAGGCTGTTGTTAGTGCGCTGTCACATGGGGTCTCTGTGATTTCTGGCGGTGCAGGTACTGGTAAAACAACCGTTCTTAATGTGGTGCTCAGAGCTTATCTGGAATTGGGGGCAGATATTCGTGCTATGGCGTTAAGTGGTCGAGCGGCCAAGCGAATTACTGAGGCTACGGGGTTTCCAGCCCAGACCATTACCGGGTTTATGAATTCAATTGACGAAAAGCCTCTGTCAGAACGAACCCTTATTGTTATCGATGAAGCGTCAATGATAGACCTAGCCTCCATGTTTAAGCTTGTGAATCTAACCAGAGGGCGTTCAAGGTTTCTTCTGGTAGGTGATCCAAAGCAGCTTGCACCTATTTCTGGCGGTTTGGTATTGCATGATGTTGTTGATGTAGTTCCCACGGTGATACTGGATATTGTCAAACGCCAGAAGGGTTCTACAGGTATTCCTGAATTTACTCGAATGATTGTAGAGAAAAAAGTGCCGGATTTGGTGATGTTCAATGACAATATCGTTTTTCACCACAGCCACCCGAAAGATATCAACGATAAGGTGACTCAGCTATATCAACAGCAACCGGACGACACCCAGATTATTGCGGCTAAGTATGCGGGAAGAGGCGGCATTGATGTTATTAACGAGCTTTGCCAAACCGCATGTAATCCGAATGGTAAAAAACTCCGGTTCAACTTAAACGGTGTTGATAAGTACCTTGATATTCGTGAAGGTGATCCGGTCATTTTTGTTCAAAATAACTGGGATCGAGGTATTCAGAACGGAACCCTTGGCAAACTGATTAATGTTGGTTGTCCACAGGTTGTGGTGGGTGGCGGTGATGTATCCCTTGCAGATGTGGTGATTGACACTGGTGAGACTATTCCTCTCACTCTTGATCTGATTGATGCTATCAGAGCTGCATATTCCATTTCTCTGCATAAAGCGCAGGGCAGTCAGTTCAAGCGGGTTATTGTTCCTGTAATGAACATTGCCATGCTGGATAACGCTTGGATTTATACGGCGCTGACTAGAGCTGAGGAAAAGATTGAGTTGGTGGGTAGCTACCAAGACTTTGGTAAAGCTATTAAACGATTGGGGGATTCGGATAAGCGGGATACTTTCCTCAAAGCGTTGTTGAGTAAGGAGCGGGGCGAAAGCTTCAGGTGCACGTTGGTTCAGTAAATACTGAAAAACGAGGCAGAACTGGCCAATTTTAACAATTTTTGATTCCATTTTATCAGGGTAAAATGACCTTACTGGATCTGAATCTTCTGAAAATTCGATAAAACGGAACCAACGTCACCCTGAAGCTTTCGCCCTGAGTAAGGAGGTGAGCTTGCAGTATGCGTAGACCTTACCGTAGGTAGATAGTCAGATTTACATAAATTCAGATTAAAATGGATATTGAAGCACAAATAATATAATGCTCTGTATATTTTCTGTTCTTTAGAATAGGTGTAAAAAGAACTTTTTTTGATTTAATCGCTCAACTCTTATGAAGCATCCTGCTTCTAAATTAAATTAAATTAAGGTGTTCTTATGCATCCTGTTGGTGATAAACCTGTATTAAATCGACCTTTTAGTGAAAAAAAAGAGTCTACAACTCAGGATTTGACAGGTAGTTTTGGTAGTCCATCGATGCTAGTGAAAGAGGTTGGGGTAACAGGTGGTCATTTGCCTGAGCCCGATGGAAGTATAGCTTCTTCCCGTGATCTGGCTGGTAGTTCAATTACGCCCATCAAAAGTGATTTTGATTCGGAGTCAAAGGAATATGTAGAAAAAGTAACCAAAATTATTAAAGAAACTTGCGCTCTTACAGAATTAGAAAGTGGATGGACGTATATGGAAAATATGTGCCCGGGTTGGAGCGGATGGACACAAGTATATCTTCTCGATAACGATGGAATGGTTCGCGCTGACTACGGGTTAGAAGATGGTTACCGTAGTACACCATATGGAAATCAGCGTGTACAATGGTCAAAGACTGGTGTAGAAAACTTTGAAAGTAGTCAAAAGATTACTCAAGAAGTGAAGGCATCGAGTAAATTTAAACAGGTAGAGGACATCAAAAATTGGAAACCCAGCAATAAGTTGGCATGCATTATCTCATAGCGTCGAGAAGAGCTAGAGATCTACTGACCAGCGTCGGTTTTACAACAGATATTTGGAGTTGAGCCGATATGTCACTCATAAAGCGGGGTTGGTGGTGTTGCAGACTTCATTTTGCATCACCGCTGATGCCGTTGCCATTGTCTTCAAGATATTTTTTCTGATATGGTGTTTTGTAAAGTTTTGCACCCAAACTGACATAAAGTTAACAGTAAACATTACAGAATTCCGTTTTGCTTATTGTGGCTTTGGGTAACTTATTGATTTTATTTGTTTTAGGGGGGTTATGGCTCGGTCAGTCAGTCATCAAGGTCAGCATAACCGTTTTGATTTAAGAATGGCTCTCCGTGAGCGTCGTCGAGCACTGAACGCTGACCAGCAGGTCAGCGCCGGAAAAGGACTTTGCGAGGTTCTTAAATCACGGCCAGAGCTATTAGCTTGTCAGCATATTGCGGTGTACCTGGCCAACGACGGGGAGATTAACCCTGAAACGCTTCAGGAATATCTCTGGCAGTCAGGTAAACATTGCTATCTACCCGTTGTGGATCAGAGCGGAAGTAAAGTGCTTACGTTTGTTGAATACCACACAGGTACATCATTGGTTGAAAACCGGTTCGGAATTCCTGAACCTTCTCTGAATGGGGCAAAGACAATTCCTCCGGAGAAGCTCGATATCGTGCTGGTTCCATTGACTGGCTTTGATGAGCAGGGAAGACGATTAGGCATGGGAGGAGGGTGCTATGACAGAACGTTTGCCTTTACCAGCATCGCTCACAAACCCATACTGATTGGCCTTGCCCATGAATGCCAGAAAGTTGATTCTATTCCGGTAGAGCATTGGGATATTCCAATGGCCGGTATTGCAACAGATTGCCAGTTTTACCAAATTTCCGCGTAAAGCCTCGCCTTTAGGCCCGATAGGTCGGGGAGCGTCAGTCGATATAAAGATCAGTAAAGAACGCTTTTGTTCCCGGAACAACGGCGTAATGATCAAACTCTGTTACACCTCTTTCCCTTAATAAATTTTCATCAATACAATGGTTACCTGTGAATTCAGTTCCACTGGTTAAGATGGCATAGGCTGCATCAGCCATGATTGCCGGTGTTCTTGAAATGTTGAAAAGATCTTTTCCTCCCGCTTCAAATTCAACGGCGGCGGTTGCAATGGTCGTTTTTGGCCATAGAGAGTTAACCGCGATGTTATCGGAACGAAACTCTTCAGCAAGCCCCAGTGTCAGCATCGACATAGCGTATTTGGTAATTGTGTACGGTGTGTAGTCCTTGAACCATTTTTTGTTCAGATTGATGGGAGGAGACAGGTTAAGGATATGGGCGCAGTCAGACTTTTTCAGCCAGGGTAAGGCAAGCTGGCTACATAAAAGGACTGCCCGGGTATTGATTTGATGCATCAGGTCAAAGCGACTGATGGGTGTTTTTTCCGCGGGTGTCAGGCGGATCGCACCGGCGTTATTTATGAGCATATCGATGCCACCAAAATGAGCAGTGGTTTGTTCTATCATCTGAGCAATGGAATGCTCGTCACGTACATCTACCTGAATAGGTAACGCCTGTCCTCCTGCAGAGATGACTTCATCAGCAACAGAGTAAATGGTGCCAGGAAGCTTCGGATGGGGCTCGGTTGTTTTGGCGGCTATAACAATATTGGCACCATCAGCAGCGCATCGCAGGGCGATCTCCCTGCCAATTCCACGGCTTGCGCCGGTTATAATGATCGTTTTCGAGCTAAGGTCAGGCACTTGAAACTTCCTTTTGTTATTTTGACTCAAAGTGAACTTTTCTGATCTGCTATCACTTAGAATTGGATAAGACTACTACAGCGATAGATTAATCGGTATAAAAAATGAGATTGGAGTCGGGGAGGTTTAGATACATGGATGGGCGGGAAAGAAGACGCAAAAATAATTTTTAAAACCTAATGAAATGAATGTGCGAATTCTAATGACGTATGAGAAAAAGAGCCGCCCAGCTCCATTTACTTAAGAAGGGCGGCACATTTCTGGCTTTAAACTGCGATCAACAAGTTCTACGAACTATCAGTATCAGTATCAGTAGCTTTCGCAAGCATCCCCGGGAATTCTCATTAGCCCCGGTTTTCCATAGGCTGAGGTAAACGTAGAAGCCAGTCCTGATACTTTGGAATCAGAGCTTGGGTTTGTCAGACAGTAAGAAACATCATCTCCTCTGACAAAAGAAGCATGAGCTTTACCATAGCTGTACAGCGTGCATGAGCTTTTCTGTACATTAATAGTAGAGGTTTGTCTGCCATCAGAAACGGTAACATAAAAATCGATCGGATTTTCAGTGACATAGGCACTGCCTGCTGTTGTCCACCCGGTCATCTGTTTGACTAACAAAAGATTGGTAATCCCCCTGTTTCTGGGGACATAAAGGTTATCGCCAATATGTTCAAACTGTGAATCATTCTGTATTGAACCCTGATTCAACATGACACTGTCTACGTACCAGCCATCTTCAAGTGTCACCGTCATCAAACCACAAATGTAGTCATTGGCAACAGGAAGAAGTCTTAATGCCTGACTGAGAAGAATGTTGTGTGCGGCCCGATTCAATATACGGTTCGAAGTACCAAAATCGTAGACAGAATTGGGGACATAGTTCAATGCATCCTTCCAATGGCTACCGGGTCCGTCACCAGAACCCAGGATTATTGTGAGGTGAGCAAGACCTTCAAGCAGGGAAAAAGCACCACTACCAATGGTAGACAGACCCACCCCGCTACTAGAACGCTCTCGTTCGACCCCCATACTGGAGTCTGGGGTAGACCCCCAGGATGCGGATGCGATCGATAATAAAAAGACGATGGACAAACACTTTCCTCTAAACATGCTAAACCCTTAATCCAGATGGCTGTTTTAATTAAGTAAGTACGGTTACATCTCAATAAAGATCAGAACCGAACGGTTGGACAGTAAGTAGCCATTATTATTCCAAGCTTTAAATATATTTTTTTGAAATATCTCATAGGTGTTTATTGATTTTTCAGCTCGCTAATGAAACTTGTTTACTGCATGGAATGATACTAAAGGGATTCTAGAGTAATTTTTTATTTACGCAAAATGGTGTGGCTATATAAAAAAAGAAATAAGTGCTCTTTTTTTATATGAAGAGGTTTTCATAATTAAACTATATAAGTCAGGCGTTGTTATATTTCTATGAGTTCATTTTTTAATGAGGGCTATCGTTTTTGCAATAGTGGTTGATAAAATGATTTCCTTATTTTTTTTGGATATAACGTTTATGTAGTTTTGGTTGGATATTATTTGTTTTGTGTGTTTATGGTCATTAAAAGTCAGGAAAAGGACTGCGTTTCTGTCCAGGGTGCGAATATACTATGGCTTCTCGGATTATCTCTGCTGTTAAAAGGTATGATCCATTTGATTAATTGGTATAGAACAGACTGTTAAGTACTGCATGATAGCTATTGAAGTTTGTGTTCATAGTAAAAATGATTCTTACGTTTCCAACGCAGTTTCCGGAGCCTGGCAAGGAGGCGCAGAAAGAATAGAGCTATGTTCCCATATGGAACAGGATGGTTTAACCCCTTGTGTCAGACATATAGAGTTAGCTCGTGAAGCCTTTAAGGATCGCCCCGGGCTACTGGTGATGATTCGTCCTGCAGGCGGTGACTTCTTTTTTAGCCGGAATGAAATTGATTTAATGGAACGCCAGATTGTCGATGCGGCAAGAGCGGGTGCAGATGGTGTTGTCATCGGCGTATTGGATAAAAATACTTCATTGATTCATCAGGATTACTGCCGTCGGCTGATAGAAAGAGCCCGGGACTATGAGTTGTCTGTCACCTTTCACAGGGCTTTTGATGCAACTTTCAATGCAACTTTCAATGCAACTTTCAATGCAAGAGCCGATTGGAAATACTCACTGGAAGCATTAGTAGAACTGGGGGTGGACCGGGTTTTATCCAGTGGCATTTCCTGGGGGAACTCTGGTACAGCGTTGGATGGAATTGGCCGGTTGATCGATATGGGCAGGTTTGTATCCGGGAAGCTTGAAGTTGTCGTTGGTGGTGGCGTTTCTCTGGATAATGCCTCCATGATTCTTGAATCTCTACAGCCAGTGATGACTGACTTTTCACTCCATACCTACAGTGCCATGCTTGAAGATGGCAGAGTGAGTTCTGAAAAGGTCCGTCGACTGAAATCTTTGCTGGCCCATGAATAATGACCTGACGCTGTTCCTGATCACTAACCTTCGATATCTTAGGAGGTAAGGAACTGTCCTGAAATAAGTTCCGCATTTGACTGAGACTTGTTAAGGCCGTTGTCCGTTGCCCGTTACCCGCAAAAGTACAAGCGGACCCGGCCGGGTAGCGGGCAGCGTTTGTTGAAATGGGAAAGTTATTAACGGACAGTTTCTAAGGTATGGGGAGTTACTGCTCAAAACAGGCGTTAAGAGCAGAACTCTATGGGGAAAGCGACGCTTCATGACAGGGAAGTTAATGATGAAACTATTGTCCATCATTTTTTTGATGATGCTATTTTCTGTTCCATCAGGAATCTCTGCAGATGGCCACTCTGCAGAGTCTGCAATCACTCCAGAGATATCAGAAAATTTACATCAGATTGTCGTTGATCATCAGGGCTGGTGGCTGACCGGACTATTGGTGGGTACTCTGGATTCCAGAGAGTGGGTTGACGGAGTCATCTGGAACTCTGGAGAGCTTGAAGTGCTTACCGGTAATGGTTCGCAGCCTGGCCGTTATCCGTCTTTTCAATATTTACTGTCTGTTGAAGGACAGGCCAGTGAACTCTGGCAAAATCTGATGGATGTTCGAGGGGCGCAGAACTTTATTTTCGAATACAGAAGCAAGGCTTTCTGGAGCAGTCCATTCAGCTCGGAGAGTGATTTAATTCTGACGAATATTGCCAGTGGTGGCGAAAATTTCCTGGATACCCAAACGTATAAAACCTTTCCAGACGGTGTAGAAGTTGAATTGGATTATCACAACACCTGGTTTTTCCGGGAGAGGGTTTCCAGAGGGCTTGTTACCCGGGTTCAGCGAGTCAACAGAAGGTTGTTAAGTAATCAGTGCATTATAGATGTGCATATGGGGGGATCACGCAATATCGCTAACTACCGGGATGAGTGGGTACCCAGACAGAACTCAACCAGTGAGTCAGGCATAGAAGAGGAAGCCCAGGCCTATCTGACTTCTCGAAAGGAGTACCTCTCTGTTCCAGATGTCGGGCAGTTTACAACCTATAACGAAAGCTTCTGTCGCTACGCAGAGGTGGCTGCAGTCACAAGTCAGGAGGTCAATATCCTTTATTCGGATTTCTGGAGTTCAGGAGAAAACCTGGTAGAGACAGAGCTTTATAAAATTTGGGTTGAAAGTCCGGAATGAGAACCCTGACCGTAGCAAATTTAAGGCCGCAACCCGCAACCCGCTGCCCGCAAAAGCACAAGCACAAGCACAAGCGAAACCGGCTTTTTCTGGCAACGGGAAGCGGGAGGCGGGAGGCGGGAAGCGGCCTTTATGTTAGAAACCGACAATACCCTGTATGCTACTGACCATGCACTCAGGAGGCTTTTCTTCACAAAGTGTGTAATCGTAACAACGCTTGGTAAAGTCATTGATGGTTTCAGAGTTCGGATTAACACCGGCTTTGGTTACCGGAATGGTGGCAATCTCTTTAAGGTTCATGGCGCAAGAACCGTAGTTACCGTCTTTGACTTCCATGACAGCGATGCTGCCGGTTCGGGGCTGCACAGCGTAGAGGAATTCCCGGGCGTCAGAGTCATCATCGCAGCTGCATTCATCACTTTTAACGATCTCAAAGTCAATCACATGATTGCCATTGATGCTCTCATCAACCAGGCGGCTTTTCGAGATAAAATGCCTGATCATGCATTTAGGCTCGTTAACTTCAAATGTTGAGAAGATCCCCGGGCCGTCCACCAAAAGACTCCTGTCCAGTGGTTTAAGCTCGCCAAAGCTGCCAACAATGACGCCCCGGGATGAGGGCTTGATCCAGCAGGGAAATTTGGTTCCTGTTGCCATTGCATCGCCAATAGCAAAAAGCCGATTGTCGTGTAGTTTGTACAATCCAATGGAATGGTCATTGACGTGGGTAAGCGCGAGAACATCCTTACTCAGGAAGGCCAGACTGAAAGGCCCCTTTCTACCTGTCCCATCACTGGAAGCCATGTCAAACTCACTGGAGTGACCGGTTCCCTGAATCCTGCTCATGTCGTTTATATCAAAGACGACCACTCTGCCGGCAAACCCCGAATCGGGCCCTCCTTTGATAGTGACCAGTAATTTGTCTTCATCAGGACTGAGGGTGATCTGCGCCGGTGAAGTCAGTACTTCGCCGGGCTGGGGCCATGGATAGGTGTCGGTGAAATCAGCCAGGGAAATTGAGTGCATCTGTTTATCGATTGGATCACCCGGATGACCTGTGTACAAATAGCACTCTTTGTCCAACGATGCCCTGCCAATGGCACCATCTTCACCGGCATTTAAGATATACAGGGATTGAAAACCAAGCCAGTCCGGAGCACTGCCAACGGTCAGGCTATTGGGAAAAATGCCTCCTGAGTCGATAGTGGATCGTCGACTGAGTCCCTTACCTTTCTCTATTTTAAAAGAGAACACAGAATTGCTGCCGGCATTGACACCTATCAGGCAAGTATGGGATTCATTCATGATCAGTGAGCCCTGTGAGCCCAGACCATCATGGGCAGCACTAACCTGTGGTACATCCGGAGCAAATACAGTGGCTGTTGGCGCCGGGCCGCTACCAATACCATCGGCTTTATAAGCTTCCCGGAAGTTCAGCATACCTTCACTGTCACGGTCGTACATAACGACCTGATTGCCAGCTTTGTAAGCGGCATTGTTGGTCATAACGAACACATGCCCCATAACCTTGCCGCCAGTCGATCCGACAGACTGGAACATAGTGGTCGACCAGCTACTGTTCGGTGCTTCGCTCCCCGGGAGCATGGTCGAACTCGTACTGTAGTCCGGCGCTTCGCTCCCCGGGCACATGGTCGAACTCATACTGTGGTCTGGTGCTTCGCTCCCCGGGAGCATGGTCGAACTCGTACTGTAGTCCGGCGCTTCGCTCTCCGGGCACATGGTCGAACTCATGCGCTGGTCCGGCGCTTCGCTCTCCGGGCACATGGTCGAACTCATGCGCTGGTCCGGCGCTTCGCTCTCCGGGCACATGGTCGAACTCATACTGTGGTGTGAGGCAATGGCTGCCGTTATGACAGTACTGGCCGCAAAGGCCAGTACGCCATGGGAGATGATTTTTTGCATAGTGACGACTCTCTTGAACAAAACATTCTTGCTCTTGAATTTACGTGAACACAATTTCGAAAAAATCTATCTATCGGGTATCTACGGTTGCATCCGGTGTTTGAAAACAGGTGTAACGGAAACGCAGGGTTAAGAATCATTCCGGCCGGGAAATGACAGTGGCTAATTATAGATCAAAGAAAAAAGAATACTGGGAAAAGCAACCATGAAACAGGTTCTGAAAGTTTGTTAGAAAATAGATACACGGGCAGTGTCGCTGGTTATTACCAACTGATTGGGCAGTTATTAAAAAGTCTGATTAGTTGGATAGCCTTCTGGTACACGGTTTCAATGGGTTTGACATACAAGGTTGGGTCGAACGGAGTAGCCTCAACAATTTTACCCATGATTGCAGATAGTTTGTTGGGGCTCGCATTCGCTCGACCCAACCTGCGCCACCGGTCAATTTCAATGAAACCATGTACCAGGTATTAAAAGAATGAGAACCACAAAGACACAAAGACACAACGTTTTTTTTGGTTGTTCTCACGCTGCGCGTGGAACAAGCCAACCCTTTCTTTTCTTTGTGCCTTTGTGTCTTTGTGGTTCATCTCTTAAAGCGCTATGAAGAGTACGCTACGGGCCGAGGCCCTGATTCAGAAACTGGTGGCCGGCATTGATGAAATGGTGACGGAGCAGCTCTGTGCCATCATACAGCACCCCCGTTTCAAGGCGCTGGAGTCTCTGTGGCGTGGCCTGCTTTATATGAGGGATGCGGTGCCAGCGGTGGCACCGGTGCGGGTACGACTTCTGGATATGAGCTGGGCTGAGCTGTCCGATGACCTGAATTTAAGTGCCAGAGTACAGACTACAGTGCTGTTCCGGCTGGTGAACCGGGAGGAACTCAATACTCTGGGTGGA
>NZ_JAVRMB020000429.1:0-5756 GCF_031844845.1 Endozoicomonas sp.
CAGATTGGTAAATGCGGTTTCAATATCGTCAAGGCCAAGTTTGCCCAGTTCACCGCTCTGTTTCAGTTGATCGAGAATGGTCTTGGCCAGGTAGCGGCCCGCTTGCTGGACTTCCAGCGAGTGTGTCAGTCGGCTGCGAACAGCGGCGTTGGTTTCCAGCGGGTAGACCTGAGTTTTCTGTTGCAGCCGGCGTACAGCGGCAGATTGAATAACTCGTCCCCGGTTGCTCTCAGTCTCTGTAATCAAATCTCTTGGCTGGGAGTCAGTCCTTGGTTCAGGGCGATCACAGGTTAGTTTCTTGAGGTAATCCAGAGATTCCATAGGGTAGCAGCCGGAAGATGAAAATTGCGTTCAGGTTATCATATCTTTCGGCTGTTCACTGCGTAGCGTGACTTGCAGGGCGTGAGTCATAAGATCAACAGCTTTGGGGAAATGCCTGCCAGGGCAGCCGGGGCAAATTATCCATCCAGAGATCAAAATGAACTTTTCCAGAAAACAACACTCTTAATAACCTGAATGAATAAGTACCACAAGGTGTTTAGCTGCGATTATGAATGGTCTCTTGGCACAAGCGTGTAACAGCCTGTTTCGATATAGTGAGGTAAATAACCACGATAATAAGGGTATTTACGAGGTCACTGATGGAGATATTAACAGTGCTTCGACCATTGCATCCGGGCCAAATCAATCGGAAGTAAAGGGGGTTAACCCGCAAGTTCATAACTATCGCATGTTAACAGGTACTGCCGCCCATGGATTGAAGTATATTAACGCGCTGCTGCAATATTGCAGGTCAGTCCCTATAGCGCAGCGGGGGATTAGTATACTTGTGGTGAATAATCACAATGAACAGCTGCTGTTGGAGCAACCCTCACTGACGGATCAGTTAGTGGACGAAGGGGTGAAGATTACCTCCATTCAATCAGTTGCGGATTACATGAGTGAATACTACCCCAGGGCAAAAATACTTTTGTTTTTGCTAATGGCGCTTCCCCTGAAACCGGGTAGAGACAGACTCAACATGTGCGAGGGAGAAACCCATGAGAAACTTTTGTCCTTTATTCTCAGTATGCTTCTACCCGATTATGCATTCTCTAAGGGTAACGATGGCCTATTAAAAGCTGTGACTGTAGCTCATCCAGGTCTGTTGTCATCAATCCATCTGCCAGCAACGGCCATAAGTAAGGAAACAGCGGATATTCTGGAGACAGCTATCTGGGTTGATGGAACTCAAAAACGGTATTTATTTGATGGTCGGGAGCTGATTCGTTTAATTCATCACCGATCCGGTTCGACAGGGGGGAGTGGAAATAAACTACCGTTCCATCCGATGTTGACATTTGCATCTGATGTATTCTCCCTGACCGGCTCCGCAGAAGATGCCAGGAAAAGAGCCGCTGTTATTGAGGAAATTTCCGATAAGTATCTGAAGGTACCGTTATTCTCTACCCGCGAATTTTACGATTCAGAAGCGCGGAGTCTGATGGAGATGGAATCATTGGAGTCTTTCGTACTTAGTTATCAACATCAGGTCGTTGATCTTTGTTTTGCCGAGAATGTCGAGCACGGAAATGAGACAACCAACTTAAATGTAAGGTGCACAGGTAACTATCAGGAGTTTTTAAGATTTTTTTTCCTGGTTTTTTCAAAATATTTTAATAACCAATATTCAATTCCCCGATTAAAAGACCTGGCGCTTAAACACAATATCCAATGGCGTCATGACTATTTTGACTCAGTTGACCAAACTCCTGATTATGTCTCCGCAGAGAACAGCAGTTCAGGCTACCGATTTACTCTTTATGCTCCAGATATCAGTTTTTATAGCAGGCAAAGAGAAAATCTGGAGAACTTTGTCAGTGAAATGGCGTTGGATGCTGAAGTGGCCGGGATTAAATACCTTTTTACGGATTCTTTCAGGGATTTCGGTTTCCCCCGGATGCCGGGTATCAGCGATGCAGATTCACCCTGTCACCCTCTGATGAACGTGTCACATTTACCCGCGTTTTTCCTGGGTATGTCCGGGGAACAGGAAATGCCTGTTTATCAGGAGATGCTTGATTCGTACCCGCCCAGTGCAAAGCATTGTATTCCCCCTTCCATGAGGCAGGCCACGGAAAGCGTCAACGGCGCAGCAGAAGACGGTACTTCCGAAAGCGCTTATCAGTCAATGGGTTCAGGTTTTCAGTACGGCATGCTGGCAGGGTTTCTGGATGGCTGCGGATCACATTTCAATCGGGCGCACTGGTTCCGGAACCCGGTTGTCAGTGGGTGTCTTGGCTATCTGGCCGGTGGTCCGGCCGGTGCTGTCCTGGGGCTTGGCAGCCACTTTTTACATCGATTGCCTGTACACCTTCGCAGAGGGGCTCAACCCGGCTCCTTGCGCAGTGGGTGCGCGACGATTGTAGAAGCTGTGAATATGGGACTGCCCCTTTTAACGAAAGGCATCTACCATCACGCTGGATCCATTGGGGGATACATCCTGGGCAAATATGGTACAGAAAGCACTCTGGGCAGACTGCGACCCCGGGAAGTCAGTCAGCCTTGCCCTGATTCTTCTGATTCCCCGAGAAGGAACAGAAGAACAGAAAAAAGCAGTAGAGCACCGGCAGAGTGCACCAATAAAGCGGCATCAGAAAAAACAGTTTCTACTGCGGAATTACTGGAGCAGTTGATCGAAGCACACCTTGGCATTACAGACACCAGTGGGGGTAATGAGCACCTTCAGGATATAGTCAGGCTTACCGTCAAACTTCTGAGCGAAGATGACAGCCTCGCCATGCTAGAACAAACCACAATGGCAAAACTGGCGGATATACTACCCTGGTCAACAATGGATGACGTCAAGGTTAAGGTGGTTATCAATTACCAACCCCAGGACAGAACAGTTTACCTTCAGGAAAAGTGTGAACAATGTAAACAGGCCAGTGGTGGGTTATCAGCCGCTGTCAGCAGATTCCCCGGGCTGTATCTGAACTACCTGAAATCATTTTCTGGAACGGTTCGTATTGACAGAGCCTGGTTAGATAACCTGTGGAAAGTGCTTGACCGTGACAGTGATGAGACTCTGGTGGTGGAAACCGGAAAAAGAGTTATTGACAACAGCTCCGGAGACAATAAAACCAAAACCTGTGAGACCACCCTTCTCGACGACAAGCTGAGCAGCAGTGCCCGACTGGCGATCATCAAATCCCTGTCCAGCGATTTTCAGCTGGAACTGTGTCAGGGGGGGGTGCTTGCAAAACTTGGCGCTGAACATCTGGCAAACGTGAAGAAGAATCCTGATGGCTGCAAACAAAAAGAAGCGAAGCACATTCGCGGGGCCATTGAGCAATGGGTGAGTGACTCCGGAAAACTTTCCTTGTCGGACAATTTAATCCATCTGCTGATAAAATTCACTGAGCCCGAATATGCACGCGAAGCTTCTCGGGAAGTACGATCTGATACGAGCATACGGAATGATTTCCACAATAAACTGACAGAACAGGCGACTGAGTTAATCACGTCCACCGATGTCGCTAAACGTTTAAGGGCAAAGGCAGTGCAACTGCAACTGCTAGAGGTAACACCGATCAGGGCTATGTAGTCTTCCCGGGCTTGATAACTGCCAACTGCCAACTGCCAACTGCCAACTGCCATTGGCAAATATCAGATTCCACTTTTGCTCACGCCCCCTCAGGCAAGAGTGCTGTCAATGATGCTTTCATATTGGTATAACATAGCCGTTTCATTACTCTTGGCCTTTTGACGGTGCACCATTAATTATTTATGAAAATTGTTGCCGATGAAAATATTCCTTTGCTGATGGAGTGCTTTGGGGCAATGGGGGAGGTCGTGGCGTTGCCCGGCCGGAGTATCACGCCTGATGATGTAAAAGATGCGGATGCTTTGCTGGTACGTTCTGTCACCACCGTTAACAGGGCGTTGGTGGAAAACAGCGCTCTGAAGTTTGTGGGTACGGCAACCGCCGGGTTTGATCACATAGATCGAGACTTTCTGGCCAGTCGGGGGATTGTTTTCAGCCACGCTCCGGGCTGCAATGCGACCGCCGTTGTGGAGTATGTCCTCGCTGCCCTGGATGTGCTTGCGGAACGGGATAGCTTCGAACTGCGTGATCGGAAAGTCGGCATCATTGGCAAGGGGCAGGTGGGTGGTCGTCTATATCAGATGATGGAGCGTCTTGGGGTTGAGGTCTGCGCCAGTGATCCGTTGCTTGAGGCTGAGGCTGGCAGTGAAGAATCTACCCGGTATGTAAGCCTTGATGAGCTCATTAAATGCTCTGATGTCATTTGCCTGCATACACCGCTGACAACAGACAAAACTCACCCGACACACCATCTGATTAGTGAGCAGCAACTCCAGTCAATGCAGTCTGGTACTATTTTGATTAATGCCGGGCGTGGTCCGGTGATCGACAATGCTGCGTTGAAGAAATGCCTGAGCCAACGTGATGATTTAACGGTTGTGCTGGATGTGTGGGAGTATGAGCCGGATGCGGATCCTGAACTGATGAGCAGGGTGGATATTGCCACACCCCATATTGCCGGTTACAGCCTGGACGCAAAAATTCGTGGTACCGAGATGATTTACAAGGCACTCTGTCAGCATTTTGGCCTGCCAGCCAGAGTTCGCCTGCCGGCCATTACGCCGCTGCCGGTTCTGAAACAGATAAAGTTTAGTGAAGGCATCTGCTTTTCAACAACCTGCTCCAGAGCGATTCGTTCAGTTTACGACATACGTCGTGATGATGCGGCAATGAGGAAAGCGCTGATGGGGGCTGAAGCGTTGCAGCGAAAGCTGAAGTTTGATTTTTTACGTAAGGACTATCCGGAACGCCGGGAGTTTAATACTCTGCGTGTGGAATTGAAAAATTGTGCGCCTGAACTGGTTGATGTATTTCAGGCGTTG
This sequence comes from Endozoicomonas sp., assembly GCF_031844845.1. Lineage (GTDB taxonomy): Bacteria > Pseudomonadota > Gammaproteobacteria > Pseudomonadales > Endozoicomonadaceae > Endozoicomonas. The sequence continues at coordinate 4,909 of NZ_JAVRMB020000429.1, forward strand.
CAGTTTCGGACAGGAGATGAGCTCTGAACAGGGCTCTTTTTCCAGTAGCAATATTCAAACAGTCAGGAAATTCTGCCAGGAAAGTAACAGCGTTTTAAAATCATCCAGACCGCAATGACTGATGGACTCATTATCGTAATAGTCCAACTCTTCCATTTCATCATGCTCTTCATAGGCTGAAGGCTTCATTTCGGTATCCAGAAGTGCTGCCCTGACTTCGGCACGATCCCGTGTCAGGTGCAGGCGGTATTCATTACCATCATCAAAGTACTCCCAGCGCTGTCCTTTCTCCAGACTATCAACGACCTGTAGCAGGTGTTCAAGCTGCTGCCGGTTGCTGCCCAGCTCATCTGTCAGCCAGATACCCATGGCTTCATGATCCATGGAGAATTGGGCTTCGGGTTGGCCAGAGAAGTTGCGCTGGAAGTGATAGTCCATAGATACCTGTCGTCTATAAAGTTAAGAGAAGGGTGCGGCAAGTAAAATGAAGTGTATTGTAGAAATATTAAGCGATTTGCCAATAAGGAATTGTCCCGAAATAAGATCAACATTGTACTGAAACTTGTAAAAGGCCGCTACCCGCTACCCGCTACCCGCTACCCGCAAAAGCACAAGCGGCTCTGGCTTTTTCGGGTAGCGGGCAGCGTTCGTTGAAATGGCTAAGTTATTTAAGGACGGTTCCTAAGTAGTTCAGCCAAAAATTTGCCACAAATTCAAACATAGCAAAAGAAAGCTGATGAGCTGCCAGGTCAGTAATGGTTTTTTCTCTATCAATGGTTGGAAAGCGGGCTTTTCAAAATGAGGGTTTGGCTGGGTCAGGTCATGGAGGAACTCGGAAAGTGACGTAT
>NZ_JAVRMB020000430.1:0-3875 GCF_031844845.1 Endozoicomonas sp.
GGTTATCAAGGATCTTTCCGGGCTTTATTATTCGGCCATGGATATTGGTATCACCCGAAAAGATATTTTCAGGTTTATTAAAATCTATACCGGCCTTCCTCTTAGAGAAGCATTAACGCAGCATTTATCAATGTGGCGGGCTATCGAGGAAAAAGCCAATAAACTTTATCAGCGTATGGAACGAAAAGCGGGTCGGCTATAGGGGTTCCCCCTGCTGAAACGAACTATTATTTAAAATGAAAAAAATTGCACAAATAGATACTCAACGGTTGTCGCATTTTGAGGGTGTGGAATGAGCACAGAGAGCTTTTCTTATACCCTTGAAGCGTTTCTTGCTCTGACAGAGGCCCCTGATGGTGGTTTTGTTCTGGATATTCAGGGGCAGCAGATCGCCATAGATAACGTGCTGCGTTTTTTGCCTGGTAAGCGCTTAGTCGGCAAAGCGACCATTGATGGTAAAACCGTTCTGGCAAAATGCTTTTTAGGCTCATCTGCTGAGCGACATATCAAGCGTGAGCTTGCTGGTCTTGGGAGTTTTGTCCGTGCCGGTATTGATACGCCTGCAATTATAGCGTCTGAGAAGCTCCAGAATTTTGGTTTTATCACCACCGAATTTCTAGCTGAAAGCCAGTCTCTTGATGCGTTATGGCAGTCAGACCTGAGCGATGAAAAACGTGTAGGACTATTAAAAAGTGTTGTAGAAACGGTCGCCAAACTACATCAACACAATATTATCCATAAAGATCCTCATCTGGATAACTTTCTGATATCGGAAGATAAGCTGTTTCTTATTGATGGTGGTGGCGTTCATCAGGAAAGTTCGCCTCTTTCTCAACAGGCTGCTTTGGATAATCTGGCTTTTTTCCTGTCAGTACTGTTTCCCAGGCATGACCACCTTTCTCTGAAATGCATTGCTGCTTATCAGCGTATTTACCCATTAGAAGGTCTGGATGAACAGAGCCTCGCCGAGGCTATCTGGAAAAAAAGAAAGTGGCGGGAGCGATATCTGGAAAAAGTCTTCAGAACCTGTACTGACTTTGTCGCCGAGTCGAACTTCAGACATTTTCAGGTAGTTGACCGGAATGAAATCAGTGAAGCATTGACCGATTTTCTTGCGACCCCGGATACTTATATCAATACTGGGCAGGTTCTGAAACGGGGTACCACCAATACTGTCTCCATCGTCACTCTGAATGATGGAAAAAAGGTCTTCGTTAAGCGTTATAAAAGCACCAAAGGGGTATTGCATAAATACCTTCGCGGCATCAGAAAGTCCCGTGCCCGCAATGCCTGGTATGTTGCCCATTACCTGCTGCGCCTTCTGGGCATTGATACCCCAAAACCACTGGCATTGCTGGAACATAAATTTGGTTGTTTTGTGAACTGCAGCTATCTGGTGACTGAATATGTGGAGGCAGATGATGCCTTTCACTATTTTACCCAGTTGCAAGAAAGTTCACCTGAAGCTGAAAAGAGGGCACGTTCGCTGCTTGAGATGCTGAGAATCTTAAAGGACGGGATGGTTTACCATGGTGATATGAAAGCGACTAATTTTATGTTTAGCCATGACCGGCATATGGTTATCGATCTTGATCAGACTGTCATTCTGGATTCTCGGGAAAAGGCAGCTAAGTATCTCAGGAAAGATTCAGAAAGGTTTAGCAGGAACTGGGTTGTGGGTTCGGTAGCTGCGCAGTTATTCAAGTAGTTGATTATTTGTATCTATATTAAATTGACTGATTATAATGAGCAGCGATTTTCCTGATGCTGCTATTCCTAATCCTATCATCAGGTATTTTCTGGTATACGACTCAACTCCTGCGTGATTAAAACATAAAGATGTATAAATATCGTCCGGATATCGATGGGCTCCGCTCCATCGCTGCAGCCCTGGTGCTGCTTTACCATTTTCAGTTCAACATCTTTAGCGGCGGCTATATCGGCGTCGACGTGTTCTTCGTTATTACCGGTTTTGTTATGAGTAATCTGCTGCTGAAGCAGTTCTCCACCGGTACCTTCCGTTTTGCTGACTTCTACAGCAAGCGCATAAAACGACTGATTCCTGCTTTACTGCTGATGTCGTTTGTTATCTTCCTGCTGATATCTCCCATCTATATGGATGAGGAGTATTACATCTTCTCTAAAAGCTGGCTGTTCTCCCTGGTGGGTTACAGCAATATTTACTATATAGAGGAGTTCGCCAAATACTTTTCCCCGGATGCATTAACACAGCCGCTTCTGCATACCTGGACCCTGTCGGTTGAGTTTCAGTACTATCTGATTTGGCCTCCGGTTCTAATGCTGGTACACCGGTATCTGAACAAGGCCGCTGCCGTCTGGATGTTTTTGGCCGTGTGGGCTGTGGCGTTCGGCTATTCTGTTTACCGGACTGAGCTTGCGCCAGATTCTGCTTATTATCTGCTTACAACCCGTCTATTTGAACTACTGCTGGGAGCCGGTCTGGCGATGTTTTCTGACCGTCTGCCACGGCTTAACCGTACTGCGTCTGAGGTGCTCTCTCTTGCTGGCATGGTACTGATTATCGGTAGTGCCCTGGTGCTGACCAAAAATGATCTCTTTCCCGGCTATAATGCGCTTTGGACGGTGCTGGGTGCGGGTCTGATCATCTATTCCGGTTTTCCTGGCAACGATGCCTTGATTGAGCGGGTGCTTTCCAGCCGTCCGCTTGTCTATCTGGGTGCACTGTCCTATTCCATCTACCTCTGGCACTGGCCTTTTGTGGCGATTCTCAACTATCAACTGGTTGAACTGAACCTGATCAATCAATTGTTGTTGATTGCCGCCACCCTGATTTCAGGGTGGTTCAGTTATACTTTTGTTGAGTCGAAGTTGCGCTACAAAGACTGGTCACTGAAAAAATCGTTTCTGCTACTTATTCTCTTGCCTGCCATTGTCATCTGGCTGATACAGGCCACTATCCGTATTGCCGACGACATCAGCTTTCGTATTCCTGAGAAAAATCGCGAGTTGTACAGGATTCTCAATCAGCAGAATGCGGGTGATATCTTTGACCCGTGTTTTGATGGCGATGCCATTAACTTTGACCAGAGTTCGCGCTGTCTACTGGGCAGTAATAAGGCTGACGGAAAACCCGATGCGGTGCTTCTGGGGGATTCCCATGCTACCTCCATGGCCGGATTTATCGAGGAACTCAGCAAGGACCGTGGTATTAGTACACTGCTGGTAACTAAGGCTTCATCGCCGTTTATCCGTTCGGAAGACACTGTCGGCAGCGGTGATGACAGAAAGGTTAAACGCAACAAGGCATTGCAGGAGTACCTTGTCGGAGAGCCAACCACAGTCTTTCTATCATCATGGTGGACAGCCTATCTGGCCAGCGAAAATTACCATCGCTATTTGGAGAATATTACCGGCTGGCTGCTGGAGCAGGGCCATAAGGTGGTGTTTATTGAAGATGCACCGGCGCTGCCCTCCAATAGTTTTGCCTATTGTCTGCTGAAGAACCAACCGGACTGCACCATTGCCAGGGCGGATGTGGAGAAAGAACAGGCTAATTTTTATCGTTTCAAGGAAAAGCTCCGTGCTCGTTATCCACAGGTTGAGTGGATCAACCCTCGTCAGGCCATGTGCAACGATGATCGCTGTGAGACAGTGCTGGAAGGCATCCCCCTCTACCGAGATGATAACCATCTGAACTACGCCGGTTCAAAAGCTATTGGCCGACGTTATCTTGAGCAGTTTGGTAATCCGTTGCCAGCCGGTTGATTCGGGATGTGTTAAAGAAAGTACCAAGGTACTTTCTTTAACCATTTATCCTGATGAGTAAAGCCTCCTTGCCACCCCCCATTCCCCAACTATCCTGAATGCCACATAATAAAGGTAATATCAGGAAT
>NZ_JAVRMB020000431.1:0-7750 GCF_031844845.1 Endozoicomonas sp.
AAATTCATCCAGCAATTGTTGCTGGCCGGCTACGTCATGAGAATAAAAACTACAGTCTTCTTTCTAATATGATTGGAAACAAGATGGTTCGGCATCATTTCCAGTGATGCCGAACCGTCATCATCTGTTCAGTCGGCTCAAGCCAACAGCCTGGTCTGAATTTCAACCATTCTGTTTCCCTTCAGGGAAGAGCAGAATCTCGGCCCCTATCAGCGGCAGCAGTCTTGCAATAGCGTCCTTATAGAGTTCAGAATCCACCGTTTTCACGTACTCTGCTTTTCGCTGCCGCCAGTCAAGGGTTCTGATCAGACTTGGAATCTTAACATTCGCTGGTCGACTTTTTCCCTGGGAACGGATGGGAAGACAAATCACCTGCCCAATAACTGCTCATAAATCACTCTTTTCAATCAGCACACCAAAGGCAGTAAAGCCAATGGTTTCCACCAGATTATTTGCTTTTTTGGGTAGACCAGATCAAACAGGGCAAATAGTACCATAAACGTTATTGCGTGCTTGAGCTTATCGTTGATAAAACCGGTAGGATCCGCCTCGCCGGGGATTACCAGGTTCCGCGTAAAGCCTCGCCTTCAGGCCTTAGGCTCTCAAGTCCTCGGGTCCAATCGGGCGGGGATACAAAAACCAGTGTCAGGTCTTTCATTTTGCATAAATGCAAGAATCAAGACCGGACCCCGTTTTTTCACGACCCCGTTTTTTCATTTTGAATAAATGCAAGAATCAAGACCCAGCTTGCGACCCCGGTTTGCTTTGTATTTATGGCTAGCCATCAACAATTAAAGAATTAAACGCATTAATGATGGGTTCTGGAATATCTTCTGAGGTCATATGACGTGAGATTGATACCCCCCAAGAATGACTCTTGTTTGGCCAACTTCCAATCAACTGTTCTTGCCCAACATCCCTTAGCTTTTGGAAAATTACCGATTTAAGTCTGGCCGAAAATTTCCCACTTTCATTTAAATTATGATTTACTTCAACTGTAGGAATATTATCCAATATTTGTGATAGCTCTTCATTGCTAATGCTAATAGTGTTTCCAAACACTTCTTCGATTAGCTTAGGCCACACATGATGAGGAATAGAATCCTCTAAGTCCTGCTTTCCAACTATAAATGTTTTTTGATCGGATCCCTTTCTAGTGTCTGCATCAAATAAGTAGACGGCTAAATCCTTAGTTTTCGCAAAGCCTTTAATTAGGCGGTCTAACATATTTTCTGCAAGATCTGCATTTGTACAACCACCTAAATTAACTAGCTGTATATTATCTTCTCTCAGTGATCTTGATGTATACTTTTTATACAGGGCTGGAATCAATGTTTCTTCCGTATTACCTTCGACAATAAGAAATTTATCATAAAATAAGAAATCACTATTGATTAGCCCTAATGCTTCATAAACATCTTGAACTTCTTGTGAGTTACCAATTATTGTGTAGCTGTTTCTTATATCAAATGTATTAATGTCTTTGATATAAGAAGCATTGACAAATATTGTACTATGCGTACTAATTATTATTTGGAAGTTTTTCTTAGATAATAAACTTAATGTTTTTAAGAACTCTCTTTGTGCCTTTGGATGAAGGTGCGTCTCTGGCTCATCAAAACACCAAACATAACGCCTTCTATTTTCTTCATCTAATTGTTCCTCTGCTTGCAGTTTAAGAAGAGCAAACCAGATTTGCCGCTTAACTCCTTCTCCTTGATTGTCAATATGAACATAACCTTCAGATTCTATCTTTTTTACAAAAAGGTCAGTCAACTTATTTTGCAACTCAAATGTTATGTTTGCATTGACTGATTCGATACTAGGAACTTCATTATGAATTCCAATCTCTGACAATTTAGAATTGATTTTTTCTGAGCTCTATTGCTTAGTGATCTTGAAAACTGTTGTGCTCTGCTTACTTCATGTTCGATCGAACTATCGAGTAATGCACTAGCTGCCTTCGTAATACCTTCAAGGGATTCATTCCAGCTAAGATAGGCATGCTCTGGAAAAACAGACAAGTCCGACTTCCATTTTTTTTGCTTAGAGTCATCATTTAGTTTTACGAACTTTAATTCGCAATCTGTTGTTTGAAGTATTGATCTTATTTTTTCATAATTTGAATATCTTCCCTCATCATTGTCATTTCTTAAATTATGGTTGCCAGGGTTATGCTGCTTCATTGCTGAATTTATTTGCGCTTGTGTAGATGAATAAATACTGGAAATCTCATTATTAACAGGATGGTGATGCAAGTAATAAACACTTGATTCCCCGTCAGTTGAATCAAATACTCTAGCTTTGATTAAGTATTTCTTCTCATTAGTATCAAACTCAGATGATTCTATAGCCCATTTCAACTGAGGAGATATCTCATAACCATTAATCTCAAAGTTTTCAATTTCAAACTTACCTATAAATACAACATGAGGATCTTCTGAGTGATCCCCATAAAATAATCTAGGAAGATTGTTAGAATTAAGCAGGTCGTTTATTTCCTGATTTGTTAATGAAGTATGAGAAAGATCATTTTTTCCTGTTTTATCATTAGGTAAATTTATTCTCGAACCTTGCACCAATAAAAACCTAATGCTATTTAATGATGAGGTTTTTCCGCAATCATTTTCTCCTATAAACAATGAAGGCCTTGTACTTTGCAAACTGATGTGCGTGTGTCTGCAACTTTTATAATTAAAAGCAGTAAATTCTTTAAGTATCATTGTACTGATCAACTTGATGTTGTTAAAGAAATATGATTAGAGGCATATCAGGGGGGAAGGTATGCACGAATCACTGTTGCATAACATGCTGCTGAATGAACAAAAAGGGTGCCAGGTCTTTTATTTTAAATGTATGCAAGAATCAAGAGCCGACCTACGACCCCGTCATTTTATGAGTGCTGCATATCTATATGAGTTGAGGAGATATTATAATGCCAAGTGATTCTTTTGTTGTTTGACTCAGTTTGTCTATATTGTCATAGATTAAATTTACAAAGTCAGATCCTTCGATAGTTACTACACCTTCAGCCTCAGCTTTGTTTTTTAAATCTTCGTTAAACTTGGCTGTTGAAATCAATATCTTCCTATATGTTGTGAAGTCATCATTGCTGGTGTCATAAGCAGTTAACTGCTTTAAGCCTTTTGAACTTGTTGTACCCGTATGATGTTTCACCTGGATGTACAAACATTCTGAATCACCAGTAAGAAAGTTGTATTTTTTTGCAATGATATCAATATCATCGATGCCGCTGCTTTGGTTTTTAGCTTGAATTCGTGCTTCATAGTTATTTATTTTTAATATTTCTACCACTAATTTCTCTAACCCATACCCTCCAGCGGATAAAGCAATTTTTTCACCATTCTGAAGCCTTGATAATAATTCACTTTTAAATTCCTTTTCTTTTCTTTCTTCAATATCCTCTATCTCGGCTTTCCAAGTATGAATCATCCCCTGGTTAAGTGAGAGTACGTGTTTTTCAATTTCTTCAGAGAAATCATTTAAATCAGCAATGGCCATTCTGATTTTTAAACGACTTTGAAATTGCGTGGATAATATTTTTCTAGGAATGAATGAGTTGCCTTTGTCATCTTTAAGGAAATTAACTTTAACCTGGTTCTGACTATGTCTAATCCCAGAGTTGTCATTAAAACTTTTGGTACCTTCCACTTTTGCAATGGCAATTGCACCAGCTGTCGGAATGATAACGACATCGTTTTTTGTTAAGTTGAAATATCTTCTTATTTGGTTTTTCTTTCTTCCGAAATCATGGCCTTGTTTTTTGAAACCATCATTTATTAGTTCGTTAAAGCTTGTATATTTTGAGAAGTCTACATGCCTCCAGCCATAGCCTATTTCTGAATTTTTAATAAGTTCTTTAGGACTTCTTACCAGAACGTAATTCATCTTTATATCTCAATCGTCTAGTTATACTGAGTGACTTAAGCGATCAGTGGGAGTGACGGTAACCCACCCTCTACGCACGGATTCAGGGTCAATTCTTAAATTTTGCATGCCAAATCAAAAATCTTGGGTCACAAAAATCTGGGGCAGGTCTTTCTTTTTGAACAACAATCGTCGCTAGATTCTATGCGCGATAGGCAAGCTTAAATACCTGACCCCAGCTTACCTTCGGGCTAAGCTGTCGAAGTCCGGTGGCGCCACCCTTCGACGAGCTCAGGGTGAACGGAGTCTGGGTCCAAAATGGGGAAGTTATTTACGGACAGTTCCTCAGGCTTCAACCGCCAGAAATTCCGATAAACAGGATATATGAAATGCTGTCCAGGTTTCCCTGCCCTGAAAAATGATGCCTGTTACTGATGGTGCTTTAATGAACATGGCAAACGCTTTTTTCCCTTTCATTTGACCCAGTCGATATTCTGGCTTGAGACCGCTTAATGCTGTCGATTTATTAAGATAAATGACCGCGTGATTAAGGTCGTTTTGATAGACAGTAGGCATATTGATCGGATCCCCGCCCGGATTAACAATTTCCGGAACACCGACAGCATTGACGAAACTACCATCATCCATCACATAAAAATAAACCCACTTGTCTGAAAGAAACTCACACAACGAATGTAGCGTATTGAAACTCCGGGTTTCTGAAATAATATCCAGGGTTTTTTCCGTATCCATATATTTCCTGTTATGCCTCAACCTTCAGCAGGCTCTTCATTCTCGTTTTCATAAGCGTGGTACTGGTCCACATTTTCACCCACTGACCCGGTCAATTGAAAAGCAACCGGTTTGTGTTGATCGGTTTCGGTAATTTCCAGAATCGTGACCTGGTGGATCAGTTTATCGCCGTAGTCGAAGAGATAGAGGAACTCTCTGCCTTCACTGAGATCTAAATCCCGGAGTTCAGCAAGGGCCGCTGCTTTCGTGGGGGCGTTGATATTTGAGGGATAGTGTTCACCATCCGGTGCTGCGGAGTATTCCGATGTACTGTCGAATAATTTATTGGACAGATAAAAGGAGAACATATGGTCATTATCCCAATCGAACGCCCTCTGTATTTTCAGGTGCAGGTTGTACAGGCTTTGCATGCCCGCGATCAGGAACGTTCTGGACACTTCCTTATGGTCCAGGTCATGGCAAGGGTGACGAACCAGTTCTACCTTAATGTGATAGAGCGTTGGCGGTTCGCTTAACAGGGCCTGGACTTCAGCAAGGGAGGTTGATTTTGACAGTGCCCGTTGAATCTCATCTTCTTTCAGAGGCTCCAGAAAACAACACTTCTTGTATTTTTTACCACTGCCGCAGGGGCAGGGTTCATTTCGGTTGAGTTTAAGCATCGCTGGTTGACGGCTCCTGACCGGTTGTCGACTCCTGAATTACATGGCTCCTGGTCGGCAAAATCATTAAAACGAGTATGGCAAATATAGCAACAACCAATGCCCGTTTTGCCCGGATAAGAGCTAACTGTTCTCCTGCTAATTTAAGATTGCTCGCTGCCAGCTCACGTTCGACTGTTGCTATATCACGTTCCTTACCTGCACAAAGCTGGTCTGGTCCGGGCTCTGTATCATTTTGTGATGAAGGGTATTTATGCAGCAATGCCTCATCCTCGTCTTTAAAGGCCTGATGACTCAATGCCAATAAATGTTGGGACACAAGAGTGACCATATTATTGGCATCGTCTCCTTCCTTAATGAGTGATGCCACATCAACGAAAGCATTATCGTAATCAAGCTTTAATTTTTCCGCCAGCTGCCTGGCATGTTTTTCATGCTCTTCTGTCGTCATGTTACTCAGAGCAACCGTTAATTCATTGGGTGTTGTAATATTCAGCAATGCTTCGGTTTTCATTGTTACAGGGTTCCAAACGAAATCACGTTATTGTTGTTGCGGGGAAGACTCAACATTCGACAGTGGGATACTGCGTGGGTTTAACACCTTCTTCGGATACCAAAGTTGGGTATCCCTGACCGGGTTTAGGCTCTTTAGGCTTCTTTCTGGTTCTGCTGATCTGAAACTTCCAGTCATCGCCATAATCGAACCAATAAAAGAGTTTCCGGTTTTTTGCCAGGGGGAAGATGTCTTTGAGACTGCGCTCTATTTGGTAAAGATCATCATGCTCAAATCGTTCCCTGTCAAAACTTCGATCTGTCCTTGCGACATAGAACTCATATAGATGATCATTCTTAAAACCCACGGCTTCCTGAATAAGGAAATGAAGATCTTCCAGGGTTTCGTTATCGTCCAGTTCCATTTCACACTTCCAGTGCTCTTCGAAGTACATGCCATCGATCAGCTTGATATTGAGCGAAATGATCATAATGAATGACTCTTCAGTGTTGGGGGGTGCAATTAAAAGTGTTACACAGCTATGATTCCGTTCAGGAGGTCCGGCCCTTATCTGTGTACGGGAACACCTCCGCTGTCATTGTGTACAGGGATTGTACACAATCCATCTGGCAGGGATAGCCAACCATCGACAGTCACCTCCCTGTGGATGGATCCTGTACATTCCCTGTACAGGATGACAGCAATCAGGGAACACTTTTAATTACACCCTTTGGGGGCAGTGAAACTTTATTTTCTTCTGAAATCATAGGTCATAAATTTCACGGCCATCATACCCACTCAGTTGGAAGGTTCAGGTTTCCTGGTCTTTGCCAAATATTCATCCAGCGGCAGCCACTCTGAATCTATTTTATTGTTGTTATAAGACAGCTTTAAAATAACTCTTTTATCTTTTTTACAATACACATCTATGTACCTTGCGAAATATTCCCTGACTTCGTCCCTGGAATTACAGGCTGTTAGTTTAAATACGGCTTCATTGTCAGCATTGGCAAGACCTCTGGCAAAATCCAGCATCTTAAAGTCGTAACTGATATCAAATCGCCTGTTCCACGAATAGAAAAAATCGTTTAGTAAACCCGTGCGCCCCATCACGGGGAGTTCAGGAAATTGCCCCAGGGTAATTTCACTGACAGCATTGCTGACTATTTTAGCCATTGGTTCAGGATTATTTCTGGTCATAATATAACTTCAAATTGTTATTGCCGTATGTCGCTCTGACAAATTTTTGCTCAAAGGACGAACTGTTAGCTTTCAGATGTGGCCTTGATACATTGTATACAAACCAAGGTAGCCCAAAATCCCCACCACATTAGCCACAATATCCCCAACACTAAAACTCCGGTATCGGGTCATCTGCTGGCAGGCTTCAATCATCACACCAAAACCAAACAGACTAACGGGCTTCCACCAGGGCATCCCCACAGTTGGCCAGGCCAGATCAAACAGGCCAAACAGCACCAGAAAAGTCAGTGCATGTTTGACTTTATCGTTAATAAAACCGGTGGGGTCGTAGCGATGGGGGATAACAGCCATAAACAGGGCGAAGGCCATGGCGGTGAAAAACACGCCAACCCAGGCGATGGGAGGAAGGGCTTGCAGGTCAGTGATCAGGTTGTTCATAGTATCCATTCTTTATCGTTGTGGCTCCCCAAAGACCACCGGAGCACCATTAGCAATCAACACTCGTTTTTTCATAGCTCAAACTCAGCGTCGAGTTGGCAGAAAAGAATAGCTTTCACTGCCCGCTTCCATCAATTCTTGTCGGAGTTGATCAGGCTGAAGATCAACATGCAGGCAAAGGTTACCGGCCAATAGGTAAGCCACCAGAAGGAACTATAGAAAGCATTAAGGGAGAACGGCAGGCCCAGAAAAACCCAGAGGGACAGCAGGAAATAATAACGATCCTGCGGGTGGGTGAGTCTTTGGTGACACTGGT
>NZ_JAVRMB020000432.1:0-6979 GCF_031844845.1 Endozoicomonas sp.
GTCATCATCGAGCCTGACCTACAGGGTCAGTCCATTGACGTTTACCGCCTAACTCCCACGCTCTACCGTCTAGCTCGGATAAGCGGCACCCGGCGGTCAGGCCGGTTCTAGCGGGTTTCCAAATTATTAGCCCGTATATAGTCCTATAGATAGCGAAAAAGCCGCTAAAACGGGCTATTCAGGCCGCTATACCGTATAGCCTAGCTCCTATTTATATAGGGTATTTCAGTAATTAGTAGTAGGCGGCTGTCCGGGCGTTCAGGCCGGTGTAGGCGGGTTTCCAATAGGTAGCGGATTTATAGCCCTATAGCGGAAAAGCCGCTAGGACGGGCTAACACGGCGGCAAAAATAGGAGGCTTCTGAGTAGGCGGGTCAAGGATAGGCAGGCACAAAAAAACAGGCTGGTGAGCCTGTCGTTTTAGAAAAGAGTTTGGAAAAGAGTTTGGGACACCCACAAATTTAACCATATGAAGTGTATTGGTATTTTTATGGATGTCCAATTCTTTTTTTCCAATTCTTTTTTGATCAAATTCCCCTCCCGCTTTTCAATCAAAAAACAGAAAAAATACTTACAATCCCAACCCAACCCAACCCAACCCAACCCAACCCAACCCAACCCATCTCACCTCACCTCACCTCACCTCACCTCACCTCACCTCACCTCACCTCACCTCACCTTAATCAACCTGACTGAACTGTCAGTAATCGAAGGGTAAGAAAATACTGGTCGCTATCGTCTGGAAAGAGTTTGGGACACCCACAAATTTAACCATATGAAGTGTATTGGTATTTCTATGGGTGTCCAATTCTTTTTTGGTGTCCAATTCTTTTTTTACCTGCGATATTCTGGTGTCGTGACCATGAATTCTGGAGTCGTGAACACGATTCTGGAAATCGGCCAAAAATGTTCACGATCAGCCAGAATCCTTGTTCACGCCTGGCCAGAATTCGTGTTCACGCTTTACCAGAAAACATGTTCACGATTAGCCAGAATACGCACCTCAACCCTCACAGACCCGGACGTGCCCAATTAAGGCATCCGGTTCCTCATAGGAACAGTCCTTTAATAAATTCCACATTTGGGAAAACAGCCATTATTACCGACCAACTCCGCTGTCATCCTGTACAGGGATTGTACAGGATCCATCCACAGGGAAGTGACTGCCGATGGTTGGCTATCCCTGCCAGATGGATTGTGTACAATCCCTGTACACAATGACAGCAGAGAACGCAGCCGGAATTGTTTACAGTGCTACTCCTCAGGCCCCAGGTGCCTCAATCTACTGGCAAATGGATAATTTATTTCGTATTTCGGGACAATTCCTTAGTAAAATGGGAAAATTATTCCGGGACAAATCCTAAGCCAAAGTCTCGGTTCCCTTCAGGAACCGGCCTGTTGATTTTCAAGCAAACGACCAACATACGTCACCAGCCATATAACCGGTAGCCCCAGAAGTGAAGAACCAATAAAGAACATCGGATAATCCAGTGCATCCACAAAGGTGCCTGAATAACCCGCCAGCAACTTGGGTAACAGCGTCATCAAAGAACTGAAAATGGCATACTGCATGGCCGTAAAGGCACGATTCGTCAGGCTGGATAAAAAGGCTATAAAAGCGGCTGAAGCCAACCCGCCACTCAAGTTATCCGCCGCGATCACCAGACTGAGATATAAAGTGGAAGGTTCAAGGTTGGCCAAAAAGGCAAATAAAACATTAGACAACGCCGCCAGCAATGCGCCTACCCACAGAATGCGCAGGACACCATAACGAATCGCCAGCACACCGCCCAGAAAGCCTCCGGCAATAGTCATCACAAGACCGAAAGATTTAGTGATGGTTGCGATTTGTTCTTTGGAATAGCCCATATCGCTATAAAACACATTCGCTATGGTGCCCATCACAATATCCGCAATACGGTAGGTTCCCACCAGCAATAATATATAAATAGCGACCTTGCCATATCGTTCGAAGAAATCCGCAAAAGGTGCAATATACGTTTCCCGCACCATTCTCCGTGGCGCTAAATGGATTTTCACCAAAAGCCAGGCGGTAGTAACTGCTGCAACAATACTGCACGCAAATCGCCCTGCTCCCGTCAGAAAGCCCGATAATGGGGAGGAAAAGCCCATCTCAACCAATAGCGTTTTCAGAACATCCAGAGGGTTGGCCAGCTGAGTAAAAGCAACAATAAAAGCGGCGACTGCAAGAGCAAAAAGCAATAGAAAGCGAAGATAATCAAGGATGCTACTCTCCAATTCAGCAGCTCGATCGCTGTTAACAGGCTCTGCAACCACTAACGTAGTGATAATACCAATCAACATAAAGCCAGCCATACAACGATAAGCCCAGGCCCAGGCAAGATAATCATAATTGCCTTCTTCGGTCATGGTAAACCAGCTGGCCAGGGCTAATGTTCCTGCACCCGCCACCAGCATGCCCACCCGGTAACCCGCTATGTAGGCCGATGACATCATCGCCTGGAGATCGTCATCGGCGGCTTCAATACGATAGGCGTCAATGACAATATCCTGAGTGGCAGAGGAGAACCCCAGCATAACGGCGCCGATGGCAATCCAAAACAAACCATCCACTGGATTATTGGCCGCCATAAACAACAGGGCACCAATAACGGATACCTGGGATAACAACAGCCATGAACGACGACGGCCAAGCAAACCATGCAATATTGGCAATGGAATACGATCAACCAATGGCGCCCAGACAAACTTAAAGGAGTAGCCCAGGGCGGCCCAGCTGAAAAAAGTGACCGCACTGCGTTCAACACCGGCCTCACGAAGCCAGAGGGACAGGCTGCTGAATATCAACAGAATGGGCAGACCTGCCGAAAAACCGAGAAAAAGAAGAGCGATAACCCGGCGATTAAAAAAACTTTTACAGGCCTCCCCCCAGTTTTTGGAAGAACCTACTGTCAGCCCCATTCAATGTGCTCCATAGCGATCTTGATTATTTACGGTGTCATGCTTCTTCTTAAAGGTTTTGTTGGCATAAAATTTAGCAAAGAAGATAACAGCTTACCTGCTGAAAAAAAAACCGTTTTCACTGCGTAATGAAAACGGTTTTTTATCGAGAACTAATTATGCCGTAATCAGTCTCTAAAGTTATTGTATTGCAGTGGCATATTCAAATCAGCGTCTTTGAGGAATGCGATAACCGTCTGCAGGTCATCCCTTTTCTTTCCAGTAACCCGTACCTGATCGCCCTGAATGGCAACCTGTACTTTCAGCTTTGCATCCTTGATCATTTTCACAATCTTTTTCGCCAGATCCTTTTCCAGACCCTGGCGCACCACGACCTCCTGCTTGACCTGCTTGCCGGAACCATAGTGATCCTTCACTTCAAGGCATTTAACATCAATACCCCGCTTGACCATTTTGGTTTTCAGCATCTCCACCATCTGGGCCAGCTGAAAATCAGCGTCCGCCGCCAGAGTGATTCCGGTCTCACCACTCTTCTCATAGCTGGCATCCACACCACGAAAATCGAACCGGGTCGTCAATTCACGATTGGCCTGGTCGATGGAGTTGACCAGTTCATGCATATCCACTTCAGAGACAATGTCAAATGAAGGCATCGTTGATAATCTCCTTGAGAAATCGAAAGAAACAATTAGCAGCTATTGTATCCGAGAACCCATGGAAGAAATCAATACACGGCAAATAAGTTTCAGGCTCAATACCGTGATGTACTCTAAAGTACGATCAGGGTCTTCCCTGTTTATTGATCTTTATCCTTGAGTCTGAAGCCAATTTTCACCGTGATCTGCCAATGGGCAATTTTACCATTATCAATATGTCCACGGGTCTCAACCACCTCAAACCACCCCATGTGCTCAAGGCTCATACCGGCTGCAGCGATGGCGTTATGAATAGCATCATCACTACTGACCGTTGAGCTGCCCACCAGTTCAGTCATTTTATAGGTATGACTCATTTTCTTTCTCCCATTGATAAACCAGAGTGTTTGAGTATAGGCAGCAAATGGTAAACTCGGTTGTCCGTGAAAGCCTGCCGATGGAAAACAAACATTCATGAAGTCCGACAACTGGTACATTCTAGGTGCTGGCAGTATGGGTTGCCTCTGGGCAGCCAGCCTTTGCCATAAAGGGGAGGCCCCCCGCCTGATTCTCAGAGACAGCAACTACCAGCAGCTAAAAGAAAGCCATGCGCCCCTCAAACTGACCACCGCAGGGCAAAGCTTTCAGTACCATGTAGACGTTGTTTCTCCCGAAACACTTAATGCTCCCATTAACCGGCTGATTGTCTGTACAAAAGCGCAAAATGCACTGGAAGCAATAAACAGCATAAAGTCACACCTGACAGAAAGCGGTCAGATCCTGCTATTACAAAATGGCATGGGAAGTCAGCAGGCTATTAATGAAGCATTTCCAACTCAAAGTGTGTGGGCAGGGTCCAGCACTGACGGCGCTTATCTGGCAGCGCCTTTTGAGGTATGCCATGCCGGTCAGGGTGAAACCTGGATAGGGCCAATGACTGATAATAGCGTTTCTGTAGACCGTTTTAATGACCTGCTGAGTAACTTCCGGCTGAAGGTCTCCCCCTGCGACACTATCGAACAAAAGCTATGGGAAAAGCTGGCAATCAACTGCTGTATTAACGGCCTCACGGCACTATTCAACTGTCGGAATGGTGAATTGCTGGACAATGGCGAAAAACAAGCCTGGCTTGACCTGTTAATGGCTGAAACCTGCTCAGTGCTCACAGCGTTGGATATCCACACACCATCACTCAAAGAAAGGGTTTACGGCGTGTGCCAGGCCACTGCGAACAACATCTCTTCAACCTGTCAGGATGCTCGTCAGGGCAGAGCCACAGAACTTCCATTCATTAATGGTTTTCTGATTAACAAAGCAGAGAACCTGAGCATTCCTGTGAATAGTCATAAACAACTGATGGACCAGTTAAGAGCCTCAGGCATCAATTAGAAGACCTCTCAATACCGGGCTTTACTCCGTAAGGGTGTTGGTATTTTTCCGGGTCATTTATAATCCCCCCACAAAAGAAACGATCGCGACCAAGCCTGTAACCTCCGGAATAATCATGAAAGTACCCTATACGCTGCCTGAAAACCTGAGCCCGGTTCTGCGAGACCAGATAGGCAATACCATAGAAACCAACGTTCGCCAGGCACTGGCGGAAGATATTGGTTCCGGAGACATTACCGCCTCCCTGATTCCGGAGACCCAGCAGTCTGTAGCCAGAATCATCTGCCGGGACCATGCCGTCATCTGCGGACGACCATGGTTTGACGAGGTATTTCGTCAAATCGATCCAGATGTGCAATTAGAGTGGCATATAGAGGAAGGTGAGCGGGTTAAGCCCAATCAGGTACTTGTGATTCTCAAAGGGTCGGCCCGAAGCCTGCTGACCGGTGAGCGCGCTGCCATGAACTTCCTGCAAACCCTGTCCGGAACCGCCACCCGTTGCCAACAATATGCAAACCTGGTCAGTAGTACCGAGGTTAAATTGCTGGACACCCGCAAGACCCTCCCGGGATTGCGGATTGCCCAGAAATACGCAGTGGCTGCGGGAGGCTGTCACAACCATCGAATCGGATTGTTTGATGCCTTTTTAATCAAGGAAAATCATATCGCTGCCTGTGGTGGTATTGTTCAGGCAGTCGATAAAGCCCATGAGATAGCGCCCGGTAAACCGGTAGAGATTGAAGTGGAGACTATGGAAGAGTTCAAAGTTGCCAGAGATGCAGGAGCAGACATTATCATGCTCGATAACTTCCCACTGGCACAGCTGGCCGAGACCGTCCGGCTGAACAGGGACCTTCCCGGAAAAGCCCCGAAACTGGAAGCATCCGGTGGGATTAATGATCAAACACTGGTACCCATTGCAGAAACCGGGGTGGATTTTATCTCCATTGGAACACTGACCAAAGACTGCCAGTCTGTGGATCTTTCCATGCGTATTATTGAACAGCTTTGATTAAAAAGATCAGGAAGAAAGTATGAGCAAAATTCTGGTAACCGGTGGCGCTGGATATATTGGCAGCCACACCTGCGTCGAACTTCTTAATGATGGCTATGAAATTATCGTTCTGGATAATCTCAGTAACAGCAGTGATGAATCCCTGAAACGGGTTCAGGAGATCACGGGTAAGTCTTTGGAGTTTGTTCAAGGCGATATTCGTGATCTGGAATTACTGAACACGCTGTTCAGCAATAATGAAATATCCGCGGTTATCCACTTCGCAGGGCTGAAAGCCGTGGGTGAGTCGGTTTCCATGCCTCTGGCTTATTACGATAACAATGTTCACGGAACACTGGTATTGCTGGAAGCCATGAAACAGGCCAATGTGAAAACCCTGGCCTTCAGTTCTTCCGCAACGGTATATGGTGACCCGGCAAGCCTGCCCATCAGTGAGGACTTCCCAACCTCAGCCACCAACCCCTATGGTCGTTCCAAGCTGATGGTTGAGGAGATCCTTCAGGATCTTCATGTTTCTGACGACAGCTGGCGTATTGCATTGCTTCGCTACTTTAATCCGGCGGGTGCACATCCATCCGGTAAAATTGGCGAAGACCCTAACGATATCCCCAACAACCTGATGCCTTACATTTCCCAGGTGGCCATTGGCAAACTGGAAAAGCTCAGTGTCTTTGGTAATGACTACCCTACCCATGATGGTACAGGTGTACGGGACTATATCCATGTGGTTGACCTGGCCATCGGACATGTTCGAGCCATTGAAAAGTTACAGAAAACCACGGGCGCCCATGCCTGGAACCTTGGGGTTGGCAACGGCTACAGTGTGCTGGAAATGGTCGCTGCTTTTGAAAAAGCTTCAGGTCAGCCAGTACCTTATAAAATTGCACCAAGACGTTCCGGCGATATTGCTGCCTGCTATGCCAATCCGGAAAAGGCTCTGAAAGAACTGGGCTGGAAAGCGGAGAAAGGGTTGGAGGAAATGGTGGCTGATAGCTGGCG
>NZ_JAVRMB020000433.1:0-25671 GCF_031844845.1 Endozoicomonas sp.
AGACGAAATCATATCAGAGCTGAATCTCTACATAGGCCTGATCACGAACTTCTCGCAGCCAAACCTGCAGCTCTTCTTCAAACTTGCGGTTGCTGAGCAGTTCCCTTATCTGGCTACGACGCACTTGTGTACTGATATCAGACTGTCGTTTACCCAGCACTTCAAGAATATGCCAGCCGTAGGTGGTGCGGAATGGCTCACTGACCACTTTTTCCGGGATGATGTTCATGACGGTCTGGAATGCCGGCACCAGTAAATCGGGTGATATCCACCCCATATCGCCGCCATCCAGTGCCGAGGCAGTATCTTCAGAGTAGGCTTTAGCCAGTTCACCGAAGGCTTCGCCTGCCTGAACCCGCTGATAAAGCTTTTTGGCCTGCATCTGTGCTTCAAGGTTACTGCGGATCTCATTAGGCTTGATCAGAATATGGCGAACATGAACCTGGCTCTGAACCACTTTCTCATTACCGCGGGTGTCCATCAGTTTGAACAGATGGAAGCCGGCAGGGCTGCGGATAGACGCAGAGGTCTGACCTTTGGTCATTTTTACGGCCTGTTCAGCAAACAGCGTTGGCAGCTGATTGGCTTTACGCCAGCCAAGATCGCCGCCTTCCAGGGCGTTTTGGCCCTTTGAGTTGGCAATCGCCAGAGTCTGGAAATCGGCACCCTGACGAAGCTGGCTGGAGAGTTCCTCAGCGCGACGCTCTGCAGCCTGAACCTGATCTGGAGTGGCGTTGTCTGGCGTTGCAATGAGAATGTGAGCGAGGCGATATTCCGTCTGCATTTGTGCCAGACCTTCCGGAGAACTCAGGAAATTATCAATTTCCTGTTCGCTGACCTGAACACGCTGGGCAACCTCGCGCTGGCGAACACGGTTAAGGATCATCTCGCGGCGAATTTCTTCACGGGCCTGACTGAAAGAGAGGCCGTCGGCTTCCAGGTTCTGTTTAAACTGTTCCAGCGTCATCTGGTTACGCTGGGCGATACGGGCTATGGCATCGTTGAGCGCCCAGTCGTCAACACGGATGCCGCCTCGCTTGCCCATCTGAATCTGGATGTTTTCCAGAATCAGTTGTTCCAGCACCTGCTTTTGCAGAACCTCTTCCGGAGGGAGCTCGATATTTCTGGACGCCAGCTGGCGATGAACGGCATCCACCCGTGCCTCCAGCTCACTCTGCATAATGACGTCCTGATCGATTTTGGCAACAATTCGATCCAGTTCCATGCGCCCCTGGTCAGCACCAGTGTCTTCAGCCGACTGGGCATAAACTCCACCACTGCTGAGTGACAGCAGGCACAGGGAAGCCAGTGCAATACGTTTCAATCCCTTCATCATTTACTTCTCATCCCCTGCGTAACCTTTAATACCGTCGATATATCGTTTTGTCGTACCACCGGTGAGATCTCCAAGCCCTCTCAGGACAAACTGGAGGAATATACCACTTTTACTCTCGGGATAGTCGATGTTGTCGTCATCTTCGATCCACTTCCGCCAGAGTAGCCGAACCTGATAGCAGCAGCTGTTATATTCGACCCCGGATAATATCTCAAGGTTCCGTTTGTTGGTTAAATCGTATTGCCAGCGACCCATGGCAGACCAGTTGTTGGCAACGGGCCAGGCGATCGAGAGATCGGTCTGGCTTAGGTTGTTGCTGGTGGTCTGGTAGATGGTGTTTCCATCTTGATCCGTACCAATAGCTATATTCCTGTCCTGATCATTTTTTACGTACCGATCCGCCTGAGTCAGGTAGCGATAACCAGCATTGAAAACCCGACGATCGCTTGGCTTGTACTGGTAGTAAAGACCATAATTATCCAGCTCATTATCGGAAGTGTTCCACATCAGATCCTGTCGAATACTCATGGTGCGACTGATGTTATAGACCAATTCTGAGGCCAATGGCGAAACTGATTCTTTCATTTCTTCCAGAAGGCGTCGTTCTTCGTCATTTGGGTCGGTATCCAGATCCTCATCAATATCAGTCCGTGTTCCAGTAGTTGGACTGATCCACAACTGGCGATCTTCAAAATAAACAATCTGGCCAATGCCAACCCGAACCCTTTCAAAACCATCGTCTTCAATCAATCGGGTGGTCAATCCCAAAGAGAGTTGGTTGGCATCACCCAGTCGGTCATAACCGGAGAACCGGTTATCCCGCCACAAAGAGTTATAGTTGAAACCCATCAGTCCCGTATCAAAAATGGGGTTCATCTCCTGTCCTTCTTCATAAGGGGAGTAGAGGTACTTCATTCTGGGTTCGAGGGTGTGCGTAAACGACGTTCCACCAATGTTTGTAAAACGGTCGAAATACAACCCACTGTCAACGCTGAAAACAGGAACCGTTGTTTTGGGTGATTCGGTGTAGTCTGTATCGGTAAAGCCCTGGTATGAACCATTTAGATCACCGACTACATCATCTTTAATCAGGTTGCTCAGGCGATACTGTACATGCTGAACTTTTACCGACGGACGTATAAACCCATAGCCGCGTTCAAAGGGAAGGCTTACCCCGGTTTCCAAGTACAGACGCTCACCATTGGCTCGTTTGATGCCATAACCCTCATCATAAATACTTTCATTATATTCACGATCAAAGTCGGTAATTGTTTTTTCTTTTACATAATTCCAATCGTTATCCCGGGTAAATTTCGTATAGTCCGCCACATAATTCAGACTCAGGTTTTCGGCAGCCAGCCAGTTACCATTCAGCTTCAGCTGCGGCAGCTTATTATAGGGGTCATCCGCCGTCTGATTCATATTCTGATACTGCTGAGCATCAAGACTCAGCTGCCAGCTATGATCGGTATCGCCACCCAGGTAACGGGTGCCAACCCGCTGGTTTAGCAGTGAGCTGTTCGAAAGGTTAAGGCTGGTACTGAAATCATCCAGATAATTCTTGTCGCTGGCCTTGGCGTAATCCACCTCGGCGCTCCAGCGATTGGTAAAATCAGTCTTATGCTTGAAGTTGAGCAGCCAGCGTTGCTCATCGTAATAAGGGTTATCTTCTTTCAGCTCGTCTTTGTTCAGCAAGCCTGAAAGCCCTAACTCCCCGGTGTTCCTGCCCACAAGACCGCCGTCAACAATATAGCGGAACTCATTCTCCAGCATGAATCCCCGCTTGCTCATATAGCGAGGTGTCAGGGTTGCGTCATAATTGGGTGCGATATTGACGTAATAGGGAATGGAAAAATCAAAGCCATTGTCACTGTCCTGTGACAGCGTTGGATAGAGAACGCCGGTCTTTCGCCGGTCATCAATGGGAAATGAAATATAGGGCGTGTAGAGGATCGGCAGACCCTGAACCCGAACCACGGCGTTTTTAGCCACACCCTGACCGCTGTCCATATCAAGCGTTACATTCTGTCCGGATAGCTGCCAGCCTTTATCGCCCGGAGGGCAAGTGGTGTAGGTGGCATCAGTCAGTTCAAGGGTGGTATCTTCATTGCGAACGATTTGAGCCGCACGGCCACGAGCTTTCTGTTCATGCATCACATAAGCAGTGTTCTCAAGGGTTGCCCGGCCACTGTCCAGTTGCATATCCCCTTTATCACCAACCAGCAGAACGCCTTTGTCCCGGAAACGTACGTTGCCTTCGAACTGGCCATGGTTTTTGTTTCTATCGAGCGTCGCCTTATCACTTTCAAACTGTCGGCTACCCTGGCGGACAGTAACATTGCCCGTAAATGTAGCAACGGACTCTTTGTCGTAGCTGGATTCATTGGACTCAGCAACAATAGGCGCGCTATTTACATCTCCGACAAAGTCTTTACCGGGTCTGGAGGGCTCAATATAAGCACCACAGCTATAGAAAGGTTCAGAGGCTTTCTTCTCTGGCGATAGGTGTCGTACAGGTTGCCAGTCCAGAAGTTCTTTCAGGGAACTGTTCTGCTTTTTCGATGCAGAAGGAACGACAGGAACCATTTTTTTCTGTGGTTTACTGTCCAGTATTTTTTGTGCGGGTATCGTCTGTGCAGTTGAGGCTGCACAGCTCCACTGACCATTAGCCAATGTCTGACAGCGCCATTCACTCTGCTGGGCACTGATTTCTGCTGCCATTGCATCTGAAACAGGCTGACTGGCAATAATGCTGGCAGCTATAGCCAGTGCCAGGGTTCTGGGGGTAAATGGTAATTGGTGCAGATGCATGTCCATGAGCTCAGCAATCCCGGGGCAACGTTCGAATTTGTTGAAAAGGCTGCGTTTTAATAAAAGTACTCTGTTGTTTATTTGCAACCATGAAAGACGCAGCTTTGATCTTCCTCAAGGCCATGAAAGCAGAGAGCATACTGGTGAGACACCGAAGTCCGGGCTGCAAACCCATATTGCCTGCTAAATGGCTGCTGAGGTTGTTTTGCATGAAAATAAACTTGCTCGTTCTACGGGTTTCCTGTCGAGATACAAACAGTTTGCGAACCAATAATAACGGGTTATTTCGGCTGATTACCTGTCACTCAATGGAGCGTACAAAAGGCGCACTTTGAACCGGGCAAAGCGAAGCTGCAGCAGAATCGGAACATTCTATATCCATTTGCACAGGAAATGCAGTTATTAATCAGCAGGAAACTTTGAGCATTACAGCACCAAAAGTCAAATCAGGCGGGCATTGATGGTGGTGTATAAGGGTGTAACAGGGCGGTGACAATCCACCGAAGCTTCAATATGCCTTAAAACTACTCTATGTTAGTCTTGGATATTGATCTGATATTACTGCTTAACAGGAAGCAACAGCGTTGGCTATCACAATTTCAGAGCTTCAGACATCTTCTATAGAAGCTCAACGCAGGGAACAACTTGCGCAATGGGTTGTCTCAATTCTATCGGATGAAAATGACCTCCCTTTTGATGACAAGAAGAGCGGAGAAGGTTCTTCAGTGCCTTTGCAGGCGATTGGCAGTGATGCAGGGTTTCGAAAATATTACCGGATCCAGGCTCACCAGAGAACGCTGGTAGCCGTGGATGCACCGCCGGCAACAGAAGATACGGAGACCTTTGTTGATATAGCCCGTCGCTGGAGAAGTGGGGGGGTTTACGTTCCAGAGGTGTTTGCTGTGGATTTTGACCGTGGCTTTATGCTTCAGGAAGACCTGGGGGATACGCCAATGCAGGCGGTACTCCGGGAAGCTACAGCAGACCAGTACTATCCCGAACTGTTGGATTCATTACTGATTATACAGAATCAGGATCCAGAAAGGCTGCCTCCTTACGATGAAACACTGATGCGTTTTGAACTCTCTCTCTATCCACAATGGTTTCTTGGGGAGTTTCTGGGGCTTGATACGGAGGGTGCGGTAATAACCGGACAACTGTCAGCGCTGTTTTCCCCTATGGTCTCAACCATCCTTGAGCAGCCAAAAGGTACTGTGCATCGGGACTATCACTCCCGAAACCTGATGTTAACCCCGGATGGTGCTGTCGGGGTTATTGACTTCCAGGGAGCCCTCCATGGCCCGCTACTTTATGATGTGGTCTCTTTATTAAAGGATTGCTATATTTCCTGGCCAGAAGAAAAAATTGATCAGTGGTTTTCTGCATTTATGACACGTCACCCGATATTGGCAGAGTATGATCCCGAACAATTAAAAATCTGGTTTGACCTGACGGGGTTACAACGTCATTTGAAGTGCCTGGGTATTTTTTCCAGACTGTGGTTCCGTGATGGCAAGCCGGCCTACCTCAATGATATCCCCCGGGTATTTGATTACGTATTGTCGGTTTGCCAGCGATACCCTCAGTTTAAAGAACACGCACGTTGGTTGCAGGAAAATGTCAAACCGATCATGAATGAAAGGCTTAAGCGTGTACTGGAGGATGCCAGCCGATGAAGGCCATGATTCTGGCAGCGGGTTATGGCAAAAGACTCAGGCCCATTACCCTGTCCATGCCCAAACCCCTGGTGCCGGTAGCGGGAAAACCACTGATTACCTATCATATTGAGCGCCTGGCTCAGGCTGGCTTCCGTGAACTGGTTATTAATCATGGCTGGCTGGGTGAACAGATTGAGCAGGCCCTGGGCAGTGGCTCAAACTGGGGGGTTAATATTCAATACTCTCCTGAAGACGAACCGCTGGAAACCGGTGGTGGTATTTTTAAGGCTTTACCCATGTTGGGTGATAAGCCTTTTATTGTGATGAACGGGGATGTTTATACCAACGTAGAGTTGGGCTCTCTGAAATTGCCTGAGGGAATGCTGGCTCATCTGGTGATGGTGGATAACCCTGATTTCCACCCGGATGGTGATTTTTGTCTGAGCGATGAACGTCTATTTGAAAAGGATGAAATACCAGAGGGTCAGACGTTAACATTCAGTGGTGTCAGTGTTCTGTCTCCACGTTTGTTTGATGGGTGTCAGGCCGGAGAGCCCTTTGCCCTGGCTCCTTTATTGATTCATGCCCTGAAACAGGGCAGGGTAAGTGGCCAGTACCATGATGGTTTCTGGACGGATGTTGGGTCGATAGTGCGACTGCAAGCGCTGGAACACTACCTTCAAGATCAGCTTCAAGAACATCACCAAGATCAAAACCAAAACAATTTTCAAGATCAGAGCAGGACTTCATGACCGCAATAGTAATTGGCGCATTGGTTGGGTTCATGACCGGAGGCCCCTTTGGCGCTATTTTGGGAGCGTTTGTTGGCTCCTGGATAAATCGTAAATATTTAGGCGGGCAGGGCGCTTCGGGCTTTGGTGCTTCTGCGGCCCATCGACAGAAGGCACAGACTGTTTTTTTCAGGGCAACCTTTCTGGTGATGGGGCGGATCGCTAAAGCGGATGGCCAGGTGAGTGTGTATGAGATAGAGACCGCCCGGGCCATTATGCATAACATGCGTCTCTCTGAAGAACAGCGCAGAATGGCAGTAGAGCTGTTTAATGAGGGCAAGAGGCCGTCTTCTGATATCGAAGGCGCTCTCAGGGCGTTTCGGGCGGTTGCCGGTGCCAGTACGCTGATTCCCATGTTTCTGGAAATTCAGCTCTCTGCCGCCTACGCAGATGGTGGGCTGAGCCCTGCAGAACAGGCAGTATTCAAGCAGGTCTGCAGTATGCTCGGGGTGAGTAATTTTGTCTTTGACCAGATTCATAAGCGGTTTGTAGCCCAGAGAGAATACTATCAGCAGGGTGGTTACCACTCTGGACCAGGGGGAAGTCAGGCTTCAACGGGTATGAACCTGAAACAGGCCTACGACGTTCTGGGTGTTGCTGAAAATGCCACCGATACTGAGGTGAAGCGTGCCTGGCGTAAGCTGATGAGTGAACATCACCCTGATAAGCTGGTGGCCAAAGGGCTACCGGAAGAGATGATGGAGGTTGCCAAGGAGAAAACCCAGGAAATTCAGGGTGCCTATGATGAGGTTCGGGCAGCCAGAAAAAAGGGGCACTAAGGGAACTTTTTCAGGTTTGAGTTGACTAAATGGTTAGTTTAATCATTTTGTCGACTTGTTATCTGGAGGCCGGAACTGTGATCTATTCAAAGCGCAAGCAGTTTATGTACTGGTATGTACCTGCAGCTACCAAAGTGGATCTTGAGTCCAAGAGACTGGTGGTTTATTGCTTTTCAGAGTTGCGAAGAAAGGTGAGATCTGCACTGAGGAGAAAAAGCAAATACCTTATTTTCAAAGAGATTAATGAGTTTTCTACTTCTATCGTTGAGAGAATTGTGCATCCGTCTGCTTGATGCACTCTCTCTTTTAATCTGTTCCTGACAGTCCACATCAAGCACTCCTTTATAGTAATTTCCAGAAATTTGCTCTCGATTATGTAAACAGGCTAAGTCCTGTAATCAATGTTATTACTTTGAAAATGTGTTTTAAGAACGATTGCCATTGCTCTCGGATGACTATACTCCTGCTGTTTCAGTCAGCTAGTTAAGCTGACTGCTTTCTTCGGGAGGTTATCCACCAGTTAATGCACAGTTTCTCCAGGAAAAAAATCCCCAATGACATTTCCCCCATTAATACTGATTGGTGTGTTGATGAGTCGCGCAGAACTTACAATATCCAATACTGGAGTCAGGGGTATTTTGATATCAATGATGATGGCGAGGTGGTTTTTTCTTCTGGGGAAAAGCAAGTAACGGTAGCGTTCAATGACATCGTCAAAGCGTTATTAAATCAGGGGGCTTCACTGCCGGTATTGGTTCGGTTTCCCGAGATTCTCCGCCATAGAGTTCATACCTTATGCCAGGCCTTCAATCAGGCGATCAGCGATCATGAATACAATAATCGCTACTTGGCTGTTTACCCGCTGAAAGTCAATCCACAACGGAGTGTTGTTGAAACCCTCATACAAAGCCAGTCGTTGCTGGCTGATAAGCAGCTGGGCCTGGAGGCCGGTAGCAAGCCGGAGCTGATGGCTGTGCTTGCTTTGGCCAGGCAGACCAGTGCTGTGATTGTGTGTAATGGCTACAAAGACCGGGAGTATATTCGTCAGGCGCTGATTGGTGAAAAGTCAGGGTGTCAGGTTTACATTGTCCTGGAAAAATTCACCGAGCTGGAGCTTGTGCTGTCCGAAGCAAAAGCACTTGGGGTTACCCCAAGACTTGGGGTAAGGGCACGGCTTATTTCAAAAGCAAAAGGCCGGTGGTATGCAAGCGGAGGTGAAGGCTCAAAATTTGGGTTGACCACGGCAGAAATTCTGAGTGTTATTGCCCGGCTTAGTGAATTAAATCAGCTGTCCTGCTTACAGCTATTACACTTTCATCTGGGTTCTCAGATTACCAGCATCAGGGATGCCAGCCAGGGTATCAGTGAGTGCGGACGTATTTATGTAGAACTCTATCGCATGGGGGTATTCATTCAGTGGATAGATATTGGGGGCGGACTTGCTGTGGATTATGAGGGGACTCGTAGTCAGAGCCAGTGTTCAATGAATTACAGCCTCTGTGAATATGCTAACAGCGTCGTTTCTATAATAGGCAGCCTATGTCGTCAAAACCAGGTGCCGGAACCCGGCATCATTTCTGAATCTGGCCGTAACCTTACGGCACATCATGCGGTTCTGGTTACTAATGTCGTCAGTGCAGAAAGTTGTCAGGACCTGGTATCTAAACAGCCGCCTGAACCACCTTCAGATGACTGTGCCTATCAGTTTCATAACCTCTGGATATCCTGGTTAGCATTGTCTGAACAGAATTGCCATCGAGCTCTTGTTGAGATTTATCATGATACTCAACGAAACCTTACCGAGATTCATACGGGGTTTGAAACCGGGATCGTCCGGTTTGAGGAAAAAGCCTGGGCCGAAAAAATCAGCCTGTGTATTTGCCATAAATTGATGAAACGACTCAGCGTTAAAAATCGGGCTCATCGAGATTTGATGGATGAACTGAGTGAAAAGCTTGCCGATCGTTTTTATCTGAACTTTTCACTGTTTCAGTCATTACCTGACGTTTGGGGTGTTAAACAGGTATTTCCTGTATTGCCGTTATCGCAACTGGATAAGCCACTGACCCGTCGTGCTTATATGCTTGATATTACCTGTGACTCGGACGGTATTTTGAGTCAGTATGTTGATGGTCAGGGCATTGAGAACACGTTGCCCGTACCGCCATGGACTCAGGATGACCCTTACTATATGGGTGTTTTTCTGGTGGGTGCCTATCAGGAAATTCTTGGTAATATGCATAATCTTTTTGGGGATACCGATGTGGTTTCTGTGGAAATCACACCAGAAGGAAGGGTGCAGCTCAGTGAGTTTCATAAAGGCAACACCGTAGAAGATGTGATGCGGTATGTTGACCTGAAGCCCGATGATTTTTTTCAGGCTTATCAGCAAATGGTGACTGAGCATATAGAAGAGAGCCAACGCTCCTCCGTCCTTTCTGAGCTTGAATCAGCGCTGAAAGGCTATACCTATCTGACAGGCTCAGAGCCCCATCAAAAAATTGATGACGAAAAATAAGGAGTCAGGTAATGACAACACTGGCGAAAAAGGCTGACCACTCACTCTATTCCAATGCGTTTGGTTTTCTAAGGCAGCCGCTGGATTTTGATCCGGTTAATTGTGACGCTGACTGGATTGTTACAGGAGTACCTTTTGATTTGGCCACCACCGGGCGCAGTGGTAGTCGGTTTGGTCCGGAAGCGATTCGCCGTACTTCGCTAAACCTGGCCTGGGAAGGAAAACGCTGGCCATGGGATTTTAAGCTGAATGATTACCTGTCCATAGCCGATTGTGGCGACCTGGTTTTTGAAGCCGGTAATGCCAGTGATCTTTGTGAGTCATTAGAGCAGCACGCAGAATCGATACTGTTATCCGGGAAGCGAATGCTTACTTTTGGTGGTGACCACTTTATTACCCTGCCACTGCTGCGTGCCCATGCAAGGCAATTTGGCCCCCTGTCGCTTATTCATTTCGATGCCCATACCGATGACTATGACCAGGGCGGTCAATTTGACCATGGCACCATGTTTTATCATGCCATCCAGGAAGGGCTGATTAACCCTGAGGCTTCGGTACAGATTGGCATCCGTACCCATTATGATCAGGAAAACACCCCGTTTCAGGTGTTCGATGCCGGTTATGTCAATGAAGCGCCGGTAACGGAGATTATTGACCGTATTCATATGACGGTAGCCCATCGACCCGCTTACCTGACTTTTGATATTGACTGCCTGGATCCTGCCTATGCACCGGGTACAGGAACTCCGGTATGTGGTGGCTTGACATCAGACCGGGCATTGCAGCTGGTTCGTGGGCTGCAGGGGCTGGATATTGTGGGGATGGATGTGGTTGAAGTGGCACCAGCTTATGACAGTGCCGATATTACTGCACTGGCTGCAGCAACAGTGGCTTTGGATATGCTCTATGTACAGGCTTCCAGAAAAACGGATCGGTAAACGATGTTTATTTGGCTCTTTTGAAGAAATAGGCGGGAGGGAATTAGTGTGTTATTGAATCGGTTTCAATGGTTTGTTTTGAGTCTTATGGTTTTTCTTAACTCCGCTCATGCAGCTGACCTCTATGAGGAGGCATGGAGCAGAATAAACAATGGTGCGTTGCTGGTGGATGTTCGTACGCCTGGCGAGTTTGCCGGTGGGCATCTTGACGGTGCCATTAATATCCCTTATCAGGATATTGTTGGCGGGCTGGCTCAGGGAATGATCGCTTTGGATGCTGATATTGTGCTTTATTGCCGCAGTGGTCGTCGCAGTGGCAAAGCCCAAAAGGCATTAGTTGCTCATGGTTATACCAACACGTTTAATGCGGGTGGTTATGCGCAGATTATGGACAGGCTATTAAAACAATAAGGAACGGTCGTTTAATAATTGCCACGTTTTGTTTACCGCAGGGTCACAGAGAGCACAGAGAAAAAGCCTTTCTTTATCCCTCCGTGCCTTCTGTGTCTTTTATGCCCTTCTGGTAGTGTGGTAAAAAAAGGAAGTTTATTCTGGGGTAAGTGCTTGTACTTAGGGTAGACATTAAGGTAGTTCCTTGATGTAGCAGGGATTTTATTTGAACCACAAAGTCACAAAGACACAAAGGAAAAGCGTTTTTGGTAAGAGAAAAGCTCTTGCCAGTCTTTTGCCCTTATCAATCTTTCGCTTTTGCTCTTCTTTGTGCCTTTGTGCCTTTGTGCCTTTGTGCCTTTGTGCCTTTGTGGTTCAAGCTGTCGCCCCTGAAAGCAGGGGGGAATCATTAATGTCTACCCTAAGGAATTATCCCGGAATAAATTATCCATTTGCCAGTAGCTTGTGGTGCCCGGAAATACCGTAATTCCTGCTGAACTCTCCGCTGTCATCCTGTACAATCCCTGTACAGGATGACAGCGGAGTTGGTCGGTAATAATGACTATTATCCCAAATGTGGAGTTTATTAAAGGACAAATCCTAAGAGTGCTTGTAATAATCCAATGGCGTCATGTTCGACGTACTGAACGTAACGGACCCATTAAACAAGCGAAACTGTTTTTTTCTCCAATAGCGCTTTCAGCTCGTTGTAGCCCTTTCTTCCCTCTTCGCCCGGCTGCATGTTTTCAATGCGATTAGAGATGTCTGCCATCTCTTCATCCGAAAAGCCCTGTCTCGCAGCATGTAAAGTCCTGCGTATCAATATATCACACAGTTGGCTTCCCGATGTAGAGTCATGGTTGATGGTAGCCAGGAAAGTATTCTTATACTTGGAAAAATCACGCTTCGCTTGATCTGAAATCGTAACTTCTGGCTCTCTGTATACTTTAACATAATTAACAATATTACGTCTCAGCTTTGCAATTTTCTTAATAACTTTTTTGTAGTTAATTTCCTGCTGATTAGGTTTTAAATATTCATCCAGTCCTTTAAGTTTGTTAACCGATTTCCGAAGGTTTTCATTGGATTTAAAGATTTTGTTTGAAAAAATGATTAATTGATGCATGTCCTGTAATTTTATTTCATTTATGGTTACTGAGTGAGCTTGTGTGCTTTGATCTTGCTCTATGAAATCTTTGTTAAAAGAATGTGCGCAATATGTTGATACTGCAAAGGCAAAAATACTATCCCATGCTTCAATGCATTGTGTCCTGATCTGTTTAATGTGTTCTTCATTTTCGATTTGATTCTTACTAATCAGCTTCTGGAATTCATTTTCAAAATGTGGTCCAAGAGGATCATATTTTTTGAGATGGGTTAAGCGGGTTGATATCTCGCTTCCCCAGGGGAGTTTATTGGTTTCTCCTGGCTTATCAGCATACTGTGCAGCCATCATCGGCTTTACCAGTTTGTTCTTGAATTGAGTAACCGTACTTTTTACCTGCAAGGCTCTACGTCCGTGGAAATCAAATGGATTCAGGTTTGTTAAGCACAGCTGATCACGAAAAATGCGGGTATTTTGGTCAAGAGATTTTTCTATCTTAGGCATTGCATCAATTCTACACGTATTAAGTGCTTCCATACTTCTTGATCTGGGTATGATGGTTGTGGTTTTTTTTCGCCTGGTTAAAGGGGGTTTTGTAGTAACTAATGTCTTGGTATTCCGGGGCTTTTTATTATCTATCCATTGAGATTCAGGAACTCCGCAAGTGTATTTTAGGTGCACTCTTTCCGGAACCCATTCGGTGCCATTCTTATTGTTAAAATCAATATGTATAGTTATACCAGACTCATCCACAGGTCTTTTCTTTGGTTTGGACTTGGTGTTATCAACACGTTCATTATAAATAGTTTTGGCTGTAAGAGTGCATTGCTGATTATTGAGAATGGTTAACTGCTGGTGATAACCGGATCCACCTTTTCCCGAATGGGTAAGGTTAATGCCGGTTAATTTTTTCAGCGAAGTAAAGTGTTCACTCATCAGATCCTGACGACAGAACAAAGGTAAGATTTTCGCTATGCCAGGCAGCTCAGTTTCAGCCATATCAAGAAAATTACGGGTCATTGTATCATTGAAATCGGCATCCGTTTTTTCCAGTTTTAACTCTGAATAAGCTTTCTGAGACGAATAAACTTCCTTGTTACATTCATTACGCTTAATAATGGTTAGATTAACACCCTCTCTGCACAGATCAGTTTTAAATTGGCTCAAATGTCGCTCCACCAGTTCTGGGGAGTGCGGGTACTTTTGTAATTGAGAGAAACAGTCATTTACAGTCAGCATTTGCAAATTAGCATCATTCAGCTTTACCTGTTGTTTATCCTCACCGATAAATGACAAGTCAACGGGAATATAATATTGTTCGGCAACCGGGACTGGAGAGCTTGTTCCATAGCCTGTCCAAGCCTCGGTATTCGCTTCTATCCCGCTATTAACAACGCTGAGGTCTAGTTGTGAAACCGTTTTAACTAAAGGCAGGTTTGTTTGTGATAGAGGAGAGGCTGGCTGACTTCCTGACGACATTGGCTGACCTTCTGTCAGGGAAATACTTCTGCTATGGTACGGCTGCTTTGCCTTGTTTGTTGTTGCGTGCTGCTGCGAGGAAGTACTGTTATGGGTTACCGCACCCGTACTTTTGGCTCGGCGCATATTAAAAAAAGCGGGTGTATTGGATTGCCCTGTAGCTCGCGACCTGGGTGTAAAGAATAAATTTCTGGGCCTTGGTATTTTAGATTCCATAATTTCCCCAAACGTTTTATCAGCTTTTATTAACTCAATAGTTATAGATGGTAAACACGACTTATACCAATACCCCTTTCTAAATATGATTAAAATAGCCAAATGATCTGCGCTAAAACAGCGATTTCAATTCTATAACGAATTGTTTTTTACTATTCAGGAACCCGCTCAGGGTAGGAGGTTGTCGCAAAAGGAAGAAAACGGTCTCAACGTAGTACATGGTTTCAATGAGTTTGATACAAGGTTGGGTCGAACGGAGTGAGCCCCAACAATTTTACCGGGGGGCAGAGAGTTTGTTGGGGTTCGCATTCGCTCGACCCAACCTACCGGTCAAACGCATTGAAATGATGTGCTAGAGCCCGAGCCCCTGCAGGTATTTCATTGCACCTGCCCAATAAGCCAGAAAGGTTTTATTCCATTGGCAGAACGGCTTAAACACTTTTCATTTTTCCACCATCCACCACGGTATTGGTTCCGGTGATATAGCTGGCCGCATCGGAAAGCAAGAAGGCTGCGGCATTGGCAAACTCTTCCGGTTGACCATAACGCCCCATGGGAATTGCTGCTTCCGCAGCCTTGCGAACCTTTCCCGGGCTGGTATCGGAGCGTTTTGCCAGAAACAGATTGAGAGCTTTGATCCGGTCTGTGTTAATTGAACCCGGTATCAGGTTGTTAATACGGATGTTGTATTGTGCCAGGTCCGTTGCCAGCGTTTTTACCAGACTGTTGATGCCTGAGCGCATCACATTGCTCATCACCAGAATATCGATCGGCTCTTTCACGGCGGAAGAGGTCAGGGTAAGAATGCTACCGCCGTTGACTTTCAGGGCTGGAAGCGTTGCTCTGATCAAACGGACTGCGCTCATCAGCGCCAGCTCGAAGGCTGCCTGCCAGGCCTGATCATCAAATTCTTCAAAGAAACCGGGAGCAGGGCCTCCAGCGTTGATCACCAGACCATCAATATGGCCAAAATCATTCAGGGTTGCTTCCACCCATTGAGTGATCGAGTCCGCATCCCGGGCATCAAAAACATAACCACGAATTTCTGCAGTGGTTTCTTCACTGATCGCAGCGGCGGCCTGTGCAATATTTTCCTGGCTGCGGCTGGCAATGGAGACTTTAGCCCCTTCTTCGGCCAGTTTTTTAGCGATGGCATAGCCCAGACCTGAGCTGGCACCAGCAACCATAAAGACTTTGTCATTAATTCCAAGATCCATAATAAATTCCTGTTTTATTTTTGTTTCCGTTTTCCGGGTAAGGCTGGCTCTTTCGGGCAACGGGTAGCGGACAACGGGTCACGGCTTATGAGGGCGGGCAAGATATTCCGTGCTTTGCATTTCCTGCAGGCGACTCAAGGTTCTTTGAAACTCAAATGACAGAGTACCACTTGCATAGAGTGCTTCAAGATGAACTTCACTGGAAATAATGAGCTTAACGCCCCGGTCATAGAATTCGTCAACCAGATGAATAAAACGACGGGCCTGATCGTTTCGGCTGGCATCAAATTGAGGAACGGCCTGAACAATGACTGAGTGGTATAGGCGGGCCAGTTCAATGTAATCATTCTGACTGCGGGGGCCGTCACACAGATCGGCAAAGGTGAACCAGACAACATCTTTGCAGAGTTTCACGCTGTGGATAGGACGCCCTGATATTTCAATGCTTTGACAGGACTCTGTGTGATCCGGGTCAGGAGCCAGCTCTGAAAAAAAATGTTGCAGCTTCTGATGGTTCTCATCATTTAGCGGCCAGTACCAGGTTTCCGCTTTCTCAAGCAGTCGAAGGCGGTAGTCTGTCCCCCCATCCACATTGACAACCTGAGTGTGCTTTTTGATCAGGTCTATAGCCGGGAGAAACCGGGTTCTTTGCAGCCCGTTCTTATAAAGCATATCCGGATCCACGTTGGACGTGGCGACCAGGGTGACGCCTCGATGGAATAGCTGTTCCATCAGACCACCCAGAATCATGGCATCGGCGATATCAGAGACAAAAAACTCATCAAAGCAGATGATTCGGGCCTCTTTAGCCAACCTTTCTGCAACAATGGTGAGCGGGTTTTTCTGTCCTTCCAGCGTTTTCAGTTCGTCATGCACTCGCCGCATAAAATGGTGGAAGTGCATGCGACGCTTTTCCGGAAAGGGAAGACAGTGGTAAAAAGTGTCCATCAGCCAGGTTTTACCACGGCCAACACCACCCCAGAAGTAGAGACCTCTTACCGGTTCCAGGGGCTTGCCCAATGCACTCTTTAATGCATTCGGTATGGTCTTTAAAAAAGATTTTCCGGGGGTATGGGTTAACCGTTCAAACAGGTTTTGCAGGTGTTTTACCGCGGCGGCCTGAGCCGGGTCCTGGCTAAAACCTTTTTGGGTGATATCCCTCTGATAACAAGCTTGCGGGGTCATAATTGGTTACTGGTGAATAAAAACTCGAGACTTTGTTTTTGTCTAAATTGTTGTCTAAATTGTTGTCTAAACGCCGGAAAAATATGCCTTGCGTACTCAAAAATATTGAAGCGGCATTTTCGCCAGAGCGTTGCCAATGTAACCGGACTCTGGACAGGTAGCAAGGTTTGCTGTCAATGAATACTTTACCCACCACTGTTATCAGGAAAACCTCTGAAGTGGAGTGATTATCCTTTAAAGCAGACCCATTCAGACCTGCCAAAACTACAGCCAGTAAACTATACATTAATCCTCGACAAATACCTGTGAATGATGTGCTGCCAATGGGGGAAGAATAATTGATGATTAATCGGCTATCCAATAAGAAGAAAATCGGCTTTTGTTATCGGTGGTGTTGTATAGCGCTGATGGCCTATGCAGTTAATGCTGCAGGGTCACCAGACGGCTCTACCATGAAGGCCGGGTTGATAGGGGCAAGGTTTGACGGGGCAGGGGTTGAAGAGATCGTGACCCGTCTTATCGATGAAGGATTCAGGCAGAAAGTTGCCAGCGATGTCATGCCAGAGTTGGTGTGGAAGAATCTGGGCGAGCATCTGGAGGCAGCAGGAATCAGCTTTGCTGGCCTTCTTTCCAGTCTCGACGAGGGCAACGGTTCTCAGCCATACCACCGTGAGGTGATATTCAGGAGTAAGGACTACCCGGGACTACACAATAAAACCGTACAGTTCGCCATTGTTGCTATTGTATTATCCCCCGGTCAGGAAACGGTTACCCATGACCATTTTGTTGAGTGTGGCCCATTGCTGGTTGAGGGTGAAATCACCGAAGTTTACGGCTATACCGACCAGCTGGCTATAACCGGTACCAGGGTAGCGATACTTGATAAAAGGCGAAAGCTGCGGAAGTTTTTGCCCATCCAGTATTTTCGACCAGACCAGAAAAATACCCATCGTTTACAGGAGGGGACGGGAAACCGCCCGAGCATTGTGCTGAACCTGTATGTGGAGTCAGAGGGTAATAGTATCAAGAACCGTTTTCTCAAGCTGCTGGGGATAGATCGTGAGTCCGGCGCTGAGTGGTGGCTTCAATAGTGCATGATGACCAACTGGGAGGTGGATCAAATCCGGGCTAGGCCTCTATTCCTAGAATCTATACAATAGGCGCTTAAGGACATGGCGTTGTGATTTAATGACAAGGGCGCGGGCCCCACTGAGTGAGGCGATACTGTGGAAAACATGAACGTACTTTGGTTTGTCGGTAGTCTGGCGTTTCTGGCGGGGATTCTGTGTGGCGCGCTGGTTTACCATCTTCTGTCGGGTTCAAAATCCCGTAACGGCAAGCTGGAAAGTCAGCTGGGTGAGCTGCAGCACGAGTTCAGGGAATATCAGGAGCGAGTGGGTGATCACTTCACCACATCAGCCCACCTGATCAATAAACTCACCGATACTTACCGGGATGTTCATGAACATCTTGCCAATGGTGCGGAAGACCTCTGTAAGGATGAAGAAGTTCGTAACCGGCTTGGGGACTCTCTGCTGAGCAGTAATGCACTGTTATCCGGCAAGATTCACAAGCGCCGGAATGAGCGTACGCCGCCGCTGGAGCAGCCAAAGGATTATGCACCCAAGTCCCGCCCTGATGAGCAGGGGGCGCTGGCAGAAGAGTACGGTTTTAGTGAGTCTGCGAAAGAAGTGACTGAAGATAAATAATGACTGTTTCAGCAGGCTTCTTCAGGAAGACGATGCCTGTATTGCCCTCATTCCCACGGAGGGCCGTGGGAATGAGAGGGGGTTCAGTCTTCCAGAGCGTCCAGATATTTCTCGGCATCCAGTGCTGCCATACAGCCAGTACCTGCAGACGTAATCGCCTGACGATAAACGTGATCCATTACATCTCCTGCTGCAAATACACCTTCTTTTGAGGTCAGGGTGGCATTCCCTTCAAGGCCGCTGCTTACCTTGATATAGCCATCTTTCATGTCCAGCTGATCGGCAAAAATACCGGTATTGGGGGTATGGCCGATGGCAATGAAGCAGCCCAGTGCATCGATTTCCTGAGTTTCCCCGGTATTGACATTTTTCACCCGAACCCCGGTAACGCCCATCTCATTACCCAGTACTTCATCCAGCGTCGAATCCAGAACCAGGCGCATATTGCCATTGGCAACCCGGTCCATCATTTTGTCCTGCAGGATTTTCTCGGCGCGGAATCCCTGGCGGCGATGAATAACCGTTACGGTTTTTGCAATATTGGACAGGTAAAGGGCTTCTTCAACGGCCGTGTTACCACCGCCAACCACCACGACATCCTGCTTCTTGTAGAAGAAACCGTCGCAGGTGGCGCATGCAGAAACCCCTTTCCCTTTAAAGGCCTCTTCGCTGTCCAGCCCCAGGTATCGGGCGCTGGCACCGGTGGCAATAATCAGGGCATCACAGGTGTAGGTGTGGCTTCCTTTGAGGGTGTATGGCTTTTTACTGAAGTCCACCTCTTCGATATGGTCAAAAATAATTTCAGTACCAAAACGTTTGGCGTGGGCTTCCATATCCATCATCAGGCCCGGACCCTGAAGTCCTTCCTGTCCGCCAGGCCAGTTATCCACATCGGTGGTGGTGGTCAGCTGGCCACCCTGCTCCATGCCAGTGATCATCACCGGGTTAAGGTTGGCCCTTGCTGCATAAACGGCGGCAGTATAACCAGCGGGGCCGGAACCCAGAATCAGCAGGCGGGTGTGTCGGGTTGTGGTCATTATGTACTCCATGACAGGTATGAGTATTTATTAATGGGCATATAAT
Organism: Endozoicomonas sp.; assembly: GCF_031844845.1. Classification (GTDB taxonomy): domain Bacteria; phylum Pseudomonadota; class Gammaproteobacteria; order Pseudomonadales; family Endozoicomonadaceae; genus Endozoicomonas. The sequence goes on from NZ_JAVRMB020000433.1 coordinate 19,216, forward strand.
AGCCATTGCCTTTCTTTCATGGCAATTGGGGAAAAGCCTTTAACTGTAGAAACAGCCTTAAACTATAGAAAGTGGATTACATTATCAGGCGCTATTGAAAGCAGAAGAAAACAAGAGAAATGGCTATCGCTGGTGTAATATTCCAGTTTCTGGCAAGCATTAAAAAGTAGAGTGATGACACATAACAACCCTTTATCAGGCCCCGGCTACTTTATGCAGGGACTGAAAATGATCCTGATGCCACAATTGAGATGGCTTGTTTTGATTCCACTGGTTATCAATATTCTGGTGTTTGGTGGGATTATTTACTCGGCATCGGGATATTTCTCCGGGTGGATGGCGGAACTCACCGGCTGGATGCCCGAGTGGCTGGCATTGCTGGAGTACCTGCTATGGCCGCTGTTTTTTCTGGTGCTGGCAGCGGTGATGTTTTTTACCTTTACCATTATTGGGAACTTTATTGCGGCGCCTTTTAATGCGCTTCTGGCAGAAAAAGTTCAGCGCATGGAGGGGGCTGATCTGCCAGATCTTCAACTGTCTGACTGGCTGGTCATTGTGCCGAGAAGTATTGGCCGGGAGTTGCGCAAGCTGCTGTATTTCCTGCCTCGCGCGTTAGTATTGCTGCTATTGTCATTTATCCCGGTATTGGGTTTTGTGCTGTGGTTTTTATTCAATGGCTGGATGATGGCTATTCAATACTGTGACTATGCGGCGGATAACCGGGGTGTTTCATTTTCAGATATGCTGTCCAGGCTAAAGCCACGAATATCAAAGTCCTGGCCATTTGGCGCCATTGTGAATCTGGCCATGTTGATACCATTGGTTAACCTGGTGATTATTCCTGCTGCCGTGGTTGGCGCTTCTCTGTTATGGGAACGTGAAATGGAGCAGGGAAGTGCGACACCGTGATTGGGTATTTTATTAAAGGCAAGAATGGAGCGGATTGAATGAGTTGTCTTTTCTGTAAGATTGCTACAGGAGATATTCCTGCAGATAAAGTGTTTGAAGATGATGAGCTGGTGGCATTCCGGGATATCAATCCTGCCGCTCCAACTCATATTCTGGTCATTCCGAAGAAACACATTGCGACAATGAATGACGCTACCGCAGAAGATCAGTCACTGCTTGGCAGGATGATGCTGGTGGCAAAGGATATTGCTGCTGAGGAAGGGGTTGATGAAGATGGCTTCCGGTTTGCCATCAATACCAACAGCCACGGCGGGCAGTCGGTTTATCATATTCACCTGCACCTGCTGGCCGGCCGGCAAATGCAGTGGCCTCCGGGCTGATTGGTTTTTGAACCACGAAGCACACAAAGGAAAATTCTAAAAACTTTGTGTGCTTCGTGTGTTTAGTCGCTTTAACTATTCGGTCTCAATAATTTCATAACTGTGAGTGATTTCAACGCCACCTTTGCCTAGCATATGAGCTACAGAACAGTATTTCTCCGCTGATAAATTCACCGCGCGTTGAACCTGAGACTCTTTGATATTGTTGCCTTTGACGACAAAGTTCAGATGTATTCTGGTAAACACGGCAGGAATCGCATCTGCGCGTTCTGAATCTATGTCGACATGGCAACTGATGACTTTCTGTCGTGCCTTTTCCAGAATATTCACTACGTCAACAGAAGAGCACCCTCCCAATCCCATAAGCACCATTTCCATAGGGCTTGGAGCACTTTTCTGATTTTTGTCCGCATCCATAACGACGGAGTTGCCACTGGCAGTCAGTCCCAGGAAACGCTGATTATCGACCCATTTCACTTGTGCCTGCATTCGAAATTCCAGTTCTGCTGTCTGAGGCTGTTTCTCTTTGCGGGCATTCTAAAGCCTTTGAGTGAAAACAGCCATCAAACAGGGATGAGCACGGGTAGTAGATCCGGATGGTGGCCAGCGTATGGTTTCAATGGGTTTGACAGGTTGGGTCGAACGGAGTGAGCCCCAACAATTTCACCGATGATTGCAGATTGGGGCTCGCATTCGCTCGACCCAACCTGTGTCACCGGTCAATTCAGGGGGTTGCGGTTGCCTTGAAAAGGTAGAGGTAATTTGCGTAACCGGCCTCAGCCATCTTGTCCACAGGGATAAATTTCATGGCTGCGGAGTTCATGCAGTAGCGCAGGCCGGTGGGTGGTGGTCCGTCCTTGAATACATGCCCCAGGTGAGAGTCAGCAAAACGGCTGTGCACTTCGGTACGGGGGTAAAACAGCCCGTAATCGGTCTTGGTGAGGACGTAGCCCAGCTTCAACGGCTCGGTAAAGCTTGGCCAGCCCGTGCCGGACTTGTATTTATTCGTTGAGGAAAACAGGGGTTCACCAGAGACGATATCAACGTAGATGCCCGCTTCCTTATTGTCCCAGTATTTATTGTCAAAAGCGGGCTCCGTGCCTTCCTCCTGAGTGATGTGATACTGCTGCGGGGTCAGTTTTGTGCGAATTTCCTGGTCAGAGGGTTTTGGGTAGGGTTTAAGGTTTGCCTGCTGTTTTTTTTCGTTAATCCGTTGCCGGAGGGTTTTGGGATTTTCGTCCCTGTCATCACCAAACACCTTATCGAGGTATTTATCCCGACCAGAGCGGTAGCGGTAAAACTTGTATTTCAGCGAACTCTTTTTGTAGTAATCCTGATGGTAGGATTCGGCAGGATAGAATTTCTCAAATTTAATCAACTCCGTTTTCAGTGGTTTCGGGAAGATTCCTGCCCTGTCGATCTCCATCATAAACCGGTGCGCCACTTCTTTCTGTATGGGGTTATGGTAGAAAATCGCCGGACGATACCGGGCGCCACGATCAACAAAAGAGCCCTGGTTATCGGTGGGGTCGATGTGGCGGAAGAAATAATCAAGAACCGCCTCGTAACTGACCATTGCGGGATCGTAGGTTACCTGGATGCTCTCCAGGTGACCGGTGGTTCCGGAAGAGGCCTGTTCATAGGTCGGGTTATCTACGTGACCGCCAGCGTAGCCGGAGATAACATCAATCACGCCGGGTAGTTGCTCCATATCCGATTCCGTACACCAGAAGCATCCGCCTGCCAGGGTTGCTACCGATTTTTTACCTGCTGGTATTTTATCGGTATTGGGGGCAGCGGCCATGATTGAGCCGCAGATCAGGATAAATAGCCCTGAAACAATCAGGGATAACAGGGCTGGCAGTGGGGGCTTTCTTTTCATAACCATGTTGTAAGACATTGTCGTATGGTAATTGCATTCTGGCAGGTTCGAACTGACAGGCAGTACTTGAATTGTACGGTTGTGATTATTACGCGTAAGCAGTGAGCATAGTTGAGATTTATGTTTTCTCCATATGTCGATGGAGGGGAGTCAGTCATTGTTTAAAAGAGCCTCTTACCTTTGTCATCCTGAGTGTATGCTAATGAATCTATACTGAGTTTTGATAACTTACTCAGAGGTTTCATTCTATGGCTAAAAACAACATCAGGTTTCTGGCGCTACCCGTTCTGTTTTCAACGCTGTTGTCCGGATGTATGGATAATAAGGATCCTGTAAATAATCAAGACAGTATGGCGCCTGTCGGAAAACAACTGGAAGTGGTGATGTTTCAGGTAACGCCGCAGGGCAATGGGCCAACGGTGGGCAAGATTGTTATTCATTACGCTGACGATAATGATGCATCCGGGGGCATTCGTTTCCAGCCTGCGCTTCACGACTTGCTACCCGGAGAGCACGGTTTCCATGTTCACGAAAACCCTTCATGCGAGCCTGGCGAGAAGGATGGCAAGAAAGTAGCTGCCCTGGCGGCAGGAGACCATTATGATCCTGAAAAGACCGGTCACCATGAAGGGCCTGAAGGTCACGGCCATTTGGGTGACCTGCCAAAACTGATGGTGGATGAGTATGGTAATGCCATCATCCCGGTGGAGGCTTCCAGACTTTCCCTGGATGATTTGAAGGGGCACTCGCTGATGATTCATGCCGGCGCGGACAACTATTCCGATAACCCTCCGCTGGGTGGCGGTGGCGCCAGAATCGCTTGTGGTATTGTTCAGTAACTGAACGTGCCAGATGCTATCAGAAGAGCAGCCGACCTCTCCGGTCGGCCAATATTACAAATAAGCACCAAACAATTCATTCAAGGCCTGGCCCGGATCGTTCTGGCGCATAAAGGCTTCACCGACCAGAAAGCTTTTTACGTTACGATTTATCATGGATTCCACATCGCTGCGGGTATGAATGCCACTTTCCGTTACGACCAGTCGACCTTTGGGAATTGAGCCTGACAGTTCAAAAGTATTATCCAGACTGACTTCAAAGGTATGCAGGTTGCGATTGTTAATGCCGAGAATGGCACCTGGCAATGGGAGGGCTCTTGCCAGTTCATCGGCACTGTGTACTTCAACCAGAACATCCATTCCCAGTGATTGTGCCAGGTCATTAAACTCGCTGAGCTGCTGGTCAGAAAGGGCTGATACGATCAGCAAAATGCAATCAGCACCGATCATACGAGATTCATAAATCTGCCAGGGATCAATGATAAAGTCTTTGCGTAATACCGGCAGGGAGCAGGCGACCCGTGTCGCTTTGAGATAGGTTTCATCCCCCTGGAAAAAGTCATGATCGGTCAGTACCGAAAGGCAGCTGGCGCCGGCCTGTTCATAACTGCGGGCAATCTCTGCGGGGGCAAAGTGTTCCCGGATAACGCCTTGACTGGGTGATGCCTTTTTGATTTCAGCAATGACGGCCGCCTTCCCTGCATTAACTCTGCTGTAGAGGCTGTTGGCAAAACCTCGGGGGGGGCCCGCGTTGCTGGCCATAGGCTGAACATTTTTCAGGGGCAGTTTAGCACTTCGTTCAGCCACTTCTTCATGCTTTCGCTGAATTATTTTGTTGAGAATGGTTGGTAGAGACATATGCTTATCCTTCTGCATCAGTGGCAAATACGCGGGAGAAACTGGCCAGTTCCTTCATTTTTTCAAGGGCAAGGCCGCTGGCAATAGCATCCTGAGCCATCAAAACACCTTCTTCCAGCCGGCTGGCGATGCCGGAAAGGTAGATCGCTGCCCCGGCATTCAAAGCAATCATACTGGCGGTTTTTTCAGCATACTTCCCCTGTTGTTTACCCAGGGCATCACGGATCAGAGTCAGTGATGATGCGCTGTCTTTTACATCAAGGCCAATCAGGCTTTGGGAATCGATATTGAAATCTTCAGGTTTAAGGCTGTACTCATGGATTTCTCCTGCGCGCAGCTCGGCCACATGGGTTTCACTGGCAATACTGATTTCATCGAGTCCATCGTTTGAGTGTACGACCATGACATGCTCATTGCCAAGCTCTCTGAGTACTTCAGCCATAGGGCGACAAAGCTCCCGGGTAAAGACACCAATGAGCAGGTTTTTTACATTGGCAGGGTTGGACATGGGGCCCAGGATATTAAATATTGTGCGTATGCCCAACTCACGACGAACACCAATCACGTTCTTCATGGCCGAATGATGGGCGGGTGCAAACATGAAGCCAACACCCACCTCTTCGATGCATCGGGCCACCTGATCAGGGCTGATATTCAGATCAACACCTGCCTGTTCCAGCAGGTCGGCACTGCCGCTGGAGCTGGAGACTCCCCGGTTACCGTGCTTGGCGACCTTTGCGCCTGCCGCAGCGCAAACAAATGCGGAGGCAGTGGATACGTTGAACAGGTGGGCACCATCTCCCCCCGTACCGACAATATCCACCAGGTGGTCGGCATTGACCTGAACCGGTGTGGCCAGCTGGCGCATTACCATAGCGGCACCGGTGATTTCTTCGATGCTTTCACTTTTCATCCGCATGCCGACCAGAAAGGCCGCAATCTGGCTATCGCTGCACTGGCCGGTCATGATTTGCTGCATTACCCCGACCATTTCATCCCGACTCAGATCAAGGTGTTGTACTATCCGGTTGATGGCTTCTTTTACAGGCATTTTTTTCACTCCCTGGAATTCTTATGTGGACTGTTTCAGGAAATTGGCCAGCAGGTCATGCCCCTGCTCGGTCATAATAGATTCCGGGTGGAACTGGACACCTTCTATGGGTAGTTCTTTGTGGCGAACGCCCATGATCTCATCATTACTGCCGTCTTCCAACTGTGTCCATGCGGTAACCTCAAGACACGCCGGCAGGCTCTCTTTTTCGATAATCAGAGAGTGATAGCGGGTGGAGGTAACCGGGTTGGCCAGGCCATTGAAAACTCCGAAGTCTTTATGGTGAACAGGCGATACCTTGCCATGCATGACTTGTCGGGCCCGAACAATTTTTCCGCCATAAACCTGACCAATACTCTGATGGCCAAGGCAAACACCCAGAATGGGGACTTTACCCTGAAAGTGTCGTATGACATCCATTGAGATACCCGCCTCATTTGGGGTGCAGGGACCAGGAGAGATGACGATATGGGCAGGTTTCAGTTTCTCAATGTCGGCAATAGTAATCTGGTCGTTCCGGTGGACTTCCACATCAGC
>NZ_JAVRMB020000434.1:0-26167 GCF_031844845.1 Endozoicomonas sp.
GATGACCTTTCTGGCCAGGCAACTCCGGTACAAGGCCGCAGCGCAAAGGTTAATGGTATATTAACTTCAAATGAGCCTGTAAATTAAATTTCAGCAAAATAAAGACAGTGATCTAAAATCATAAGAAACTGAGAATATATAAAAACAATTATCAGTGGCTCTTTTAAGTTCAAGCATAGGTTTCTTTATGGATTATTTTAATTCGCTCTATACAGCCCCCGCCGCTGTCACATCCACAAATCAATTTACAAAGAACGAATCAAAGAGCGAATCAAAGAGCGACAATCATCTCAATAGGAAAAATTTCTCCAAGCATAGTGTTCAAGATCTCGACGATGATGAGACATCTTGCCGAGGTCTGATAATAAAACTTGGGAAGCATATACATCAATGTCCAGAAGATAAATGGAAGGGAATATGCGAGTTTATGGTTGATACGATTAACGGGGTCACAGGAGAAATAGCAAAACTTGATTTAAAAACCCCCTTCACTTTCACTCCTGAAATAAAACAACATTGGAATCAGCAATTTAGTGCGATAAGAAACGATCCTAAGATAAAAAATTACGAAAATTCAGTTGGCCGGAAAAAAAAGTCAAAGGAACCTTCGAACATTCTTAAATGCCTTAAAGACGAATATAAATTACCAGAGAAGGTTCATGATAGAATTTACGAACTTTACAGTAAGCGAAAAGAAAACAATAAATTGATCAGGCTAATCAATGCTGTCGAGCAAAGTCATTTAATTTCCCCCAAGGCGTTTATCAATGCTGTTCACAAATCAGGACATCAAGGTTTAGTTGAGGATTTAAAAAAATCATCATTCCCGATATACCCGGTAAATGATGAAACAGACAGGCAGGACTTATGCTGCCATCGAAGATCATTCAGGGGGGATAGTGATCAGAGCGTATCCAGCTTTGCCAGCTCAGAGCAATCGCCTCTGACGGATGATAGTGAGAATCCGCAAGATTTCCCATCCTCCTCCTGGCCCCGCCACGCAACGCCTAAAAATCATCAGCTTCTGAAGCACTCAGTCACATTTGCACCTGATACTCATTCCAACGTGTTAACAAAAAAAATTCAAGACTGGAACGCCCAGAAGAATAATCCTCCAGAACAGCAGCAACGGGAACCATTACCAGAAGCGCAGTCAGATAAGAGCAAAGGGTTGGTTAGTTCTGCAAATCCGAAAACAGTGACAAACCAAAAAATCACTCAGGAACTGTCTTTAAATAACTTCTGGAACTCGATCTCCAAACCCCTTACTACACAGCTCATAGACAGTCTTCCAGAGAACTCAGAAAGAAACAATACCGCACAGATTGACACCGTCATCAAACCACAGAAGAACCTGCAGAAACCAGCAGAAAATGATTCGATACTCAGGGACACCTCCCCCAGCTTCACCTCTTTTCTCCTGCCAGCGCCTGATGGGCTTCCCCTCCAGGCTCTTGCTCAACCCGAACACTATCATTCCCAATTTGCCTTTCCTGAAGAAACCGAGCCGGATCTGGACCCAGATAATATAATGTCACAACTAGCAGAGCTACAAAGGATTCTAGACAGTTAATAATTGCCGTCTAAGCTGTGGTTTTTTGATAGTCCGCCGCCTGAATTGCCATGCAAAGGGTGAGAACAAGGTAAATTACCATCAAATTTTCTAACCCCGTATGAGCGTAGTGAGCTGGACAGAAAGACAATACCTATAGGGTATAAAAACGAAGAGACGGGGCATAGCCTTTATTCCTTATGGGGGAGTAGCTATGGCGAGGAGCTTCAACACAGAGTTTCTGTTCAGATCACCGGCAAATAGGGGTTTAGAAAATGCGTTTGGTATAACGCCTCTCTGCCGGGTGTGGTCGTTTCATGTAAAAGGCAGAACAGCGATCTCGATGCAGACCAGTTCCTCCGCTCAGGGAGCGAAGTTGCCTATAACATCGGGCTCTGATCGGTGCATGACGGCTGGGTGTTGATTCTCCCTCAGCGCTTCCGGACAAACACCACAGGCACCTCCTGGAATCAAAGGGCATGATTCCGGCCACCCGACTGATTCAGATCGGCCGGAGATTGTATGCGGAACTTATTGGAACTTGTTTGCAGGATAAGTTTGAGGCGAGGGAATGGGCGTTACTCCCGTAGCATTAAAATCCTTCTGCTCATCAACCCACTCAGGCCGGACAGCCTCGGTTTGCTCAGTCTTATTTTCCTGGGCCGAGGGAGTGGACGTTACTTCCGAAGAATTAAAAGCCTTCTGCTCATCAATCCACATAGCCCGGACAGCCTCGGTTTGCTCTTCCTCATTCAATGAACACCACGATCCATTCTGATAACGCAGACAGTTCCGCGCCACATTACTAATCAGCTCATCCTTTAAATCCTGATTCCTGGCCTGCGCCTTATCCACATCACTTTCCTGATCGCTGAAAAACTCCGGATACTGTTTACCGGCTTCCTGCTTTATCCCGCTGTATGCCTCAAGCAGGGATTTTATCTGCTCGTCATCATACTCATGACGTTTGAAGGGTAACGATAATGGCAAAGCACTTTTTATATCCTCATCGGATTTTATATCCCCGTCTGGTTTTTTATCTCCATCGGTTTCTTCACACAGAGTCGCTTGCTCAGGCAGAAGATCCATAATCAGCAGATATAGCCGCCCTGCTTCATCCTCATTACTGGTCGCTTCAAGGATACTGCCCATGAGATTCACCGATTCATGCCTTTCCATGGTGACGGACTGTTTAATCGCAGACTGCCGGAGCAATAGCTGCCAGGCTTTCTGGCTATCGTCAGGGTTGGTGCTGCCAGAAGTTTCGCCGGTAAACACGCTTCGAAGCTGCTGATCAAAGCCTGAGGATAGGGAATTTCGAATTTCCTGATAAAAGCCTGTGGATTCTGCCAGTGAATAAAGACCCAGTTCTTTGGCCAATGTGTCCAGTACCTGCACCTGGTCAGCAGGTGACAGTTTGAAAAACCGGATGCTGGCGGTTTCGATATCGCCCTTGTCCAGTGCAGCAATAACCGATTGAACTAATTTATTACAGGATGACGTATCCAGAGGCTTCAGTACATCATTAAGTTGATCATACACCCGCTGGATTCGTGCTTTCATGTCGCGCTCTTTATCCGGGGCGAGTCCATTCCAGGTGATTGTCTGCTGATTCTCCAGCCTGATAGCCTGACGAACAATATCCAGATCCCGGGAGGAAATATCCGGTATGACATCTCTGACCCGCTGCTCAGATGGGACACCTTTTATTTCACCTTTTATTTCACCTTTTATTTCGCCTTTTATTTCGCCTTTCTCCAAACACTGTCTGGCCATGGCGGAGAGCATGCAGCCAATAAATGCCAGTGAATCCCCCATATTAGGCATCATACCCTGACGAGTGTTACGGAAAAATTTGCCATCCCGTGAGTTATTGTCTCGCACCCGCAGGCTACCGTCCTCGTTCAGGCCAAAGATGGTCGCTGCCCGTTTGTGCTCAGCGCCCAGTTTCGGCGAGTGCAGCACAGCATCACTAAAGCCATTCCTCAGAACATCAGCGGACTGATCACCCTGATGCAGTTTCAGGATAGCCATCCGGAGAATATCGCCTTCCGCCCAAGCTCCATCAAGGGGAGAATTGTCCCCGAGAGCCGTCAGGAACTCGCTCACTTCCTGGTGCAACCGCGGCATAATAATCGCGCTGTTCCTGGCCAGAGTCACCGGTGATGTGCGGTCTATGCTTCTGTCTGATACAGACTCTGCCCAGCGGATGTCAACAGGCTGGTCATAATACAGAGCGGCGAACAGGCTGCCTAATTTCAGGTTTCCATCAAGCTGGACGTACCCCAGCCAGCCAGGTTTTTCAGTTTCAGTATTACAATCTTCAGGCGTGTCCCCGCCCGGGATAATATTGGCAGTCACTGGTTTGCATTCCTGCTGACCATCCTCGCACTCTTCACCGGCCTTAACAGTGCGGCTCACGATGGCTTCTTTATGAGCTACCGATCCTGACAGTGCCTGAGGAATGCCAGAATTTGAGTCCAGGCCGGGGCTGGCATCATAGCTGCCAAACACATTCAGTCTGGATACCAGAAACTCCCCCATAGTTCCAAGAGTGTGCGCGACATCAAACAGAACGCCTCGAGGACGACTGGCTCCTGAGGTAGCAGAGGGGTAGATATCATCATAATTTTTAACATTCGGAGCTGCTTTTCCCTTAACTTTATATGAAAATAAGGGATTGAGACGTACGGACCTCCCTTCACGGTGATGCCCTGAGTCTTTGCTCATCTTGCTATGCCGTTTGGGCGAGGTTTCTGCTTCTGCCATGGGGGGGGGTGGCACTTCTGCCGTAGTCTTTACTAAATCATGGGCCAGTATTCGACTTGTGATCTGACACGGCTTATCACTTTCACGACAAATTTCTATTTGATTAAGAATATCATTTATTTCCTTATCACTCTCTAGCACGAGCTCCTTTACTGTTTCCTTTAGTGAATATATTTCATTCCCCTGATCTATATCTTCATACCCATTTAGCACAACAGACCTGTAATCCGTTTCTCTATTCTTTTGCAGATTTTCAATTTCACCTTTAAGACGGTGAATTTCCTGGTTCGATGATTCATTTCTCTTGCTGGCGTTTGCTATCGTAACAATTTCATCGACCTTCCTCGTGACGTTTTCACAAAACTGGAATTCATCAGAAACTAAATCCTCTATCATGCCTTGATAAACATCATCAGACGGCACTATTGGCTGCCCAATCAAACTCTGTTTAATTTCAAATACTTTAGCAGCAAGATTTAACATAGCGGGAAATCTAATACTTTCCACTTTGTGTCTTTTTAACGCTTTAGTAACTCGGAATTTAAGATCATAATAATCATTTAATCTCCTAACACTCTGATCTTTAAATTCATCAAGATCTTCCAGACATTGATTGATTTCATTTACAGCCTCCGCTTTTAATACCTCACTCACGGAAGAATCAGCATTGACATCATTAATTTTTTCTTCAAGGTCTCTTCTAAGATAGCCAGTAACTTCCTCGACCTCGTTTAAATCCCCCCTCCAAAAATCATCAATAATATCAACACCGACATTTAATATATCATTGACATTTACAGCCTTCTTAACTTCAGATTTTATCTCATCATCAGATTTAGCCCCCCCAGGCAATAGATCTGGAACACCCGACAGACGTACCTTAATATCGCCATGCAAATGCCTATAATCCCGCTTAGCTGACTGATATATATCATTTAACTCACGACTTGCTGATAAAACCTTTCCATTACAATCTCTCCTTATGCCTTTTATATTTATTCCACCCGCATCATCCACATAAGCTCCCGTAGAATCGGCTGTCTCATTCTTATTAGATAACAAATGTCTGCCATTTATAACCGGCCCTAAATCTTCTACAACCGATTTATTTACAGAATTATTCGCAGCTTCCAATAAATCCGGTTCACCTTGATTTCCCAGGGTCACGTTTTCCGTTTGATTGGTATCTGTTACTACCACTGCTTTTCGTTGAAATAAATCCACACCGACTTCCCTAATTCCAATGGGAGCGTCTGGTATGTTTGTATAATCGTTTCCCTTTATTTTCCCTGAAGACCCTGACGGGAAACTCGTTTGTAATGAGCGATGTGCCTCATCATTAATACTTCCTTGTAAACTCTGACTACCTGAAATTGTATCTATACCCATAGCACCATTAACCTTATCGAAGACTCAGCAAACAGGTGGTTTTTATTATTTATTTACAGCGCCCCAATGATACGCAACAAATCACAAACCAACCAATATCGTGATGGAACAAAAACAAATCCCAATTAATACTTTTTCTTTTATAAGTATAAACACGCAACAGATTCGATAAATAAACCACACCATTCTAAATATAACCATTCAACCAAAAGAATAAGGCTGAAAAAATCCAGCCTTAATTCCAATTACTGACGAATAAATCGAAGTACTTCAGGTTTGGCGTTAAGCGTACTCCGCCATGGGTTAATATCCAGGCCACCCCGACGAAGGTATTGCGCATAAACGGTCAGTGCTTCCAGTTGATAGTATTTCTGCAAATCAACAAAAACCCGTTCAACACACTGTTCGTGGAATTCCTGATGATCCCGGAATGAGCAGATATATTTCAACAGTGCCCCATGATCAACCGGTTCACCACGATAGCTGACCACCAGCGTTCCCCAGTCGGGCTGACCGGTTACCGGACAGTTGGACTTTAGAAGATGAGAGTTCAATGTCTCACTGACCACTTCCCCGGAGGCTTCAACGCTCTTTCCTGCCAACCCTGCCAATAGCGATGGATTGTATTGGTAACAATCCACAGCAATATCAAGGTCGTCAATATTGATGCCCGGCGCCTGATCAAAACCCCGGGTTTCAAACTGCTCTATGGTAAATAATCGGACTGAAACAGCCACTTTGGCAACCGTAGACAGATCCAGAGTTATCCTACCCAAAACCTGCTCATCACTATCAAAACGGGACTGATTAAATGAGTTGAGGTAGAGTTTGAAAGACTTTGACTCAATCAGGCACGGGGAGTCACAGGGCAACTCAAACTGAGCCACCCGCACCACAGGTTTTCCCGATGAGTTTAACCAGGAAAGCTCATAGCCATACCAGAGATCCCGGCCATAAAATGGCAGGTCATCCTGATGGATACCCAATTCTTCACGCTTTTCTTTTCGTTCAATAGAAAACAGCAATGAAGGATCATATTCCGATTTGTATTCGCTGGTTTTACCCAGCGGTGAAGCGTGCAGAACGTCACTCATGAATCAACTTCTCAGGCCACGACCGGTTTTCAACAGATGCAAACTGTAAGCACCCAGTAACAATATAGCCAGTAGCATTACAGCAAAGGAAAAACCGGTGTCAATACCACCAGCGTCCCCCAGAAGTCCATAGCGGAAAGTATTCACCTGATAGAGAATCGGGTTCAGCATGGAGACCTTTTGCCAGAACCCGGGCAGTATTTCGATGGAGTAAAAAACACCACCAAGGTAGGTCATGGGGGTCAGCACAAAGGTTGGAATGATAGAAATATCATCAAACTTTCTGGCCAACACACCATTGATAAAACCAGCAAGGGCAAACATCGTGGCGGTCATTACTACCGCTAATAATGTGGAAAATAAATCATATATTTCCAGTTCGACAAAAAACAGTCCGAGGCCCATGACAATAGCACCGGTAATCACGCCCCGTGCCACACCACCCAGAACATAGCCAGCAAGGATAATCCAGTCAGGTACCGGCGATATAAGCAGCTCTTCGATACTCCGCTGAAACTTATTACTGAAAAAGCTTGAGGCCACATTACTGAAACTGTTGGTGATGACGGACATCATCACCAGCCCGGGCAATACATAAGTCATGTAGCTGAAGCCACTCATGGTTCCAATACGGGAACCAATCACCGCGCCAAAAATCACAAAGTAGAGCACCATGGAGATAGCCGGTGGCAACAGTGTCTGCGGCCAGATTCTCATGAAACGACGAATTTCCCTGGCAAATATGGTGACAAAGGCAACCCAGTGGTATCGGTATTCACTTTGCCACTGTCGTTTTTCCAGTTCAGGCGTCATGCCTTTTCCTCATTAGAAATTGTTCCAAAATAAAATCCTTATTTAACTTTAAGCCCGCTGTCCGTTGTCCGTTGTCCGAAAGAGCCAGTCTTGTCTTTTTCGGACTGCGGACAGCGGACTACGGATTGCGGACTTCAGAGGCCTTCGTCATATTGACGAACAGTTCTTCAAGACGGTTAGTTTTATTTCTCATACTGGCCACTTCAATCTGCATCTGGCTTAGCTGCCGGAACAGGTCATTAACACCGGTATTTTTATCCACTTCAACTTCCAGAGAGTGGCTATCTATCCGACTCACCTTGTAGTCCGAAAAAACCGGCATATGGTCAATAGGCTGCCGCAAATCAAGTACAAAGCTCTCTTTCTGAAGCCGGCTTAGCAGCTGCTTCATACTGGTATTTTCAACAATCTCTCCCTGATCAATGATGGCAATATTACGACAAAGCTGCTCTGCCTCTTCCAGATAGTGGGTGGTGAGAATAATGGTGGTTCCCTGATCATTAATCTCTTTAATAAACTCCCAGAGACTTCTGCGCAGCTCTATATCAACACCCGCGGTTGGCTCATCAAGAATCAGTAATTCCGGTTCATGAATAAGCGCCCTGGCAATCATAAGACGTCGTTTCATACCACCGGACAACATTCTGGACGGAGTAGCCCGCTTATCCCATAAATCCAGCTTTTTCAGATAATGTTCAACACGGGGTTTGGCACGGCGGGTAGAGAGCCCATAATAACCCGCCTGACTGACCAGAATATCTTCCACTTTCTCAAACTGATTAAAGTTAAACTCCTGGGGAACAATCCCCAGGGAACGTTTGGCCCGTACCAGATCATGGTCAATATCGTGGCCAAACACCGATACGCTACCGGCAGACTTTCGAACCAGCGATGAGATAATGCCAATGGTGGTGGATTTTCCGGCCCCATTGGGTCCTAACAGGGCAAAAAAATCCCCTTTGGTAACCTCAAGGTTAACCCCTTTCAGAGCCACAAAACCTTCGTCGTATACTTTTCTTAAATTCTTTATGGCCAATGCCTGAGTCATGCTTCTCTGCCTTGAGATATTTTTGAATATGGGGATTTTATTACAAAACAGCAGAGAAAATCGTTTTTAATTTATCGCTTCAAGCACTTAGAAACTGTCCTGAAATAAGATCCACATTTTACTGAAACTTGTAAAAGGCCGCTGCCCGCTGCCCGCTGCCCGCAAAAGCACAAGCAGCCTGGCTTTTTCGGGTAGCGGGCGGCGTTCGTTGAAATGGCTAAGTTATTTAAGGACGGTTCCTTAGCTGGTATCTTTTAAAATGCCGCTTCCCTTAAAGATACGATAACAATGTCGCCAGCGCTTTACGCAAATCGGGATAAGCAAAGGTAAAGCCCGCATCCAGCAACCGTTTCGGTACCACGGCCTGACCTTCAGTCAACAACTTCGAAGATTCACCCAGCATAAGACCAAGCACAGATACCGGAGCAGGTAATAACGCAGGACGGCGCACCGCCTGCCCCAGCGCTTTGGCAAACGCCTTATTGGTCACAATTTCGGGTGCTACAACGTTGAAAACGCCACAACTCTCCGGGTGGTTTGCCAGATAGATCAATGCGTTCAACAGATCATCCATATGCACCCAGGGCACGATTTGCTGACCATTACCAATGGGACCACCCAGACACAACCGAAACACCGGCAGCATTTTCTGCAGGGCACCACCGCCCGGGTGCAACACCATGCCCAGCCGCACTATACAGGTGCGCACTCCCAGGGCCTCAATCCGCCTGGCCGTTTGCTCCCAGCGGTCGCAAAGCGTTGCTGCGAAGTCACTCCCCACTTCAGCGGATTCATCCAGCGGCTCTCCGAGTCGAGAAAAACCGTAGTAGCCAACAGCAGAGGCACTGATGAAACAGCCCGGCTTATTCTCCATCCGCTCAATCAGGTCGACCAGTTCAGAGGTTACCCCGATCCGGCTATCCAGCAGGACTTTCTTTCGAGCCTGGCGCCACCGTTTGTCGAGAATACCCTCACCCGCGAGATTAATAATCGCATCAAAACAGGTAGCCGGATTGACAGCGGCCAGTGATGAAACCGGCTTCACGCGAGTAGACAACTGCAACCGGACATCTTTGGCCGGCTGACGACTCAGCACAACCACCTGATGCCCTTCATTGAGCAGGCGATGAACCAACCGACTCCCAATAAATCCCGTCCCGCCAGTAATCAGAAATTGCATGAATTCACCAGTTCCAAAGTCGTGCCAATATGGCTACGCTTTATCTCTACCAATGGTGCAAGCTACTTTTCTTGCATCAATTAATAGTCATCGTAACATTTTCTGAAAAGATAAAAAAAAACCCGGGTCCCCTCAAACCCGGGCTTTACTGACTCTCATGCTGCTGGTTCCCGCTTTTGTTCTCATATCCCTGTGGCGGTAAACATCGACAAGACCCGGAGCAGGCTGTTTTTTATTTTTGGAACCTGCTCTCATTGATCTATTCCACGACCCAATAATAGGTAATTACCGAGAACGCTTTATTGACCCATATCAATATTATGCGTCATATACCTACACGAACCCTCCGACTAATGCTTTACCAACTCAAGAGCAAAATCAGACACAGTGACCGTGGAAAAACGTAGAGTTCGTCTATGCTTGTGATAATTGTTTCTCACTTCCAGAGTCATGCTCAATAAAATCTGAGATTAACTGACCGCTAACGACATCCGCCTGGCTTTCAAAGCGTAATCTCAAGGGTTGACACTCGCCTTTCTGCTCTCCTCTTCTCACCTCGCTGTCTCTTTCCGGAGCCCCTCCTATGATCAAGACCACATTCGGTATACTGCAAAAAATCGGCAAGGCACTGATGCTGCCTGTGGCGGTACTGCCTGTCGCCGGGATACTGCTAGGCGTGGGCAGCGCCGGCTTTTCTTTCATACCTGAGCTGATCTCCAGCATTATGGCTCAGGCGGGAGGGTCGGTGTTTGGCAATCTTCCGGTAATTTTCGCCATCGGCACGGCCATCGGGCTGACTGAAAATGATGGTGTGTCCTCGGTGGCCGCCGTCGTAGGTTACGCCATTATGCTGGGCACTATGGGGGTCATGGCCCGCCAGCTCGGCTATGAGCCGGTTTCCATGATGGGTATTGAAACCATTGATACCGGGGTATTTGGCGGTATTATTGCGGGCGTTCTGGCTGCGTCCATGTTTAACCGGTATTACAAAATCCAGCTACCCGATTACCTGGGATTCTTTGCCGGCAAGCGCTTTGTTCCCATTATTACCGGGGTGCTGGCCATCGTTCTGGGCATTGGGCTGAGCTTTATCTGGCCACCAATCCAGGGCCTGATTGATGCCTTTTCCCAGTGGTCCGTCACCGAGAATCCTGTGATGGCCGGATTTGTCTACGGGTTGGTGGAACGGGGATTGATTCCCTTTGGCCTGCACCATATCTGGAATGTGCCCTTCCAGATGGAAATGGGTGAGTTCGTTGATGCCTCTGGCCAGGTCTTTACCGGCGATATTGCCCGCTTTTTCGCCGGTGATCCCACTGCCGGTTTTCTTGCTGGCGGCTACCTGTTCAAAATGTTTGGCCTGCCGGCGGCAGCCATCGCCATCTGGCACTGCGCCAAGCCGGAAAACAGAGCCAGAACCGGCGGTATTATGGTGTCTGCAGCACTGACCTCGGTATTGACCGGCATTACCGAACCCATCGAGTTCTCCTTTCTGTTTGTTGCCCCCATTCTCTACGGTATCCATGCATTGCTGGCGGGTATGGCCTTTGCCATTACCAACTATCTCGACGTCAAGATGGCCATGTCCTTTTCCAATGGCCTGATCGACTACGTCCTCTATTTCGGGATTGCCACCAAACCCCTCTGGATCATTATGCTCGGGGCACTTTATGCAGTGCTTTATTACGTTATTTTCCGGGTCATGATTACCGCCATGGATATGAAAACCCCGGGCCGGGAAGACGAGAGTGAAAGCGCAATTACGGTAGCCCCATCCAGTGACCTTGCACTGGATCTTATTAAAGCCTTTGGCGGCAAAGGGAATATCAAGAATCTGGATGCCTGTATCACCCGGCTTCGGGTGACTGTCAACAACACAGATAGCGTGAATATAGATCGAATCAAGCAACTTGGGGCGACTGCGGTGGTGGTGGTCGGTCACAATATGCAGGCCATCTTTGGTCCTCGATCTGACAATATCCGTACTGAGATGCAAGAAGCAATGAACGCTAAGTAGTTGACCATTTGTTTTCATATAAACTGACTGACCGATTGGTAAAAAAGTTTCAGGCCTGGGTGATTGTGGGTTAGCTGGGATTATTTGGTAAAATACACTGAGCCATATTTCAGTCGGATATCCTTTCAGCACATGGGGTGAGCCTATTGCTGATCAAACGATCGAAAATATTCGTTTTCATTTGGTTAACTACTTATGTAATTAGATAACATTGTCAACAAACTCATAAACCGGGAGGCATTTACCGTTATGCTTCCCGGACTCACTAAAAGAACATTACCCATAAGCCGATAACACTTCTTTCATATTGCGTATAGGAAATACCCCAATGAAAGGAGTAAACAGTCATCAACCTGTCAAACTGACTCCTACAGCAAATAATAAAGCTCAGAATACCAATAAAACAGAAGGCAGTTTTAGCCGGTTTAAGGTCAGAATACCCGATACAATAAAACAGTTTCTCTCATCTATTTTCTCTGTAAAAACCCCTGACGCAAGTATTCGTTCCCGGGTTACCGGGCCAGCTAACCCAACACTACAAAAGCCTGTTTCAAATGCAGAAAAGAACAGCCACTCTCCAAGTGCAAGCCATAAGTTTGATCAAGCACTGCAGCAGGCAACGAACAATCAAAATGCCAAAACCTGTTTTTCCGAAGTCAGTACCGCTCTGGAGGCTTTGCAGGTTTTTAAGAGTGACATGCGTCACCTTCCCCGGGGCGGCGATGATTTTCGCATGTGCCGCCTTAATGTTCAGATGACAAAACATGAATTGCAGGAAGCGGTCAAAAACTTCAATAGTGCGGCCAGCCCTGATCTTCAACTGGATTCCAGTACGCTTGAGATGGCAATATTAAATAAGAATAACACTGGCAATTTAGACTTTGCCAGGCATGACCAAAACTATAAGCAGTACGAACAAATGAAGAATGCACTGCTTTAAATCAACCGACAAAGCTAGCGGCAACTTGAATATAAATGGCTGCAAGTCTCACATTGATATGATTTACCGGGGCACTTTTAAGTTTTAAGGGAAGCTGCAATTAAGAATATACCATCGTCATCCCCGCGAAGGCGGGGATCCACTGCACGAGATAGATTCCCACTCTCGAGATGGATTCCCGCCTTCGAGGCTGTCGCAAAACCCACCAGGAACCTCGTTCCTGGAGGGTTTTGCGACAACCGCCTTCGCGACGATGACGGTCGGGGGGTGTTTTGCCCTTTTGCAACACCCTCCTTCGCGGGAATGACGGTAGTATGGGTATCAGGGCTTAGCTGCACTAGAGAGTGCTTGTTCTTGTTATTAGCGATCAGTTGAAAAGGTAGTGGATGGCAAGCCGTCTATAAATAGCAAAACCTGTCCAAGGTATATGGGCAAAATCAGCCGCTACCGGCCTGAAAAAAAATCCGCCAGGATGCCAACTGAAGCGCAGTCGATCACATTATAAATGAGAATAATAATGAAAAAATACGATGTTAAATATATTGAGGGCATGCAGGCAGAAGTCACTGAAACATTCAGTGACTGGAGTGAACAGGTCACCGTTTCCCAGGAACTGATCAACCAGTTTGCCGAGCTTTCAGGCGATAGTTACTGGTTACATACCGATAGCGAAAAGGGTGCAAAATACAGCCCTTTCAAAAACACCATTGCCCATGGTTTTCTAACGTTGCTTTTACTGCCTAAAATGCAGACGCCACAAACATTCGAGGTCACGGGTTTTAAAAACATGTTGAATGTTGGATCGGATAAACTCAGGTTTACCGGTATCGTACCCGGGAACAGTAAAATCCATTGTCGAAGTCGTATAAAGGCGATCACGGGCAGCGCAAAAGGTACAACGGTTACTATGGAGCAACAGGTTCATGTAGTGGGTGAAGAACGCCCTGCACTGGTTTATGAGATGATGTTCATGTATATGTGAGTAATCTCAAATAGAACATTGTCAAAGCCCTATGGACAAACAGTATTTTCTGGATGAAGTAGAAAAAAGGCTGGCCAGACTGTCGTCAGCCTCTAAACAGGGTTACCCTCCTTCACCCTTGGAGCGCCATCGCCTTGAGGGCTTTATGGAAGCGGGTGTTTTCCTCAGGCTGGTAACGCCTCAGGAACTCATTGAGCTTAAAGAACGCACCTGTCAGACAATTTTTGGTATGAGTGTTGCCGAAAGAATAAAGCACAAAAAACGCAGTTGGCCTGTGGAAGACATTGACTACAGCCAATACGAAAAGCCACCTGACACTCGATAGTCACCAAAATCATTGAGCATGGCAAAATTCTGTATCGACTGGATGAAATCTCCCAATAATTTCGTTACCCTGACGCCCGGGCAGCCATGAGCGACTCTCTATGCAGGCTCTCTATGAAGAGCATGCCGCTCACCTGAAAACATGAAAATAGCGCCGGTGCTCAGAAGAGAGCTCAGAAGAGAGCTCAGAAGAGAGCTCAGAAGAGAGCTCAGAAGAGAGCTCAGAAGGGTGGCATTTTCGTAGTCAATAAATAAAAAAAGGCTACTGGTATGGATTGGTTATCCGCTGTTCAGTTGTTTGTCCTGTCCCAGGGGCTGTTATTGCTGGTCATTATGCTCACGGTCCGCAGTGAGACCCCGTCTGCCAATAAACTCCTCGCTATGTTTATTGGCATTAACACTCTGGGCATTGCGCTTCATCTGGCCGTCCGGACCGAAGCAACCGTTTACCAACCACTGTACCAACCTTTCTATATTGTCTACCTGCTGATGATCATGAAAGGGCCACTGATCTACCTTTATGTTCGCTCATTAACTGAACATCAATTTGCATTTACCAAACCGTTACTGATACACGCCTTGTGTCTTTTACCGGGATTGATTGCCTGGTTTGCCATTGCACCCGATGAACCATCATCATCTGGCAATCATACATCGGCGGTTGATCATGCTATTTCTGTTTTCTATTTACTGAATAGCCTGATCCTTTTTGCCTATGGTGTTGCTGCACTCCGATTATTGCGATCACATCAGGACCGGCTGAAGAAAACCTTTTCTTCACTGGGCCCCATCACCCTTGGCTGGCTGAAATGGCTGATTCTATACATCATCACCCTCAGGCTGGCTTACATCGGTACTGGCGTATTACTCACCATGGGCATGATTAACCAGCAGCCCTCGATTTTTCTCTTACTTGATTTCGGTGTGATCTATTTCATCGCTATTGGCGGGCTCAGGCAGCCCAGAATTTTTACCGGTGGTATTCAGGAAGTACTGGAGAAACTCGAGCAACCTGCCCCACCTATGGAGAAAACGGCACAGAATAAATATGAACGCTCAGCACTGGACGACCATGAAATTAACAGAATCTGGCAGAAACTGGTGGACTGCTTTGAGCAGGACCTTACCTACATGCGTGAAGATCTGAACCTTAGCCAGTTGGCAGAACTCCTTGAGGTTACGTCCCATGAACTTAGTCAGGTGATCAATCTCAGATCCGGTGGGAACTTCTATGAACTGGTCAATCGCTACCGTATAGAAAAAGCAAAAAAACTGCTCAGCGACCCGGTCAACCGGCAGAGAAAGCTATTGGATATCGCCATGGAGGTTGGCTATAAAAGCCAGTCGACTTTTTATAGCCAATTTAGCAAACACTCGGGGACAACTCCCAGGAAATATCGGGAAACCCAGTGTTTTAAATAAGCATCTGAGCCTTAAATGAACTTAAGCCCGGGCACATTGTCAGACCTAGTAACCAGACTGTTATGCAAATCCACAATCCCTTCCCTTAATATATCGCCAATTAAAGGGATGTAGACCCGGGAGAAGGAGTATGGAATTAACCATTAATCTCGAAAGCCATGAAAACTATACGCTGCTGATGATAGAGGGCGATATTAATACCAGTACTGTTCACATACTGGAAAATGCCATAAGGAATGCAACAACGATCAATCAGAACCATATAGTACTTGATTGTACCTTACTCAAAAGTATTAATGGTGATGGATTGGGGCTATTACTGCACTGTCAGGTACAACTTTCAGAATACTATTATTTCTCGCTCTACAATGTTTCCGATGAAGTTGCTTCACTGATGGAGTTAAGTGGTATTACCCACTTTATCCAAATGAACACTCAGGCTGAAAATGCAAAGCAGCAACATACAGAGCAGCAATCAGCATAATTTGAGCCAGATAAAAAAAACCGGTATTGGATACCAGTACCGGTTTTTTTCCGGGTTAATCCCGGCTTTTATACGGATTCATCTTTACCCACTTCAGAAGACTGATAGCGGTCCTCTCCTGAACGGTGCGGCAACAGCAGGTTCAGAATGACGGCTGTCAGGGCACAGAGACTGACGCCTTTCAGCGAGAAATCACCCAGCGTAATCCCCATATTGCCAATGCCAAACACCAGCACAATAGAAACAATCACCAGATTACGGGGCAGACCAAGATCAACCTTTGCCTTGATCAACGTATTAAGCCCCACTACCGCAATGGAACCAAACAGCAGCATCATTATGCCACCCATGACCGGTATCGGAATGGTTGACAGGAAACCACCGATCTTGCCAATAAACGCCACAACAATAGCAATCACTGCAGCCCAGGTCATAATCACCGGGTTATAGGCTTTGGTCAGCATCACCGCACCGGTCACTTCAGAGTAGGTAGTATTCGGTGGACCACCCAGCATGCCCGCTACCGTTGTCGCCAGACCATCGCCCAGAAGCGTGTTTTTCAGCCCTGGCTTTTCCAGATACTTTTTCCCGGTTACCGAGCTGATCGCCAGCATGTCACCTATGTGCTCGATTCAACTAACAATATAATTATTTTTAACTGCTTGAATTATAATTCGATTATCTGCATATCTGATATTGCCTCCCCTCCCCTGTTACCTTCGGCAACACCTTCAGCCATAAACAGCCGCCCTGTCCGTCAGTCTGCGGTAGCGCCCCGTTGCTGTTTACGGTTTAGCGAAGTTGAAAGGGTTGGTATAGACTCCGGCGTATTCCTGTTCGCCATTCATAAGAACACCAACATGCACAAGATCCCCGAACGTGATTGGAAAGTCGTCAGGAAACTTCACCCGGTGTTGCTGCAACGATATTGTCAGCAGGTCTTCCGTGACGTGCATGCTCTAACTGAAGATGGTCAGTGTGATTACCATCAGGCCTGTCAGGGGCTTTACGATCTGGTGCATGATCGAAATGAAGAGATGGCAGCGTTCTTTGATGACATGTCCAGGAGCAAAGCCATCACAATGATCCTGGGCTGGAAAAGCCACGGGATTATTGATGACGATGAATTTCAGGAGTTCAGTGAAGAGACGCAAGCACTGGTGAACCATATCCTTGCGCTATAAGTCTGTGGCTTTTGTCAGCAAGAAGAGGCTTGAAGAAGAAAGCCGGGAACAGCGCAATGGCTGATCCCGAGGTGCGGTTTGGGACACCTTCAAAATGACCTACTACTCCGTCCTGCTCCATTGGATATGATCATTATCTCTACAGGCTATGGCAATAGCAGGATTTAAAGATGTGCAACATATTATATTAAATGCTGCAAGACGGAGTACTACCTTCCCATTCTAAGAATGTAAATCCCCATCACTCACCACCAATACCCAAACTGCACCACGCCAAAATCCAGCCCTTCATTCTGCGAATGGATATCATTGTTGGAGTAATGAAACCACCCGGCAGACATCTCGTACTGCATCTGATCACCAAAGCGGGAACCGACCATGGTACGTATTTCAAACTGGGTTTTTCCACCCATATTGATGGGTGACTTCAGCTTCTTTTCAATATCTTTTTTGGACTGATAACTAAGGCCAACCCCAACGTCTACAAACAGTCTCATCCAGTCCGAGGTATTGTGTTCCAGGCGAAATACCGGAGAAAAACTGATGGCATAAACATTCGCAGCACCGTCAGGGCTGGGTTCATCTTTTGGCCCCAGTTGACTGGTCCAAAAGTTCACAGCCAGGTCAGAATAACCGGTCAAATGCCAGGTATCGGATTCCTCAAGCCAGTTTTGATTCCAGTCCCAGCGCAGGCTGGCACGGTAATCATCTAATTCAGCTTTATTTTCGAGGTAGTGACCATAACCAATGGCAGCACCATCTGGTGTGAGGTCATAAGCAGAAGATAACGCGGGGGTGATTGCCATCGCCAAGGCAATGCCGCGGAGAGATCCCTTCTCCATTGGTGCAACTCCTTACTGATAATTTCAAGGACATCGCTGTACGGCTTTGCTCATGCGATATCTATCAGTATTGATGGAGTTTTAAATTCTAATAGCGATAAAAATAGATCTTTTGGAAGCTTTTAATGGTTTTGTTATTTAAAAAAAGGATAAGTAGCCATTAAGCGACCGCTTGTTCGCCATCCATGACCGTCTGTACCGGTTCAGCCACATTAACAATCTCTGCGATTCTTCGCCCACGAAACCGTTGTTCATAAAACAACCGGGCATTCTCACAACTCAAAGGCAACTCACGGAAGAAGCTGCCATTAATTTGGCTCTCCCGGAAAATAATCGAATAAAACCGATCAAACAGTCCGGCATGCACCGGCTCTGGTGTTAACCAAAACTGATTCAAAGAACACTGAGAGGTCAGTCCCGCAATATCATAAAAGGCCTGCCCAGTCACCTTTACCGGCAACAAATGCAACAGCGCAGAAATACCCACAGTGCTATTTACGGTCACCACGCCTTTTGTATGGTGATACAGCTCAGGCAAAGAAATATCGTGGCAATAGAGCACCCGTTTAGCAACGCCATGGTGCTCAGCCAGTGCCTCAATAGTTTGCTGATAATCGGTATAACCCCGATCCATGGGATGATGCTTGAACACTAACGTCTCATCATCTCGGGCGTATGCCGCAAAGGAGGCAACCACCTCCTCAATAAAAGCTTCCACCGACTCATAGTCCGAGTGATAGCGCATTTGCGAATCATCATGAACCTGTAACGCCACCAGGAAAAACCGACCACTTAATTCACCGGTTAAACGGTTTTGGATTTGGCCGTCACGCCCTTTGCACCGATACTTCCGACCCAGACCACGCCACCACTTGGCACCCTCGATAATGGGATGAAACGCCCGGTGGTGCTGGTACTGGTCAAAACGGTTCCGTTGAAAAAACGCGGCCCAATAATAAAGCGCAGCATAAACAATCCGCTGTTTCATGGAGGCAGGCATGGCAACATCGGCCTGTTGGCGTTGTGAGGATGCCGCGGCCAGCGCCGCCCGGGAGAAATCAAGCGCGGTCAGTGCATTTACTCCACCTTTTTCCAGCGTGATGGTATCTGGACGAAGATAGCCCTCCTCAAACACCATAAAATCCACACCCAACCGGTCACAGACAGGTTTTGCCATACGGTGATAAAGACGACAATCCCCCATCAAAAATACCGACTGAATTCCGTGGCCTGTCAGATAACGTTCCAAAAATCCGGGCCAATCAGTAACGCTGCCCACATAATCAACACAATGGTCAGCACCGCTGTAAAACCGGTCGCCCCCATTAAAGTTAATTTTGTGCGTTCTATAATCGTGAGCGGAAAATTCCCGGGCCAACTCTCGAAAAAACGGCCCCAGAGGCCCCTGCAAAAAAAGAACAGATTTAGACAGCATCACTCGTACTTCTTGTTATCACCCGAAGGAAAAGACCAATATCAGAACCACCACCTTCAGGTGCGGATCGCTTCCAGTAAAAATTGCACCTTGCGACGCTTTCGCCCCAGCCAGCCGGAATTCTGATGCTGACCGCCTGACAACAACCGCTGCCGGGCCAACTCCGCCACCACCCGTTCCGGTGTGGTAAATCGACGGGTTTGCCAGTGAACGTAACGGGGGTATTCACACAAAGCCAAATAGACCAACTCTGCCAAATTTCGATGCCGCTGACGACGATCACAGATCATATGATCCTGAGTCAGCCCCCAACCGGCATAAAACGGCATCCCCCAACAGTGCACCGTTTTATCCTGTAACAATGCCTCAAAACCTGCCTGAGAGGTCATCACATGGAGTTCATCGCACTGGGTAAGACAATCGAAAATATCCACATCGGTAACAATACTGTCAGCAAACTTCAATGCTTCCGATGCCGCAACATGCCCCTGCCGACCCGCCTGAATCACATCAGGATGGGGCTTATAAACTACATGGGCATCGATTTTCTCACTATCCAGCCACTGACGAACCCGGCACAGCAAATCGATATTACGAAAAACCTCCGGGCTGCCGTAGCGTAACGACGCATCAGAGTCCACCTGACCGGTCACCAGAATACGACGCTGACCAGGTGTTGCCCCGGCAAAGATATCCCGGGCCTGACCGCCCAGGTTGTATTTGCTAATCCGTTGTCGAAGCAGTGCTTCCTGAAGATTGCGCCCCCGAACACACTGTTCAGTACTGACCACAGCGGTTTCCAGCAAATGTTCCAACTGACTGGATTGACTGGCATCGTAATAAATCCCCCGATCATCCAGCACCAGCGACGCAGGCCGACGCAAATCCGCCCCCAAACCACAGGACCGGATAAAGCCATCTTCCATACGCCACACGGTCACCGTACTGAAATCGATTCCCTCCGGTAACGGCTTACGCCCCCAAATCAGCAACCCATTATGTCCGGCGTCATTGGCCAGCCGCTTTCGCAATGCCCTGGCATGGGGTACAAACACTACCTCCCGAGCCAAACCACTAACAAACTCCCGGACAAATGCCCGCTTCCACAGACTAAAACCAATGGCATAAAGTCGATCAATCTGATGCGTCTGGTATTGTCGCTGAAAGGCAATTAACTCAAGCACAGGTTCCAGCTCGCAGGGCTCGCCGGTTTCCGGATCAATATACCGGGTATAAAGCAGACAGGCCGCAGCAAACAAGCTGGCCACAGTATGCTGCTGTAAACGACGCTCGCAGGGTACACGATCATCAGTCAGCCGCCAGCCACTGTAAAAAGGCACACCAAAACAGACCACCGGCTTACCATGGAGCAGTGCTTCAAAGCCCAGCTGTGAAGTAACCACATAGACCTTGTCAAAATGCGGGAAGAGAGACTGGGCATTGACCTTATCGGCCAACACTTTTACCCGGGTATCAGCAACCCCTTTAACCTTGCCATCGACAACGGGGAAATAACCCTGCTTTTTCCCCAGCACCACATCCGGATGCACCTTCACCCAGATTTCAGCGGCTGGATTCTCCTGAATAGCAGCATCGAGCATCGCCTGAAAACTGCTGGCATCAGCCATCCCGTAAGTCACGGAACAGTCCCCAAAAGTCTGGTCAACCACCAGCACCTTCGGTTTGCCCACACTCGCTTCCGGCATTTGCCATTCACCAACGGGCTCATGGTTGTACTTGCTGACATGATGACGACGTACCGTTGCTATCAGCTTCAAGCTTCGAGCTTCCAGCTCCGCCGTCAACCAATCCGGATGATTCAACAGCTGTTCAAGATCCGAAGGCTGAGTAGCGTCGTAATAAATACCTGTTTTATCCACGATCAGAGAAAAACGACGGTCGCCCAATACCGGATGGCCCAGATAACTGATAAACCCGTCTTCCAGCCGCCACAACGGTAACCCCAGGCGATTGGCAAGCTCAGCCGCCTTCGCGGTATTACGCTTCATCCCCCATCCCAATACACCATCGGCGGAATCTGCGGGAGCGGAGTTGCTGAACCACTGATGCAGCGGATGATGCCAGCGCACGACACCCTGAAGAAGCAGCTTCAATTCAGGGGCTCGGGCAATGCCGGAAGAGAGACAAAGAAAACGACTCAAAGCTATTACTACTCACCTTTAGAAAGACAGATTAACAATAAAGAAGGGAACCTTATCAGGTTATATGAATAGACCCAATCAGCAGATACCTACGGTAATTAGGAATTGTCCGTTAATAACTTCCCTGTTTTGTTCACCACAGAGGCACAGAGGACACAGAGGAAGAAAGGAAGGAAGGAAGGAAGGAAGAAAGAAAGAAAGAAAGCCTTTTCTCTGTGTCCTCTGTGCCTCTGTGGTGAAAAAGCATCGAAAAACCGAAAAACAGGACACCCATAAATTTAACCATATTAAAAACAAGGGTATTTATATGGAGCCCTTTATTTTTTAGGAGACTATCGACAGCCTGAAAATGACCGCGCAGGAATCAAAACCCGACCCCGGTTTCTTAGATGCTGTGAATAACCCTAAAACGATTCTTTTATACAGATTGAGTATCTTTAGTTATACTTTCTGTTGATCGACTATGAATTCCTATCACTGGCTGGACTATGAAATATTACCTGCTTTCACAACGGCTGGACCTCTTGGGTGAATATGGTATTGCTGCATTTTCCACCAAAATGCTAAGGAGTTACTTCCCTGACGAACCGGAAGTCTCTTTCAAAAAATCTCTGGACCGAGGGGTTAAAAGTGGCATGCTGGAGCGGGTTTGCCGTGGTGCTTATGTTTACAGCAGAGAGTTCCGGCGGCAAATCCATAAGCTGGAATCCATTGCAGTGGTCTTGCGAGCGGGTGAGTTTTCCTATATCAGTCTGGAATCTGCGTTGTCTGAATACAGTGTCATCAGTCAAATGTTGCTCAATCACCTGACGGTGATGACCACAGGCCGTAGTCAAACCTTTCAAACCCCTTATGGCACCATTGAGTTTACCCACACAAGCCGGAGTGAGACTGAAATTCTGGATAAGGTCATTAAGCAGCCTGAACGCCCACTGCGAATCGCATCGCCTGAGCTGGCACTGTCTGACCTGCGGAGGGTTAAGAGAAACACCCAAATGGTAGATATGGATGTTTACGAGGAAATTATCCGTGAAAAAAATAACCCTCTCTGAGCGGGCTGATAGTGTCATCCGGCAAAATCCGGGGCTTGCAGCCCTGAAGCCCGTCATTGAAAAAGAACTGATTCATTATGACTTCTTTTTTTTGTTGCAACAAAAAACACTGATTCTGCCTGACATGGCATTTATTGGCGGGACTTGCTTACGGCTTTGTCACGGCTCCAACCGGTACAGTGAAGACCTTGACTTTCATGCTGGAACGAACTTTCAGCCACAGCATTTTGATAACATTCGTCTGGAAATAGAGCGTTATCTTTCTGACCGCTATGGACTTAAAGTAGACGTCAGAAGCCCGAAACAACTGAAAAATGATCCGGACTACGCTAACAGTCAGGCGAATACCTGGAAAATAATCATACATACACAGGAGTCTCGCAAAGATCTGCCAGCCCAGCGAGTGCATATCGATATCGCCAATGTGCCGACCCATGATGCAACCCCTCAGCTCATAAGAACACACTACGGCAACCTTCCGGACGGCTACGATATGATGTTGTTCAGAAGTTCATCAAAAAACGAAATTCTAATGGACAAACTGCTGGCTATTCCGGCCCGGAACAATATCAAGGCCAGGGATTTATGGGATGTGATCTGGCTTCAGCAACAAGGTGCTACAGAGAATATTGAACTGCTGCGCCGGAAGCTGACTGATCATCATATTAAGCATTACAAGGCCCTGCTCGAAGCGCGGATCAACACCCTTCCGGCTTATTTTGAGAAACCATTTTTTGAACAGGAGATGTCTCGTTTTCTTGACTCTGCAAGGCTGGCAGACACCATAAAAAAGCCGGAGTTCGTCCGGTATATGAAAGAACAAATAATCAGTACGCTGACAACGCTGCACTCTGGTCTGTACGCCACAGGTTCCGGCGATCAACACTTTACGTTGTGATCCATATACTGGACTCAAGGTTTTCTTAGAAATTGTCCGTTAATAACGTTTTGTTCACCACAGTACCCGAGGGCATAAAAGGCACAGAGGACACAGAGAAAAGGCTTTCTTTCTTCCTCTGTGTCCTCTGTGCCTCTGTGGTGAAATTAAAGTGGGTTTTCTACGTTCGGTAATACCCTAAATACAGACTGGACAATGTCGTATACAGTGCTCACTTTCCTGCATCTTTCATGCGCAAGGCGAAGTTATCCTAATGAAAAAAGCGTTCTGCTTATCCTTACTGTTACTTTCCAGTACCACCATCCATGCTGATATTATCGGTGCCAAGGCTGGCCTCGACTACTGGCAAACCAAAGATCATGGCAAGGCAGGCTCAGTTTTTGGGCAAATAGAACATCCGGTACCACTGCTGCCCAACATCGCTTTGCGGGCAACAGCGATTGAAGGGAAAACCGACAGCCTGAACAACGTCGATGCCTATGGCTATTACGAAATACTGGACAACGATCTGGTATCCATAGACCTGGGCGCAGGCCTGCACCGGATCAATGGCAGCCGTCACTACGATGAAACCCTTCCAATGGTGGTTGCCGATGCAGAACTGTTCCCGGGCAGCGATTTCTCTTACTACAGCAAAGTCAACTACTCAAAAAAATCCGCTGAAAGCGTCACGGATATCAGTGCCGGTGCACGCTTGAGGCTGTTCCCGGCGATTCACCTTCAGGCCGGTTACCGTCACTACGATATTAAAACGGATAACGCCGCTGCCCGTTCAGCCACTATTCAGGGGTTCACCGCTGGGATTTATATGGATATTTGATCACTGTTCACTACTGTCTGCCCGCGTTCGCCAGGTTTTCTTTTATGCTTTTTCCGCGTTGCCCGCAAAAGCGTAAGCGGCCCTGCCTTTTCGGGCAACGGGGTGCGGGTAACGGGCAACGTTCATTTAACAAAACGCTGACCCACTGTTTACCCGTGTCCGACAAATGATATCCGCTATCGCCAACGCTGGTTCGTAAAACCAACGAGTATCTGGACGAGGTCGCGGCCCGACTGCTGCCAAGAAGCCTGTCCAGTGAACAGGTGAGCTGATGGCTTGAAATCCTGATCCTGTCATTGATCCGCTGGTAAAGTTCAAAGAAGCAAATGCCGGGAATGGCGGCTATTTCCAGGAAAATAGCCACATCCGATGATGTGATTTTGGTGAATAAAAGGCGCAGTGTGCTTAGTGCAGTGCTTGGGCTTATTACTTTTGTCATAAAATTAAAAAATCAGAAACGAAGTCGTTGCAACGAGCTACGTTTTCTCAGGACTTCGTCCGTTCTCATTATAGTTGCGTATCCTCGTAAACGTGAACCAATCTTCCAGCCCAAAAAAACCGCAGCCAACTCAACAGCAGCCACGGCTATTTTACACAACCAGCAAACTAGTCAACCCCCTCCAGCAAACCCGCCACCTGGTGATCATCATTCAGGGCGATCACCCATTTCAGATGATCTTCACGCATGAGTTGTTCGGCATCGGCCACCATTGCTTCCTGGCTAATGGTCACCGGTGTTGTGTTCATCAGGTCCAATGCCAGCAACCCTTTGAGGTTATCATGGTCAACCAGGAAGCGGCGCAGGTCGCCATCAGTAATGACTCCGGCGAGTCCGCCATTATCCGCCATCACCAGGGCAACCGGTGCGGGTATTATCACCGCAGCCATATTTGGAAAATGGTGTTCGTTAATCGTTTGTATCCCGACTCATCATCTTTTCAATAATGGCAATCATTATGTGAATTACTTTGATATGAATTTCTTGAATACGATCAGCGAAACCGTAATGAGGTATACAAATAGTTAAATCACTCATAGAAGCTAGATTCCCTCCATCTTTGCCCGTTAGCAGAATAGTTTTGATTCCCTTTACTTTTGCTGCCTCAAATGCTCTAACGATATTTATTGAGTTGCCACTTGTACTTATCCCCAAAAGAATATCTCCGGTTAAGCCAACACCTTCGAGATAGCGACTAAAGATATGCTCAAAGCCAAAATCATTCCCGACACAAGTAAGGTGACTGACATCTGAAATACAAATGGCAGGGTAAGCAGGCCTGTTCTCACGGTAGCGGCCTGTCAATTCCTCAGCAAAGTGCATCGCATCACAGTGAGAGCCGCCGTTACCACAGGAAATTACTTTTTTTTCGTTTTTAAACGCAGACGTAATCCATACTGCTGCCTGTATAATATTATCTTTTAACTGCTTATCACCAATAACACGATTAAGTACTTCAGCTGCAGTTGATAATTCATCATCCACAAAATTCGAATAATCAGGCATAACCATTCTCTATAGGGTAGTGGGCCAAATGTGTGGTCAAGCATAAATATCTACCCCAAATTCAAGCGCGTTAATCAGTAATCCAATGACAATATCGTGCATCTTCTCAAGCTTGGAAAGCATATACTCTTTCTCGCTAACCGTTTGATCCATGTTCTGAAATTCAAATTCTTACGTTCAATTTTCTGAGTGTTTCTCTTGCCAATCTCATGCTTCTCAGGGGCTATATTTCGTTCATAAGCACCCCAGTCATCGC
>NZ_JAVRMB020000435.1:0-5632 GCF_031844845.1 Endozoicomonas sp.
CGCTGAGTTTATAATATTTACTATTTCATCATTCCATTGATTAAACGCTTCACTAAATTCCTCATTGTCCTCTGGGAGTTGGACATTATAGCCATGCTTTATCATAATATCTTCCATTTTTATCTTTATATTATAAAGCAGGTCTTTAACACTATTTATTGTTTCAGCCATTAAATCATTAGCCAATGAACTATCAGTGTCGACACATTCTACTATGCCACAGGTGCCCGAATGGTAGCCGATACCGACACCAGTCTCTTCTTTTAAATGGGAAGCATACTGATCAAGGGTGATCATATATTCTTGACAGAGGTTTTTATGACTCTCAATTAAGAATGCTAATAAAATATCAGATGGATTTTCAGTTTCTCGCTGTATACTTTGTTTGGTAATATTAATTATCTCAGCCCGTCGTTCTTTGAAAGCATTTAGCAATTCCTGCTTATATTTGTGGTGTCTATTTCCTGATCTGCCATTCTCATATTTTTTATTAATAGAGTTTACATCATTCTTCAGGATTTCAACCTGCTCCCGAAGTTGTTCGTTGGTTTTTTCATATATTTCACTCGAGGTAACTTCCAATGCTTCGCTTGATGATCCACTACCAGGTTCGCCAGAAAACTCAAATTTTCTTTGACCAATCGATTGATCAATGATTTCCACTACACTGGATTCTCTGAACAGCTGTTTATGCGTGGAGTGCTGTTTCCAAAGGGTAGTGGGAGTAATTGCTATTCCCGAGCCTTCTTTCTGCTCAGACATCTGCTGATTTTCATTATCAATTGATCCTGCTGGTAAATTATCTAAAGAAGGCGTCATTTTGTGCCTGATAAGTATGGTTGTTTTGGCAGCGGTGGTCGTTATTCCTGCGGATGGCGTTGGCGTTTGGAGTATTGGCTCTTTTGTACTGCTTTCTGGTGTTGTCGCGAGGCCTGCTGGTGGGGGACAGGTGGCTGGTTGAATACTGCTTCGCCACTGGTCATTAACGATCGCTGGTAGTGGCTCCAGAATCTTATAGTCAGATAACGAGATTTCAGGCGCTGGATTATCTTGCTCAAGTTGTTCGATACTTTCAGGGTCCAGTCTTTTAGACTTGTTCATTGTTATTGCACTGGATACAACTGAATTTACCGTCTGCTCTAAGGCTTTAAAAAATAGATTCATTGATTGACTGGTAAAGTTAAAATAGTCATCTATTTTTTTATAAACTTTCTCGGCTCTATTTTCCTGATCAATTTGTAGTTTTTGTATTGTAACTTTTGCTGTACCTATGCTTTCCTCTGTTGGAGCGTCTTGATAAGTAGTCAAAAGATGCTTGTTATGTTTTTCTTTGTTTGAGGCTAATAACTGATTTATACCATCCTTGGCTCTATCAGTTTGTTCTTTTAATTTTCTGTCTAAACGAGTTTTTGCATAACTAAGCTCAATGGGGGAATAGGATGGGTCATCAATTGTATTCAGTTCCGAAAAAAGTTTTTTGAACTCAATTTTGATGATCGAATTTATTTTGCTTGCTTCTTCAGATATCGTTTTTATGAGTTCTTCCATTTTGTTGATTGTGTTTTCAATTAATTTTTCATCATCAATAGATATTATGGTTGAAAAGTTATCGAGATAATCTGTTGTTGATATGGGTGTTGATATGGGTGTTGATGAAAGTGTGGGTGTTTTTGTTGTGTTCGTTATCTCTTTATTGTTTTTTTTTGCAGGCTTGCTTGCCAGTGTGTGATCAGCTATCTTCAGTGCTTTGTTGTCAACTCTGGACGCTATTTTCATGTCTCTGTTGGTGTGTTTTTCGAATTCATCATCGATTTTATTTATAATGGTAGTTTTAATTTTGTCGAGTTTTTCCAACATTGGTCGAATTTCTGAAATAACGGCTGCTTTTGATTTCTCGAGTAATGCTGGGTTTGATTGAATGTGGGTGATTTCTGTTTCTATGCTTTGTCTAGCTGTATCCGTTCTTTGGTTTGTGAGTTGTAATATGGATTCTTTAAGGTGACTGCTAATAGAAAAAGAACAATTCATTTTGTTTGTTTCTTCTTCTATAATGTTTGGCGCAAGGTGTTTTAAAGATTTAATGATGTCATCTTTTTTTACTTTCATTTCTGAAAGTAACTTGAAATTGTCGTTTTTGTATTGTCTGAATGCTCTGTTTAGTTCTTTGTTTAGCTCCTCAATCTTAGCTGCGTATATCCTTTTCAGTGTTTCTATCAGGCCGTTAACCTCTATTTCGTCAGCAAATCCTGAGTTTATGTCTTCCATAAGGCTGTTTACAGTGGTTTCGTCAACTGTTGTTGATTTGCTCTGCTGGTATTCTGTGGTTATTTCATTGTTACCCGTTAAAAAAGGCACTGTGGGAGTGTTTGGGTGCTGGGGTTTTCGTCGCTCTAAATTCTGATCAGAGCTTGTTTCTGAAGTGAATATTGTTCGGGATTGTGGAAGCGTATGCAACAGTGGCCCCTGTGTAACCGTTGATGCTTCCGACCCTTTTGTTGGCTCTGATGTCTTGTTTTGAGGGTTAATGTTTACTGTTGTGGCATCAAAGGTATTCGCTTTGCTATTATAAACTTCCATACATATTACTCCGGCTAACTATGAAAAAAATTACTGCAATACGCATTTTAAATAAACAGTAACTGTCGAATGTTAACGGGTTTGAATAAATATAGCGATAAATATTGATTGAATAGAAAATAATTGAGCATGAATTAGAATAGTTGATAGTACTCTACTGAGAGTATTCCGGTTCGGATAAAACTTTTCCGTTCAGATTGCCCGGGCAAGCCAGTGATGTCCTACTGTTTATCTCCGCCGGTCAATCAGTGGCGGCTGGTTTACCGTTGGCAGGGTACTTTACGAGGTATTTTCTTCTCTGTTTAATTTTCAATGGATGGGTGGCGCTGTGAGTGGCTTTGATCTGGATCCCCGGCTGGCAAGAGATTGCGTGGTTATAGGCGATTTTCCTGTTTGTCGATTGTTGCTGATGAATGATAGTCATTATCCGTGGTTTATTCTGGTACCCCGTGTACAGAATGTAGAAGAGATTTATCAGCTGGATGAGGCTGCTCAGGAGCAACTGTTGCGTGAGTCATCTTTTCTGGCAGAAATGCTACAGGCTCTTTTTTCGGCAGAAAAAATGAATGTTGCTGCCCTGGGTAATGTTGTACGACAGCTTCATGTACACCATGTTGTCCGTTATAGCCATGACGCTGTCTGGCCAGCGCCGGTTTGGGGTAAACAGCCTGCTCAACCGTATACTGCGGAAGAACTTTCAGAGATTATGAGAAAACTGGAAGAAGCAATAACGGGTGTTGATTCTTTTCAATGGTCGAAAGGGAATTTGGAAGGCTGAGTCCCAGAGAGTAGACTGCGCCATTTGATTTATCCATGTCTGTCTTTTTGGGTGTAGCTGCCTGCCCTGATTGATATGAACATGCCTCATTTGTCCGTTAAATGTGGCATAACCGGCTGTCTGTGGGAGTTAAAATCATGCGAGACGAACTGCTTGCGCTGCAAACGCAGTTAAGCTATCAGGAAGATACCATTGCTCAACTGAATGAAGTGGTCACTCGACAGCAGAGAGATATTGAGCGGCTAACGGAAGCATTGGCGCAACTGAAGAAGCAATTTGACGAGATGCCTTCTGAGCAGTTGGACGCTCAGGAAGAGTTACCACCACCGCATTATTGATTCTGTTATCCGGGTGTTATTTTGGCTGGAGGGTTTCTCCAGCCAAAATAAACATTCCTTTCAGGTTATCTGCCTTTTGGGGCTGCAATGACATCTTCAGCCTGCAGTCCCTTATCCTTTTCTATAACGATGAACTCAACTCTCTGTCCTTCGCTGAGTGTGCGATGGCCTTCTCCACGAATGGCGCGGTAATGGACAAAAATATCATCACCAACATCACGGGTAATAAAACCAAAGCCTTTGGTAATATTGAACCATTTGACGGAGCCGGTCTCACGGCCAGAGTCATCGGCAAAATCCGGGTGTGAGACAATGGGATTGTTCAGGCTGATGAAAACGTGAATCAGCGTGCCTGCACTAAGCGTAATGAGGGCAATTTTGTCCAGCGTGATGCCTGGGATCACTAAGGTGCTGTCGGCTGTGAAGCCCACTGCCGCTGCAATACCGGTAATCATTAAGATTGATCCGATAGCCTGAACCCCGCGACGGGAACCGTAACATACCGTAGCACTGACCCCTGCCATCAGGTTAACCAGAGAGGCTGCCATCAATACGACAATGGCTGAGCTGCTCAGGTTAACGGGCTCAGAAGAAAGCTGGAAAAGCCCGGTAATGCTGGTAATGATGAGAAGAAAAGCCAAAAGGCCGGTAATAAGGTGAAAGCGTTTTAAGTGTTTCAAGGCATGTTCCCTTTATTTGTTATCAGTATCAGTTGAAGATAATCGAGCCCTTTTGATCGAATATTTCCGGAGTTAACAGTCACTTATGAAAGCAGTCTCTATGGTAAATCTGTTGTCCATTTTGCATCAGCACTGCTTTTTATTACGGCTTTGAACTCGATAAAATACGGTGTGCTACTCATTCTGATGGAATACATGTTTCCGATATCAGTGGTTAATGTACCGTTATGGCGATTTTTTCTCAAATATTGGCTGGTAATTTCTGAAGTGATTTGATGCTGGCTGAGAGCATATTTTGTGTTGAGGCAGGAAGATACTTGATGCAGTAAGCATTAACAAACCTGCAAATGCCGTAGTGAACTCTGTGTGAGTTCCATGAGTGTTGTGATTAGGTCTGTTATTTAGGTATGAACCTTTGAGTAAAAAGTGCTCGACATGGAAAAATACTGATATTAGAGTGGTATTCAGTACCTTGGATGTTCGCAGTTATTACCTTCTCTTGCAGTTTGTGATTGTTTGGGGGTAGTTTTAGATGACAGGGTTGTACTCATGGAGTGATTGGTCGTTTATTAAATGGCTTATCGAGAGTAGAGGTACCAATATCCGCCTGATGCAGTGGCAGATAATGCAGTAGCTGATAAATGCCGTCGCTTAAAAATGCCGTCGCTGAATAGGAGTTGTGTTGATCTATTCCAGACAGCAGCAGCTTAAGTATTGGCAAGCACGCAATGCCTTGTTTAAAGGGATTTTTCATCAGGAGAGTTATGACTATGGCTGCTAAAAAAGCGTCCGCAATCAAAGATAAATACAGCAAAACCCAGATGCTTGCAGAAATTTCAGAAAATACCGGACTAAGCCGAAAGCAGGTCGGTGCGGTAATGGACGAGCTGGGGGAACTGGTTGAACGTCATATTAAAAAAAGAGGCTGTGGTGAGTTTACTTTGCCCGGATTGTTAAAAATTGTGACCAAGAAAAAACCGGCGCAAAAAGCGAAAAAGGGTGTTCCTAATCCTTTCAAGCCAGGCGAGCTGATGGATGTACCAGCCAAGGCGGCGTCTATTCAGGTTAAGGTCAGGCCGTTGAAAAAGTTAAAAGAGTTTGCCACTTCGTAGAAGGCAAATTTTAAAGAAATTTAAGAAAGGGACGATAACGTCCCTTTTTTTGTGGTTGCAATTTGATCAGCGTTATAGAAAAATGATTTCACATTGCGCAAAGGACGTATATCACCAAGGGGAACTGCTTATGTCAGTTGGTGGTAG
>NZ_JAVRMB020000436.1:0-4937 GCF_031844845.1 Endozoicomonas sp.
CAAGCGTAGGGAACACAGGGTTCCTGAGAAAACCCTGACTCATCAAAGTAGAAGAGATTAATAAGTCCTTTGTCTTCTGCTTCCTTGGCGTCTTTGAGCGCAGTCTGGCAACGTTCAAAATGTTCCTGGTCGCGCTTATGAGAATAAACAGGACATCCATAAATTCGACCGAATAAACAGGACATCCATGAGAATAAACAGAGTAAATAAACAGGACATCCATAAATTCAGGGCGAAAGCTTAAGTAGAACGTTAGTTTAATCTAGACGAATAGAAATTTATGGATGTCCTGTTCCTTCTTTCTGATGCCAGAATGTCTTAAAAACCTTATCGGGCTCCACGAGGCGGAAGAGAAGGAGCTGGCGGCATACGCAAAAGCCATGGGGCATCCTGCCCGGGTGCGGTTGCTGCGGATACTGGCCGGTGGTGTCTGCCTCGGGTCTGATCTGGTGGATCAGATAGGCCTGGCACAGTCCACTGTTTCGGAGCATCTGCGAGTGTTGCGGGCAGCGGGGCTGGTGCATGCGGAGGTGCAACATCCCCGTACCTGTTTCAGTCTGAGGCCGGAAGCCCTGGTAAGGATGCGTGAGTTGCTGAACGACTTTTAAGTCTGATCTGGCTAATGAATATATTGTCGGAATGATCCTGCTGGGTATGGTTCATACCATTAAACCGTTGTCTATTTTGGGTTTAATCCTGACGGTGGTGTTGCTGTTTGGTTTCCAGGCACCCCGGATTCTCTGGATATTGTGCTGATCGCCATTCCCCTGACGATTCAGACTATTTCGATCAACAGGCTTCCGAAATAACCGGAAGCTGCCAACAAATCAATATTTTTGCAGTGAAATTCAAAGATATATTTATGCTATGCAATTGGTTTCTGCTATTTTAATTGTAGTTAATCATGAGTGTGCAGACGTTTGGTGACATTTTATAAATGTCTTTGTCGTATTGTTTAAAAGTAACTGTTCAGAGTCAACATCTTGTGTCGTCTAAGTAATAAAATATCTGCATGCTATATGTTGATTAACGGGGTTTTAGTGCCTTTTTATGTTAAATCAGTGTAAGTGTATTGTCTTAGGATGAACATTAGGGATGTTTTCTTATGTTGCAAGGACTTTAGAGCTGACAGGGTATCTGCTTAGCCAATATCTTGTATTCGATTACCAATAAATGGGGTTCGATATTGCCAGCTTTTTATTAGAGAATCTTTCAAAAAAACTTGAAGCTAGAGGGAAACTGCTTGGTTCATACTAAGAGTGTGTTGTTACTTTTATGACTTTGGTATAACTCAATTTATAACGGTTTTGAATGTATTAGTGTACTGAATGGTTGGTTTGGATTGTTCGATTCCATTGGGTCGACTAATTAGTAAAAGAGTCTGAGTGGGCTGTGTTCTGCTTAAAGTTGAAGGTAGAAATGTTTGAAAATCTATTGCTGATGGTCATAAAAATTAACTTTCCCTTAACGGCAATATGGCTGTCTAAGTGAATATTGAATTAATTTTCTCATTAATATTTAATTATAGAAATATATTAGGTTGAATTGTATATGCATGTCTCTCCGTCAATTACTAGTATTTCTATGTCAAATAGAGAAGCTGACTCGTCTCCTTCGATTAATAGCGCCGGGGCGGAAGATTCGAGCCGCAAAACACGGGAGCAGTTGGCATTCGATTTCAGGAAAGTAAGTAGCCTGGGTACTGAGAGGGGCAGGTTGAATTTACAGACCGTACTTAGTGGTGCCAAGAATGCAATATCGGAGATTTCTCGATTTAATATTAGCCAGCCATTTATCGATCTGGCTAATTATATGCAGCTTCCAGATGATCCATGCCTCTCCTTGATGAAACAGACAATTAACAGGTCTCTGGAGGCGATACAGTCTGATGACATGGAATCATTTCATTCCTTTTCTGGCAATAAATATATGGTGGCAATCAATCAGCAAGTCTTTGGTGATAGTTTTACAAGGATTTTCAACGCTGATATTGAAAATAAGTTCTCCCAAATTATGGGAATCCTGATTACCGGAATATCGACTGTTGGTGAATTGCAATCGGAAACAGAAGACATAGGAAAAAGATTGAAAGCGCTTCTTGATACCCTGAAGTGCGTTAATTATGGAATCTGGCTGGATGATCCTGAAGTAGAACAGAAACTTTTTGAACCACATGTATTAACGCCGGAAACTTTAATGGCTTCAGCAATAATCAGAAGTGAACGACTATATGAATCGGATGATGAAATAATTGATAAAATGCAGACGTCCTGTGAAGAGATGGTAGATTATTATTTACAGCGTTGCGCCATGTCTGTTTATGTCAGATCACGAAAGTTAGAAAAAAAATATGTGGAACATGCTGCGGATTATTGTCAGGATATCGCTGGTTATATAAATACTTCGGCGAAACATTTATCGAATCGTGTGCCCACATACTATCTCTCAATGCTGGGGATAGTGATGCTTGAAAGAAACTATGGTGGACGTCAAAAAACTGAGATGCTCGGGGATTTTCTTAAGGCTCCGGCGCTCAATCTTACTTCTGAAGTGCAAAATAAAGTCGTTGATTATTCTGAGCGCCTTTTTAAGACGGAAAATGTGGAGAAGGTAAGTTTAAAGCCTGCCAATGTCATAACTGCAACAATGGCCTTCACTCTTTATCTTGCGGGTTCTCTGAATCTGCTGATCACGCAGGTTGACAAATCAGATAATTCGAAAATTCTGGATCATTTTATTACTGATTTTATCAAGATGCATGAACAAAAAAAACATTTTGTTGATACCGGATTATTCAGTAACGCTGAGGCGGGTATAGGCGTAGTAGATAGTAGCACAAAAGGTATTATTGATAGAGGTATTCGGCAGGTTGAACGATTTGCCGGTATCACAGCCATTGGTCTTAGAGGCATAATGAATGGAGCTTATGTAATTAAGGATGCCACTCCGGATGTACCACAGCGTAACACTGTTTATAATTCCGTACTGGGAAAAACATTTATACCATTAAGCCTGATTGAAAATTGTGGCTTCAAGGATCACTTGATAGAAAAAAATGAGCAGGTGTTATTAAACAGCTGCCTTGTGAAAAATGTGACAGGAGAACCGCTGACCAGCAACGAGCAGTATTTTTTAGACAGTTTGAGGGGGGGCAACAGCGGCTATAGAGGGAAGTCGTTGGTAACCAAATGGTTTACTCGCGGAACCATGCTGCTCAGCGGCAGTGCCATGTTAACCGATATAGGCTGCGCCCTGACCAGACCGGAGGCATCTTCGGAGTTTTGGGGGCACAGGGTAGCCGGGAATGTCACTCGTCGCCATATTTATAAGGGTGTTGTGCGGCCAATGAGTGCGGTATTGAATCTTCTGCAGGTACTTTGGGTTGGACCCGATTATTCAAGACATGATGTTGAAGCGTTCATTCATATTACCTGTCGTCTGGTTCTGGCAACAGGGCCCCTGGTTATGTGGGAACAGGGAACAACCCTTATGGATACTATTGCTGCAATGATGGATACATGTATTACTGTTGGTGAGGATGCTGCGGCCAGTCGATCACTGAATAAAGGTAAACTTGAAAAAGAGATATTAAAGGCTACCCATGCACTTAAATTGATGGCCCTTGAAAGTGTCGGCCAGAGGGAGCCGGTTGCTGGTCCCGGAGAGGAGAGAAGCGAATCTTCGGATGTTGAGGCGGCGGTTCCCACCGAGGCCATCAACATGAGCAATGCCCCGTTTGGTGAATATCTGGATTTGTTGATGGCTGGTTTGATGAAAAGGCTTGAGCCAGATGAAGTACCAGATGAAATGATAGCGGCTGTAGATCCCTCTGTGGGAAGGGGGGTAAGAAGAAGGCGAAGGCCATCGGAGTTTTCTGGAAGTACAGCC
The DNA here is from genome assembly GCF_031844845.1 of Endozoicomonas sp. Taxonomy (GTDB): domain Bacteria; phylum Pseudomonadota; class Gammaproteobacteria; order Pseudomonadales; family Endozoicomonadaceae; genus Endozoicomonas. The sequence continues at coordinate 3,889 of NZ_JAVRMB020000436.1, forward strand.
TTTAAATGGACTACCTTCTAAGTCACGGGCGGCAACCAGAGCATTACCACACTTGAGCTACCATTGACGGATACCAATACCGTTCCGGGCATAATTGAACCGGAAATGTTGGTGAAGTTCAGGACACGCTTCCAGGAGAGAGGGGAAACTGTCGAGGCATCTGTCTTTCAACCAATGTCACGGCTGAACGAAGCAGAGTCCTGCAAAGCATTATCAGACATCTATGGAACTGTCCTTTAATAACTTCGTTATTTCAACAAACGCTACCCGCTGCCCGAAAAAGACGGCTCCGCTTGTGCTTGTGCGGGAAGCGGCCTTAACAAGTATCAGTCAAATGCGGAACTTATTCCGGGACAATTTCTTATCCTGGCGAACCATACGACCTGTCCAGTCTACCAGCTCAAGATAACTGCTCAGTGCGAAAGGAATGGCCGTTTCCGGGCTTTTCCCGAGCGTAATGGTTTGAGGTGAGAATACTGCTTTCTGACAGTGTCATTATTAGTATTGCCTTTCTCCACTGGATCTTTTTAATTTATATTTTTTTGAGAGTGCCATTACTTTGAATCAAAGAGAAAAGTTTTCAAATGCCTTTCGAAGCTCAGTAGAATCAACAGGGTAAAGACCTTCCCTTATACGGGTATCAGAAGAAATTCTTCCCTGTATAACATGATACATATTCGCGTGATTATGAGTATTAATTGGGTCATTGCGGATATTATCAAGTTTCCGAAGAGACTTGCCTTTTTGATACATCATAGAAAACGAAGCTATTAGGAAATTAATGAATGGGATGCCACCTTCATAATGATTAGGGTGATGATCCTGGATTATATTAAAGCACTCGAAAATCTTACTGAAAAGATATTTTGCATTACCTGATGTCTATTGATAGAACAGGACTTTTTCATTCAAAAGAATGTGGCTGTGATGATTGCTGCGTTAGCAACGAAGGGAAACCCAATGAAGCCCATTACCATAATTTAATGGGAGGCTGCATTGTTCACCCTGACCAAAAAACAGTCATCCCTTTCGAACCGGAAGCGATAAAG
>NZ_JAVRMB020000437.1:0-14902 GCF_031844845.1 Endozoicomonas sp.
TTATCTTCATATAAAAAATTCTTTGTTTCATTTTAACATATTACATTTTTTTTTTTAAGATGTGTATAAGAGACAGGTCTTGCACCATCCCCGATTTCCACACGTAGAGTGGCGTACACGGCGAGTCCCGGTATGCATTCCCACGCAGAACCCGAGGACTCGAGAGCCTAAAGGCCTAAAAGCGTGGGAACGAGAAATCTGGTTGAATGGGAGCGATTTTTTCACCTTGTCAGATGACTCCCATACTGCTGCTATACTGAACGCTCCTTTCCCGGGAGGTGTTATGGCGGACGACCTGTTTAACCAATTAAAAAAATAGGCATTGATGATGATCTGGCCTGTAAGGTCAGTGCTTCACTTGACCCGGACTATAATGCCAGTAAAAAAGATGTGCTAATTATGCAAGAGGCGATGCTTCAAGTTCAGGCTCGAACGGATGATCGCTATCATGAACTTCAGGCTCGAACGGATAGTCGCCATTACGAGCTAAAGATTGAAATGATCAAAGGTTTTTCAGATATCAGAAAAGAAATAACCGATGTGCGCACTGAAGTAGGCTCCATGCACCGGCAATACTGGATTACCTTTGGCGGACTGATTATTACTATTGCCAGCGTTCTGGCTATTAACTGGTACTATCACCTATGAAAATGAGCCTTCGGGAAAAACTGCATTGCATCATGATTGGTGCTTTCTGGACAGCCTTGTTTTTTGTCGTCTTTTTTATGTTTCTTCAGTTGGTCCGTTAAGAAAACCTGTCATCGCTATCCCGGTTACCGTTGCAGGCATTGCCCGGTCTCGAATCCTGGGTGAATTATGAACCGGGAAAACAGGAAAGTTATTTTGTGATAAATCCTGAATAAGGATCAGGGTTAATAAATACCAGCAGTTTTTACAACAATGCCCCTAAAGGGATAGCCGCCAATCTGTCAGAAAATGGTAAAACCCTGTCACCGTTATAAACGACAACACCCTGCTGAATGCTTCCGGCTTTAATTAACATATCCAATGTTGAGAACATATTTTTTTGAATGGTCATCGTCGCTTTGACTTCAATCGGGTGTTCAGCCTGATTAATGTGAGATAAATCAGATCATATAAGCTACTTTTACGACAGTATTAACATAAAGTTTTTCTGCCATGTCTGCTTCTATCATTTCTACACAAAGCGAAGAAACCCAAATCCTTATCACTATCCAGCATGGACAATCCATGCTGGAGTTTGAGGAAAGTCTTCAAAGTGAACTCAATGCAGCCGGTACTCTCGCAATGGGCCAGCAGCTGGAATATATGGATACGGATGGATCACCTATCACCATTGGTTCTGTTTGTATGAGTTGTAAACGCAAAAAAGAACCCAAGGTTTATGAAACACAGTGGGGAGCTGTCAAAGTCGCACGCAATGTGTACCAGAGTAATAAGGGTGGCGGGACCTTTTGCCCTTTAGATCAAAATGCGCGAATTATTGTCAATTCCACACCGGCCTTTGCTCGTATGGTGAGCTGGAAATATGCACAAATGGCAGCCCCCCAGGTTGAGCAGGATCTCTTGCAAAATCATGGCAGAAAGAGCAGTCGTGCAACGCTTCGGGATCTCGCTGATGTAGTGGGCAGTGTTGCTCAAATCAAGGAAGAAAAATGGACATACGACATTCCTGAATTACCCAAGCCGGTAGCTACCGTCGCGCTGGGGCTTGATGGTGTCAATCTGTTGTATTACGAAGGCTACCGAATCGCCATGTGTGGCACCATTACGCTTTATGATGATGAAGGTGAACGTCTTTACACCTCTTATTGTGCGGCGGCTCCCGAGTATGGAAAGAAAACGTTCACTACTCGTTTTTCAGCAGAAATCTGCAAAGTCAAAGAGCGTTTTCCTGATGCTGTCTACGTCGGTATTGCGGATGGAGCACCCGATAACTGGACGTTTCTTGAGCCTTTCACATCGTATGATGTACTGGATTTTTATCATGTTTCTGAGTATATCGCTGAAGCCGCCGAAGCATTGTATCCGGGTAAAAAAATGGTGGGAGAACGCCATGCCTGGTTGAAAGAAACATTGCATAAGCTGAAGCACAATGAAGGTGAGGCGAAGCGATTGCATCGGAAATTAGAGCGGGCATCTCCGGGCAATAATCGCATAGCCTCGCTTGAAAAGCTGCTCAAGGCTAGAACGTATTTTAAAAATCACCGGCATCAAATGATTTATCCTGAAGCATTGGAGAAAAAGTTGCCGATAGGTTCCGGCGTAACAGAAGCGGCATCAAGACGTTGGTGAAACAAAGGATGTGTCGTTCAGGGATGCGCTGGAAAGAGCAAGGAGCATCAATGTTGCTGACATTAAGGACTCTTGTCTGTTCAACTGGATATTAGGATGAATTCTGGTCAAAAATGAGCCGCTATGGCTATCCGGTTTCACACAACCTTCCTGTGTAACATTAATCAGGCAGCATACCCGCTGAATAGTTACATTATTTGTAACTATTCAGCACCTATATCTTGTGTTGTTCAAATAGACAAACAACTACATATTGATTAATGGGGTTTCAGTACCTGTTTATTTTGGTGCGTTTTAGGAAAAATAAAGTGGATTTATAGTTCTGTTGATCAATATGTAGTGCTTAGACCATTTGAGCAGCACAAGATGTGCTCAAAGGGGTGCTGAACAGTCACCATTATTTTTATCGTTTGAATACGACAGATTAATGGTAAGTGGATAGACCGAAGCATACAAGCCCCCTCCTCGTTGCCTAAGGGATAGTCTATAATCTTCTGTCTTCTGGCAAATTATTGCTCTGAATTGTATTCAGTTGAAGTGAAGAAGGTTACCGGTAATGTTTTCTGAAGAGGTAGTTTATGGATTCTTTACGTCATTACGCTGAACAAGCAATTAATAATCTCAACGAATTTCCTGGTCTGATGCGTACCAACTATGACGAATCAGCCACCTTTGATTCCAAGCTGGTCAAAAGAGCGACTGCACGGATTTATATAGGTGGGGGGGTGGGTGGCTGTAACTTTATTGCCAGTCTTATAAAGTCAGAAACGCCAAACCCAATAAGAGAAAGGGGGGTAGGTGTTTTAGTGGTTGATAATTCATCAATTCGGAAGCTTCATACTACTCAAGTAGAAGGGCAGTCTTTGCTCAAAAAATTACAGGAACTTGGGGTTGAGCTGATTACCACAAAAAAGTTATTGTCCTTCTATCGTAAGAAAAATAAACCGGTAACTGACCTTAAAGACATTTATTCTAAAATAAATAAAATAAGGTTTTCTTCTCCTGTTAGTCCACAGTATGATCATCTTACAGAACAACAAATAAAAGATGTTGCCGAGATTGGAAAAAAAACATTGTTGTCAGAGAACTACAAATACCTTATTCCCTGGTATTTATGTGAAATCAATAATGTTGATGTTGTTGCCGTTATGGATCTTGATGTCAAGGCACCACTGATACCACAAAATATAGATTCGGGTTGGCTAAATGGCAGGAAACCCCTTACTTTAAGTTTTTGGTTAGACAGTAAATATACTCCCAATCACCATGCTACCGCTCATGGAAGCGCTCATATCATTGATGGTGAACTGATCCCTCTCTTCCTGCAAATGAATTCTTTCGATTTTAAGGTAGAATACTCTTTTTTTGAAGTAGATAAAGATCGTGCTGAAAGTTATGCGGATGGTTTGTATGAATGTTTTTGGGAAAATAGATATAAAGATGTGAAACTTTCTTTCCTGTTAAGGAATGGATCTGATGTTTTTGTATTTGACTCGAATGACAATAAAGGTGCTGGATTTGAGGTGTTGGAAGTTGAGTCTTTAACGTTTATGGGAAATGATGCAAATGGAAAAAGTTATTTGTATTCTAACTTTCTTGATAATAAACCTTCACTATATAAACTTATGCTGGGGAATCATAACTATTGCTCAAGACAACTACGAATTAATGAAATAGTTCGAGAGTTAGAAATATTTAATTTTGGAGATAAAATAACAGTATGTAAAGAAATACAGTCTGGTGATAACAGTAAAATACAGACAATGAATTACTGCAGTGACATATTAACAAACAGTCATGACAAAAGAAAAATTAGCTTTGATCAGGGCCAGATTCTTGTGGTTGGCGAATACGATTCTCTCAAAGTGTTATCAGGCATGATTAGCTCGCCCTGCAGTCAATGGGACGAAGTTTATACAATCTGTCACCATAATTGGGATATTGATAACGTAAATCATGCCGAGGTTATCGTACCTTGTTTGGGGCAGGGAAATATCTCTTTAGAGGTGCAGGATAATGTGGTAATTGCTATACCCATCAACCATGACGCAATTCCCCTGACGGAAGAACAGTCGATCAATCACAGGTTACTTTCTCCCCCTGAAGCGGCACCCAGTTATCGCATGCATTTCGCAGGCGGAATCTTTTGCGGTGCGGTCTCGTATTTAATGGATGAAGTGGCGGATAAAACAGTATTGCGTCGGTGTCCGAAAATACGTCCAATATACCAGTTCGGTCGAAACGTCCTGTTTGGAGGCTTTGCCTTCGGCTCTCTGCAGACGGCTTTCAGTCATGTGTCTAACCGATGGTTTTCTCAAGAACCCCGCCAGTGTTCGGCTGGTAGCTGGCAACAATCGGTCATCAAATTCTGCATGAACAACACATTGCTTCTGATACCCGTTACGCAAGGGGCAGTGCTGCCTGCGCTCTGTTCCATGGCGGGAGCTATGTCTGCCCAGGTTGCACTGCAATCCTTAAGCCAGCGTCTGATGACGTCTGAAAAAGCGGGTCAGTAAGAAGAGAAATAGGACATCCAGTGCGCCGAGATAAATCTTTTCGGGTACTGCATAAAAAACAATACTATCAGGCTGATAAGAAGCTAAAGGAGGAACAGAAAAACCGGGGTCAGGTCTTTCATTGTGCATATCCATTGCCGTTTAATAAAATTGAAATAAAAACCAGTTCGTAAGTATTCGAAATAAAAGGCCCACCATCACTACTTACAATGAGTTAATGTGCAGAATATGTTACGCACGATGAAAGACCTGACCCCGGTTTTTGCAATGAATGGATCAGGCTGGCAGAAGATCAGGCCAGTGAGTTATTGGAGCGTGCCGGAACCATAGCGCATGGAAACTGAAGATTGATCAGCTGTTTCAGAAATGAAACAGATCAGCAAGGCAGGGGCTGAAAATAAGCCGGAATAACAGAACTTGCCGTTAACCTGACAAAAACAGGGACAACTATGTTCGCTCACTACTGCTTCTATATCGCACGTTCCCTCCTCTCTCTTCACAGTATTGGAAAGCCGTTTTATTAGTCAATGCTTCTTGATCTTGATCCCAGAGCAAGCTAAATGGCCTGCACCCGGAACTTTCTTCCATGCAATGTTGAGACGATTCGGATATCCAGGCAGGGGTATTGGTGATGTTTCCGAGACCAGTGGCAGAAACCCCGGTAATTCCTATATGTCCTTTTCTTAGATTTTTTATAAATGGATTCTTCAAGGAACGACCAAAGGTAAGGCGAATTTTATTTGTGATGATTTCATTGAATGATATGGACTGAGTCTGAATAGTTCTGAATTTACTCTGGGTAAAACTAGAGCTATCTATCGAAAAGTTACCTAACGACTGCCACTCATCACAGCAGTTTCTGTATCCAATTTCAGTTGTTTCACTCATATAAATGCCTTCATAGAACGCAATATCAATTGAACCAACTCTTTGGTGACCGTTAAAACTCAGTGTTGCAGAGCGGTTTGTTGTTTCGTCCTTTAAGATCCAATAGGTGAATGCATTCTTGTCTATAAGCGTCTTCGCCAAAAAAGAATCAGACACAGCGGGAGCATTTGTTTCAGCATCGACAAAAGGGATGTCCACCTGTACTACTTTCTGATCATTATCAGCACTAAAGTTTTTGACACAGGTCAAATTTAACCCTGCGTCATTACAGTCGGCGAACTGGTAACTGGCTGGTATTGCTGTTGTAACGGGGTTTGGAAAGGTCGTAGAGTTTGGAGTGGCAGATGGTGCGAGTGTTATGTTTCTATTGGTCAGAGCCACTGAAGCCACGCTCCCCACCGCTGCAGCTATTCCGGCATAACCACCTATGAGTGCTCCCGCAACTATAATGCCCACCCCCGTAGATACAGCTTTGTGTGTGAGTACAAAATGCTTGAATCTGTGGCAAGGTCCCCTGTGGGGCTCTTCTCCTTTTTGGGAATCCTTCGAACCAACTGAGACATAACTGCCGGAGCGTTTTTGGGATTGAGGTGTGCCTTCTTCTAATCGTAATGGTGTTGATGATAATGGGATGTTTTGCATTTTTTGCATGTTTTGCATGTTTTGCATGTTTTGCATGTTTGAATCACTGATGTTGATGATAATAGGATGTTTTGCATGTTTGAATCACTGATGAGACAACATCGAATAACAAAAGTTCCGCCGAATGAGACCGCAACACGCAACAGATTTTTTGTATTTGTTTGGCCATAGAAAAAGATTTGCACTTAAATTGAACAAAAGTTAGGATATTTTTCCATGATGGAATAAAACCCGATCAATCATTTCCTTCAGTTAAATCCTTCAAAGAAACTCGCTCTGATGCGGGGTTTTTTTATGTCCATGGATGGACTGTATCCCGGTAACGCACAACTGCATGGATGCAGGAGGTAGAGCAACGCAGGAGCAGTTGCCGAGGAGCAGTTACCGGGGCATGCTTTTTCCCCTGAAGCTGAACCGTAAGTGCTCAAAAACCACTGGTATGAGGCAAAATTTCGCATAGTCGTCTACATTTCTCACCCATGACTTTTCCTTTTAATATTCCAGATAATCCAAAAGACGACTTGGTCAGGAAACTGCTGGAATATACGACAAACCTTGAGAAGAAAATCACTCTGGTTCTTGAGGATAATCGCTGTATCAGTGAGGATAATACCTGTCTTCTTGAGGATAATACCCGACTGAGTGGGCGAGTGACTGATCTTGAGAATGAAATCCATCGTCTTAAGGGACTCAATTGTAAACCAGATATAAAACCCAATACCAAGCCACCGGAAACGCCAGAGAGCCCAAACTGGGGTCCAAACTGGGGTCAGGTCTTTCTTCTTGAATAACCATTGTCGTGACCCCAGTTTTTTGACCCCAGTTTTTTGTTATCCGTTAATTTTGAGCAGTTTTGAACTATTCCTGTATGGGAAAGCCTAAGGTTTTGTGTTTTCCAGCGTCAAAGAGAAAAACATGTTCCCCTCAGCATCATCTGCAGGATCAGGATATCCATTGATTCAGCCCCCGAAGAAGCAATCAGCTGAATTTGAAGGTAAAAAAAACGCTCATGAATCCTCTCAGGACAAACAGGTAAATCGTAAGCTTGAAGACTCAGCAGGTGTACTTAGGCACCGGCCCTCGGCTTTCAAGAGCTACAGAGATTATCATCAACAAAACGATCGCAATGTTCAGCTCGCCTTGTGGCGGAATGGGTACATGACATCGCTAAAACCGTTATCATGCCCAGCCCTGAAGCCCTTGCAACACAATGAAAATCCCTTAATGTCCACCCTAAGAACAGGTGCCGGAGTCCCGTTGGATGAAAGAAAAGTGACACACCCTGAGAAACGCAATAAAGCAATACTGAAACCTACTGAGCCTGCACTGGACATAAACCAGCAGTTTAATGAAAAAGGCCGTAATAAATTACATCAGGCATTGCTGGATGAGAACCCTGCTTTTATAAGAAGTTTACTGGTCGATGAGAAGATGGACCCCAATTCAACATGCTCATCCAGTTTCATTCCTTTGTTTTATGCGTATCAACGTCTAAGCGAAGGCGGAGGCCTTGAAAAGGTTAAGATCTTACTCGAACATGGGGCGGATCCAGACAAATCCTGGGCAAATCCTATTGGTACAGGAGACTGCAGTCTTTTACATTTTCTTGCTACTTTTTCTCAGGAGAGGCTTGATCTGGATACAGAGGCTCTGGTAGAGACTCTGGTAGAGACTCTGGTTAAGGGTGGAGCGAACCTCGAAAGGCTTAATTATGACGGGAAAACCCCACTATATGATGCGGTCAATTGGAACAAATATCCCATGGTAGAGCTTCTGTTACGTTTGGGGGCATCTGTCAATATTGATAAGCCGGGGGAGATAACGCTACTGGGTAGAGCGATCATGCACGACAACCTCGAAACTGTCCTGAAACTGGTTGAGTATGGAGCGGATCCGAACGAAACTGAGGAGAACGATTTTATGCCTGTGCTGTTTTTTGCCCTAAAGCGCAACTGTGAACGTTTAGTAGCACTGGTGGTTGAAAAAGGGGGAGATCCCAATATTAAAAAAGACGGCCTTTCTATGTTGTTACTGGCTCTTATCTTTGATGGTATGGACATGGTCAGGGCTTTTATTGTTCATGGTGGGGAGTTGGGTAAGTGGAGTGATCTTAACGACACGGCAAAAAAACAGGTATCTGAGGAAGAATTTAACAAATTTGAACATCGGGTTTGCTCCCTGAAAATTGAGGTAAATAAAATCCCCTTGACTCTCAAAAGTCAGTGTCTCAGACGAATATTGTCATCAGGAAGGATCCCTGATAAGAAGTCTTGTCCAATGGCGTTGATTGCCCTGCTTCAAGATCCCAAAACGTATAGGCATGAATATAATCGAAGGTAGCTGCGCCATGGATGAACCAATGAAGTGAGATGATTGCTAAAGCCATCAACAGCGATGGGGAAGAGGAGATCTTCAAACGGGGTAAGGAAGGGAACTACGGAAACCCTGCACAAGTACAATCTGGCCAAAGAGCCGGTGCTGTTTACCCAGTCTATGGCTATATTGAAGAGCACTATTGATTAACTGATTAACGCCTCCTTAGGTTGGAACACTACGTCTTGGCTATCTGACAGAGCACAACGACGTCACGAAGAGCGTGAGCAAAAAAAACTCATTAAACGCTGGCAGAAAAAGTTAAACTACCAAGAAGATGGCTTTAAACACAGGCCTGTCGGGTTGGAGACGGTGGGCCTGCCCAAGCTATCAGCGATCATTACTGAACTTGCGTTACCGCTTTATGGCAAAGACGCCTCTGAAGGAGAGATGAAATCTGTGCTTAACATCGTTTGTGGTTGCTGGAACCTGGGGCCATTTTCGGAAGACGATCGCGCTAAACTCCGGCCTCTGCTGATTGCCCCCTGGCTTGATCACTTTGTTGACCCCGGTGGAAAACTGAAAGAAGAGGTGGATCGAATCATCCAGGTAAGAGCGACCGATCATGTGCATGATCCAAGATTTATTCTCAACTACAAACTGGAGCCCTTTGGCGATGAGAGAAGCGATAAAAGACTCCTGCAAATTGTCAGTTTCCCCATGCCTCCCACTGATTTTAAATCTGCTGCGATGAAGAACTTGTCCTCTGCAATGGAAGCCTGATTCTGTAATAAAACAACGGAACAATCATCACGGGCAAGGCCATCATACAGGCGCTGAACAAGCGTAACGGGAAAGCTTCTCAGGACGACACGGACTACACTTCATATGGTTAAATTTGTGGGTGTCCCAAACTCTTCACCAAACTCTTCACAAACTCTTCACAAACTCTTCACATATCAAGGCATAACTGAATTTTATTAATCAATCTAATTCGTCCATAGACGTGGAAACATCGGGAACTACTGACGGCAAGAAGTAGCCAGTACACATACGGACCAAGCCTTTAACCAGCGTCGTTAGTGGCAAGATACTAGCGTTGAGGCCAAGGTTTTGTTTTCCAAAGGGGTTAGTAAAATCTTCCGGAAATAATTTTTTACAGGGCGTGTCGTCTGGATAGAGTTTTTCGCAGAATCGCCAGTTTTCAGAGATATGATGGGCGTAGCAGTTGGCAGGGTTACTCACCGGTGGTGCAGCAGGGTTGTTTTCAGTACTGCTGATGAACGAAGCCCGCGCTTTCTTTGTAGCCGGTTGTTGTGCCGTAAAGTAAAGCATCTCCTCGACAGCCCGGTTTAACCATTTAGCGTATTCTTCGTTATTAAGCTTCATCAGGGTCTGAAGCTGACATCTCCTATCCCGGGGCAGCAGACCCTCGAGCATTTCATTGGCCGCTTCTTCTATAAATTGTCCGGCGGCTGTAACAGCCCCCGGATTACAGTAATGATAATCGCTGGAATTATGGTGCAAACGCGCATACATCAGGCAGACTGCCAGCATATTTTCACAGAGCGTATTGGCCATAATAATCCGTTGCATAACCTGGGGAGGGTGGGAGTAGGCATAGACATCCTTTATCTTAAAGAATTCCTTTATTTTGGCAAAAAACTCAAAATCACCAATGTCTCGCAGGCCATCGTAGCCAAAATCAGCACGCTCTGTGGCAACACTGTTCCAGGCACCCAATGTTCCGGGAAGCTCCAGATGAATGGAGCCTGCCGGTCGACAAATGTACCCCAGCATAGAATGTAGCATGATCCAGCGCCGGTTTGATTTTGTATCATGAAAAGCAGGCAGTGTACTGGTAAACAATAAACCCATGCGAGCCCCCCGGCCGATGTCATGAGAGGCCTTAAGCAACCCCTGTTCAGCCCGGTAGAAAGGGTTACTGTTGTCATCCGGAGTATGAGCGTAGTCTGAATACTCACGCCTTGCCTTGTAGCAATAGATATTGACAAAACGCTCACCATTTTGGTCCGTTGTTATTTCTACCTTGTCATCAAAATGATCGATCAGATCACATGGTAACTGATTCAATGACAGTCTGATAAAACGGTGATCTTCTGGCCATTGGCTTTTAAACGGCTTGACGGAAGCGGGACTGCCTTCGTTCATTTTTTCAAAAAACTGATGGGTTAATCCCTCCCGGCTCAGAGTGTCAAGAGGTTCACCTTTGCGGTGGAATTTGTAATGCTGAAGAAGTTCATTACCCTGGCTACCGGAAGCTATACGTGCCGTGCGACCACCACAGATTTCCAGGGGTTCAGTGAGCAGGGCCTCTTCGTTTGAACTTGGAGAAAATATTGGGACTGCCTGGTGAAGCGCCTCCATAAGCTGCTTACTGATATCAATATCCGGGGGGGTAAAAGTCGCATTGGTGTAACAGGCAAAAAGCAGTTCTTCAAGATAGGGATTCTCGGTACGCCAACTGTTAAAAGGGCTCACCGGCTTGTAAAGCTCCTGGTTAGCGGTTGGGATAAAAGAAGGGGCGACAGGGCGAAGGATGGAATCAAGCAATGCTTTTTTGATATTATTTTTAAAAGGATGATAAAAAAACAGATGATTTCTATTACCGATAGTCAGAAGCGACAATCTTTTCGCTGACTCCACCGATAAATGGGGAGATGCCAGGGGGAGGTAATATTGGCTATCCGGGCATTGCTTCAAAACCTCTTTTTGGAAACGCTCAGATATAAATATTATAGCTTTGGGGGTCTGCTGGCAGCAAAGTATGGATTCACTCAGTGTTATTTGGTGCAAATCTGGTAGCCAATTTTTAGCAAAGGCTTTTTTTATAAAATCGTCATAGTCAATACTTTCTTTAAACACTTTTGGCATATCATTGAAGATTATGATTGCTTCGTAATTCGCATCAAAAGCTTTTAAAAAACGTTCCCTGGTTTGGTATTTTTTTGGAATAACAGTCAGTGCCTGGTAATCACTCTGACAGGCGAGATCACATAGTTCACGATATTTTCTGTTATATTTTTTCCTTAGCGCAATAGGGAAATATCCTATTGCAAGGCCATCACATTTAACTATTGTTTTGAATAATATGCATAACTCCTTTGAATTTCGTTCTAATAGTTCTTCTGGAATCTCTTCAATTATCCCAGCACAATTCAATAACGCAACCTTGCATACTTCCCAGTCATACTGTAATTCATGATGAAGATTATTATATAACGAACCTTCCTGCCTACAGGCCTGTATGGCCAGGCTCTTGTTAATTCTAAGGTGTTCAGGAATGTTCTTATACTCATACCATGATTTATTAATGGCTCGTTCACACAGATCTATTTTGACTTCCTCCTTAAAAACATTAAATCTGATATATTTAAGCGTATCTCTATTTGCATTATCACAAACGACTTGGCAAAGCTTCTGATAAAAATCTACATTGGCTTCAATTCTATCATCTTGAAAATAACGAATATTTCTCGCGTTATAACTACAAGCGAGTTCCCAAAGTTTGTCTGTTTTTATATTTTCATCCAACAAGTCTTGATATACGGCGTCTTTGAGAAACATATTGACAACAAGTTGTTGATATTTTTCAGGAGAACGCTTTTTTATTGTGTTTGGCATTGCTCTTATTAACTCAGGGTTTTCAGGTAAGATCGCTTCCCAAACATTCCAGTCATTTGTTAAAAACAAGGGTAGTTCCATTTTTAAAGAACTTTTCCCCTTGATAGCTAATATCCACATCTCACTGGTTTGGTTAACCTCCGGAACGCTGTATATTTCCTCGGGGTTTCTTTTTATCGCAGTGATCCACATCTCGTCCGTAATGCATTCTACGGGGATTTTGGAAATAAATAGCGGCCAGCGAGCAATGATTTCGGCATAGCTGGTGCTATCGGGAGCATTGTTGATCAGCTCGGTCACTACTTTTTCTTCTTTGGCACACATAGTATCTTTATCGGGAATAATGGCCCCGCATAAATGCATTACCTCTATCCATTGTTCTTTGGTCAGGCTCGGTAATGGCTCTCCGTAGATAATCAGTTGCTGCAATGTCGTTCTTACCACTGGATCAATATCATTGGTCTTATGGGATATCCTCATTTTATTTATGGACTTTGATATTGATGGTATATAATTTTCTGTAGCATCCTCCCCGCGGGGCAGTTTTCTTTTTGTTGATTCAGCAGTTTTAACCGGATGGGAAGACTGACCACGGCCCGTTAAGTCCGGTGTTTCCTGTGAAACGTATTGGGTAGTGCCTAATATAAAATCCATTTTTGTTCACCTTTTATTTTATTTTTTGCAATTGCGCAATTACTTTCCTGATTACCACTAAACCTCCACCATCACACAGAAGACCTCTGTGCTTGGCTATGTTGTCGTTAGTGGTTGGAATATTCGCAATCCATTATTCTCAGAGCCCAGTGTGGGAATGTTAGTATTAAGACCTATTATATAATCAGGAAATAGTAATAGCAGGTTTAGTTATTATTCACTAAATATGTTCTCGACACTGTTTTTAAATTAGATGGATATAAAATATTTATTATTTATATTGAAATCACTGCCAACCATTAACGGCAACATAGCCTCTGTGCTTGGTTAACAAGGCCTGAGCGTGGTTTGTCTCATATTTTGAACTTTGAACATTGAATCGGTATTATTAAGAAACGGCTTGTCCACAATTTAGACCACCAAAGCAAGAAAAAGTTTCAATCTTTGGTTTGGAAAAAAGAATAAAGAAAGAATAGGACATCCATAGAACTACCAATACACTTCAATATGGTTAAATTCATGGATTCTCTGAGGCCATTGCCCTGAGTGGTATTGTGGATGCCGTTTTCTCCACTTCTATCGCCCTGGAAAAAGGTCAGGAAATCACCCGGGACATCGTTCAAAATGGGCATGAAACCGGGGTCAGGTCTTTCATTGTGCATAACTTATATCGTTCATTGATTCGTTGTGAAGAATGATGATAGGTCTTTCATTGTGGTTAGATATCAGTTACTTCGAATGCTTAGGAAGTGGATATTTGTTTAAATTTTATGCGGCAGTATATATATGCACAATGAAAGACCTGACTCCGGTTTTTCATGGTCCAGCAAGAAAAGCCTGTGGGTTGGTCACGAACCTTCATAAGTCTGGAAAAGGTTTACACCTTTATTTGGCTGACAATGAAAGCATCTCTGTCCCGTTAAGAATGATTAAAGATAAAGTCACTCCTAAAGTGGGTGATTATCTTGCCATTTCTATCGCTGGAGATGGTGATGAAAAAATGGTTCTGTCCGCTGAAGTGACCGCTGTCCAAGCATTACGGGGAGTCGAAAGTATACAGGATGAATTACGTGTAACCGATAAAGGTTTTGGGTTTGTCGGAGAGACTTTTATCCCTCCCACCCTGATCAGGGAAGGAATGGATAGACAAATGGTCGAAGTGTTGCGTTATAAAGATTTTGACAAGAAAAAAGGAAAGATAGGCTGGAGAGCCTTGTCATTGGATGTTTGTAAGTGATCTCGGAAGACCGATTAGAACAATTCTGCCTCGAATGGTTTCAAACACTGAAAATCATCTGACAACAACTAGTAAGGAAAGACCATGAAATTGGATGAATTTTCTGTTGATATTATCGGCAACACCTCCACTAGGGGCGGCTACGTCATGATGGAGCACAACACTCAATATCAATTACTACTCATTAACTACTGCAACCACAAATGTGATGCTGCCATTGAAATCGATGGAGGCTTAATCGGCACAAAACCGGGGTCCACAAAACCGGGGTCAGGTCTTTCATTGTGCATAACTTATATCGTTCAGTGATTCGTTGTGAAGAATGATGATAGGTCTTTCATTGTGGTTAGATATCAGTTACTTCGAATGCTTAGGAAGTGGGTATTGTAACTATTTGCTGATCCCATACAGTTTTCCCAATTACCAAGGGCTGTAGCGATATTGAACTATAGTTTATTTCTCTGTAGCCCTTGGTAATCAAGGACCTATATGGTTTTACCAAATAGTTACTGGGTATTTGTTTAAATTTTATGCGGCAGTATATATATATGCACAATGAAAGACCTGACCCCGGTTTTTCTCGGTTTTTCACTGGATTTCAACGAATGATTTCAGTTCTCAAGTGTCATGACACCGTTGATTGTAGCTATAAACAGGGTGTCATGACATAGGGATAGAGTCATTGGGAGGCAAGGCTTATCAGCTTAGCTAAGGTCAGCTCGGAACTTTT
>NZ_JAVRMB020000438.1:0-14965 GCF_031844845.1 Endozoicomonas sp.
CCCCCCGACCGTCATCCTCGCGAAGGCGGTTGTCGCAAAACCCTCCTCGCTCCCACGCTCTGCGTGGTAGCGCCAGGACCCAACCACAGACACGATTCCTGTGGTTGGCTATGCATTCCCACGCAGAGCGTGGGAACGAGGTTTAAACGCAGCAAAGAATATCCGGGATTTCGGGTTAGCTGATTCGCTGGGAAACAGCGGTTGTATAAAGAGTTCCCCTGTAGATGTATCTGTCAGCGCAGGTTCTACGGCGAAAGGTGTTGAGGATTCTCAGCATGGGTCACAAGAAGCCCCCACTATGACCGCCTTAGCCGTTTAGTGGTGGGAGTATTTCACAACCTTTACGAGAACCTCTGGAGTACAGAATCACAACTAATTGATTTTGACGATGGCCCCGGAAACATCCACCATCGCCCCGGCCTTAACGGAGGTCATGGCATTACCTTTTACGGTTACCATGGTGCCTTTCAGTTCGGCATTGACGGTTCCCTCCATAGAGGCTGACACCCCCCCTTTCATCATGGCTGAAACCTTGCCGTCTATTTTTACCTGCACCCCGGAGATCTCTACCCCGGATGGTGATAGCGTGACAGTGCTGGGACCACATGTGATCTCCACCGAACTGCTGGAAAGGCTGACCTTGCTCGCCCCGACACTGAGTTCAATCCCGGTTTTGCCAGTGCCGCTGATGCTCGTCGCATCCATATCAATACTGCCACTGGCGGTTTCAAAGATATTGCCCTTGCTGGCAAGGCTCAGGTCCCCGGTACTGCGGGTATCAGTGGCTCCTCGCACTTCCAGACCATAGTTGCCATCGGTTTTCTGCTGGTAATCACCGGCCGTGTTCAGCTTGCAATCCGCATCTGTCCGGGTGGTGATGGTTTTGGTCACCTCGGTCAGCTGCTCACCCTCTATTTTGTGACTGTCGTTTTCCTTAACGGTTCTTTCTGAGGTTTTCTCTATCAATGTGGTATTTTTTCCTTTAATCACCTCATTATTGTCATTTTTGATCAGCGTTGACCGGTCCTTTTCCGCCTGAACATACATCAACTCTTCACCCTTCTTGCAATTGAAGCGCAGCTCGCTGAAATTATCCGCCCCCCCTTTTGGCAATGATTTGAGTTTCACTCCCTGTTCCATACCCGATTTATACGGCTGCCGTCGCTGACCATTGTAAACCGTACCCACCACCAGTGGCCGGTCCGGATCGTTATCCAGAAAACTGACCAGCACTTCATCCCCCACTCTGGGGGTAAACTGGCAACCAAAACCATCCCCCGCCAGAGACTGGGCAACCCGTATCCAGCAGGAACTGTTCTGATCGTTTTTCCCCTCCCGGTCCCAGTGAAACTGCACTTTTATCCGGTGGAACTCATCCAGGTATATCTCTTCATTATCCGGCCCGGTCACTAAGGCACTGTGCAGGCCGGGCATTAACGGCTTCGGTACCGGATTTCTGGTTTGCCAGGACGTTTTCAGGGGAATGCAACAGAAACCATTACTGTATTCAATACTGCGGCCGTCCTCTCCCGTGACCATGGCATGGTTCACCTGACGAAGCAGATAAGGCTGCTGTTCCTGAGGGTCGGGGTGATGTTTCAGGTCAAAGGTTGTGCCCGCGGAAAAACCGGTCAGGGTACTTTCTCCCTCCACTTCGCTGAGTTGGGTATCCAGTGCCTCCAGACGTTTATCCACCACCGTGCAGCCCTGCTCCCTGCTGTCAAAGGCCCCGGGATAAAAATACTGCTGCAACCGCCTGCGATGAGGCATGCTCTGCTGGCTGCTGACTTCATCAGTGGCTATTGGCCGTGCCATCGCCACATTATAATCTGCGGACAGTACCGATCCGGATACCATCAGGTAACGGTGAACCCACCGTGTAATAGCCCGCTCCAGCCGGGTGCTTTCGACAAAATATTCTATATTGGTCTCGCCGCATTTGGTAAATACCCGGTTGGTTTCCCCGATAACCAGCTGATGTCTGCCATTGCCCTGCCGGAAATAATAAAACCACCCCCGGGAAGCGATCAGCCGGCTGATAAAATCCCAGTCACTTTCATTGAACTGGACACAGTATTCACGACGGATGTCGTTATTTATTTTCAGATCAAGGTTCGATTGGAAGCCGTGTTCCCGACAGATGGCCGTAATAATTTCGCCAGTTTTCTGCTGCTGAAAGATTCGACAGTTGCTGCGCTGCTGTAAAAACCAGGGCCAGGGCGACACCAGCAGTTCATAGTGCAGGTAACCCCGGCTGGCCATCACCCCAACCTGCCGGACCTGAACACAGTAGCCATGAAAATATCGCTGTTTCACCCGGCCTGAGCCTTTGGTGGGCTGGTAACAGAAGGTTATACCCTGCCCAAGCAGCGAGACTTCATCCAGTTTCCTGGCAAGAATCACCGCCCGGTGCTGGTACAGGGCATCAATCTGTTCACTGCTTTGAAACTTTGAAACGATCCATTCATCCCCCTGTTCAGAAAGGGCGATCAAGGGTCTGGCTTGTATCTCAAGGGTTTCCATGGACTGAATATCCCAAAGAGCAGCAAATCAATGTCTAAGCATAAGCCAGCTGACCGGTCTGGATATCATTTTTAATCACGTCAAAAGAAATACACGCCCCGGTACGCATTATTTTTTTCTTGCCAGCATAATCCTCTGCCGCACTGAGCAGGGCTTTTTTATCATCGGCGACCACATCATCCTTACGGTCACCTTTTACCGTTCCACTTTGCAGTACCGTACCGTCATCCAGTTTGATGTCATCCCTGGCATATTGAAAATATTTTGATTGTGAATTCCCCACAAAACCGTCCACGGTATTGATTTCATCAATGCCCATAACATCCCCATAGCCATTGAAGCCGGGAATACGCGCCGCGCGTTTCTGCACGACGTCCGCTTCACGGTCAAGGTTATCAACGAGCGTCACCATACGACCACGGCAGTCCAGATAGACCTGACCCAGTTCTGCGGCATAGGCTCTGCGGTTCAGATATTGAGCAAAGGTGACCAGTCGGCCAGTATGGACTGAGCCCGGATAATAACAGGACATGGATTTTGCCAGACGATCAATGGCCGGCAGAGCAATGGCATCGTAGCCCACCAGCATCAAACCCCGGGGGGAGATAATCCCACTGGCTTCAATACTGGAACCCAACCCCAGAGTTGCCCCCGCTTCCGCATCGAAACTCACTTCATCAATAGTCGCTTTGGCAGCCAGTTTACCGGCCATACCCACACCGACGGTCAGGGATTCTCTGGCTTTCAGGGAAAATATACTGATCCCCCGCACCGGATGGGTCAGGCTGATTTTCTGCTCTGTACCCAGCTCAAATCCCGCAAACAGTTTCCCACCGATATCCAGACCAACCCCCTGCCCGTTGATAAAACATTTCAGTTCACCACTGGCCATAGCCCCGGCAAACAGGTCGCCACCCAGCTCCACCTCTGCCGCCTCGCCAATGGTGACACTGGCGCGCCCCTTCATAACCACCGCAAGAGACACCTCCCCTTCCAGGCTGGCCTTTACCCCTTGCAATAACGGTGATTTTTTCGTTTCACCACTGGTCAGATCCAGCTCGACTTTTGAATCCTCTTCAGATTGCAGCAAACGGACAGATGCACTGCCGCTACCCAAGGCATTGCTCCTGACTGCCGAACTGCCTGTAGCACTTACTTTGATGATATTGACTTCCCCCCCCAATAAATGACGAAGGTGCTCTCCTTTCACCTTGCAGGAGTAAGTCATTTCATAATCAATATCAGACCGAAGGCTGGCTTCTGCTTCCAGACCCGCATTGGCACTGGCCATCAGTTCCGCCATTTTGGCACTGCCGGAAGTGCTGCCACTGGCGGCGGCAATGGACTCAATCTTGCCTTTCAGGCGGTGATCAAAACCGCCTTTTTGCCATTCTGTATCACGGCTCAGGCCGGCACTGACATTTGAGGTAAACCCGGCGCTGGCTTCAGCACTGCCTTTGGAAAGTCCCCTGATGCCACTCCCAAATCCAGTGACACTGCTATCAGCAGTGGTTGTGGATGTGCTCGTGTTATACATACCCGCAGTCTTCTGTTGCCACTCATACCAGGTACGCCAGTCACTATCCAGCTCTGTCATATAGCGGTCGTGTACCCGTGCGGCACTGGCTGCCAGCAGCTCATAGCGAAGCCGGGAAACGGCTACCTCGCCAATGTTTCCCGGTGAATCGGTATTGTCCAGTTTAATGATATCCAGCAGGTCGATTTTATTGGCAATGATTCGGGTGGTCAGGGTATTTCGAACCATACGCTTCATCCGGGTCTGTTCCAGCGGAGAAGGCTGGTAGACGGAGAGATGATCGGGAAAATTGCGTTTGGCACAGCCAACCAGGATTGTCCATTTAGGATGCGACATGATTTTCCGTGGATCCGCTGTCTGAAGCTCTCCCTCCAGGGCGGTATAGACCGTATCAACCGCTTCCTGAAAGTGCTTTATCCGGGTTTCTTTTCGGTAACCAAACAGCCTGTTCACCCCCATTTCCCGGGTCCAGCGATCAACCATCTGCTCATAAACAGAGTCGTTGATATTGACCAGTTTATTGTTCGGAGCCAATACCAGTAACTCGGGGAATCTCATGACAGTTTTACCGTAAACAAAGACGGATTCAGGCCATCTTATACAAAGAGGGTGCTCCCTGCCTGATTGGAACTAACTTACAAGGACTCTAGCTTTTTTTAAGGCTTCTGCAATAACTTCTTCAGGAGCCTTTTCAACGAAACTGGCCGCTCTCCCGGCAAAATCCACTGTTCGTATCTGTTGACATAAAACAGCACCTGATACCTTCTTTCCAGACAGGATAACCTCAAATCCATGCCCACGAATGGTTGACGTTATTGGAGCGACCAGAGACAGCCTCACCTTTGCGTTGAAGGCTTTTGGAGAAAGCACCAGTGCAGGTCGTGTTTTTGGAATCTCTGTTCCTTTTGTCGGGTCGAAGTCTAACCAGATAACATCACCACGGTCAGGGACATAGGCCATTACAAAAGCTCCTCCCCTTTAGGAGTATCATTAAGCCAGCGCTTATCATCGTCATCTAAATCGAAGGACTTGTCAGGGCTGGCAGATAACAGATCCTCAAGGCTATATTCCTCGTCCTGCCTTACCGGTTTCAGGATAATTTCTCCATTAATAACCAGGATCTCAATACTGCTTTCAACCTCAAGACCCGCCATCGCAAGCACTTTGGCCGGTAGACGAACAGCAGCACTGTTACCCCATTTCTTTATTTCTGTTTGCATGGAACACTCCGATCAATGTATATACATATGTTTATACTAGAAGTGCTGTTTTACCGTGTCAACAGAGGTATATTGTGGCCGCCTGACAACCCGGGGAGCTCGCAACATAATGGCCATTGCCGGAGTAATACAATAAGTGCAACAGGCTGAAGTTAGGAAAGTGAGCCAGCTATTGTGTTGTACATCAAGTGCATAAGCAGTATTAGCCTTAAGATCAACCAAGCTGAGTAAAGAGAGTTCCAAGCCCTTCTCTGCCCGGCCAGTGCAGCCACGCCAAAACATTCCGAGCCCGTCGGTGAACTTGCCACTTTTGGTCATGAAACTTGCATCAAGGGCTGCAATCAGTTCGTCCGATTTTGAGAGTAAATCTGACAGCATCAGACAATTAAACGTGAAGAAATCGAAAGAGCGACCGTACCAGCGGCTAAACCGCTTTTCGCTCATTGGTGAATATCGACTAAGATTGCGGAAAGTGGCCTTTCCCTGAAACACGACGAGTGCCGAAAGAAGTAATGCGATGAAGGTTTTCTGGGGTTTTTTGACCATGGTCATAGCGTCCAGAGCCGTCTTTATTATAGTGTTCATGAAGGATCACATCAGCGAACAGAAGCTTCTATAGCCTATTCGCTGGTTTCCAACATCACAGAATATTTATGAAAAGTGTCCGAAGTATTGTGACTACCTGAAAAAGGAAAAACTGAAGCCTGAAAATGGTGGCAGCGAAAGTCATCTGAATGACGAGCAAACTCAGCAATTGATCGAGCATATCTCTGAGCATACTTATGCTCATGCCCATCAGATTGTCGCTTATATTTCTGAGTGCTGGAACGTCAAATATACCGTGTCCGGCCTGAATAAATTGCTTCACCAACAAGGCTTCACCTACAAAAAACCGAAGGGAGTACCCCACAAGTTCGATTCTGAGAAACAGGCTGAGTTTGTGGAACACTATGAAGCCTTGAAGGCCTCATTACCAGAGGACGAGGTGTTGCTTTTCATGGATGCGGTTCATCCGACACAGGCGACCAAAATTACCTCAGGATGGATTCGAAAAGGAGTTGATAAAATCATCAATACGACGGGGAGCCGCACTCGGCTGAACATCGTCGGAGCTATTGAATTGGACAATTTATCAGCTGCTATTTTCGATCAATTCAAGACCGTTAATGGTTAAGCCATTATCGAATTTTTCAAAAAAGTTCGGAGTACTTGTGCATCAATGGAGGTCATTCATATGATTCTTGATGGTGCTGGCTACCACCGGTCAAAGGAGGTGGTCGAGGCAGCCGAAAAGTTGAAAATAAAGCTACATTACCTCCCGCCTTACAGCCCAGATCTGAACCCAATTGAGCGATTATGGAAGGTGATGAATGAATATGCTCGAAATAATGAATACTTCGCTACAGCGAAGGAATTTCGACAAAAAATCAATCATTTTCTTGATGAAACATTGCCTGAAATTGGTGCTTCGTTGATCGGCAGAATTAACGACAATTTTGAGATGTTACAGCCTGCATCTTGAATTCACTTGGGTATAAATACTGTTTAGGTGACCAGGCTGGAAAATCTTATTTCCGGCGTCTTTAAAATTCAGTAAAAAACCTGAAAAATCACCCAATATAAAAAGTTTGTATATAAATACTAGAACATATGCCTAAAGAACCCTTATTGACTGCTGGCGATACCATTGGCTAGTAGATTACCGCAAAACCAGACTTCTTACGGTTAACTATCCACATAAAATATTATTTAGAATCAGCTAGTTACTTAATTACTGCGATAGCAATGGGTAACAGACAAACAATATGAAATTAATAACCCAATTCCTTCCCTGACCGGATTAACATGAGATAAAAGAAGAGACAAAACTGTTTATTTATCCCTGAAGATTTCCGTATTCAGGAAAAACTATTTTCAGTTAACGGCAAAAACAATCCGCTGATCATCCAGAGTAATAGCTACCGACCGGATGGTTTCACCCTCCGCCATTCTGGCCAGGCACTCCGCCGCCAACTGCGGCATCAGGTTTCTGTTAATCTGCTGTTCAATGGCTCTGGCACCGATTTGCGGGCTGTTATTCCACTGCACCAGCTGTTGAATCACGGCATCTTCCACGCTCAGGCTGGCACCATAGCGACTGGCCAGATTCTTCTCCATCTGCCCCAGGGCCAGACGACAGATTTTGACCATATCCCGATTATTAAGGGGCAGATAGGGAATAATGGTCACCCGCCCCAGAAAGGCTGGCTTGAAATACCGCAAAAGTTCATCGTTAATGGCAGTCAGAATGGCATCTCGATCCGGAATACCCTTATTCTGTTGCTGAAACTGATCCACCAGGTCGCAGATCACCCCATCGGCGGCATTGGAAGTCATGATAATAATGGTCTGGCGAAAATCTACCTCCCGTCCTTCACTGTCCGAAACCCGACCCTTATCAAAAATCTGGTAGAAAATATCGTGAACACCGGGGTGAGCCTTTTCCATTTCATCCAGCAACAGGACAGAATACGGACACCGCCGTACGGCTTCGGTCAGGACACCCCCTTCACCATAACCTGCATAGCCCGCGGGCGCGCCCAACAACATGGAGACCTTATGTTCCTCCTTGAACTCGGTCATATTGAGCAGGGTAAGATTCTGTTCTCCCCCATACAGCTGATCCGCCAGAGCCAGCCCGGTTTCTGTTTTCCCTACACCGGAAGGGCCGCACATAAGAAATACCCCGACCGGTTTACGAGGATCCGACAACCCTGCCCGACCGATGCGAACACTTTTACTGATTTCACCAATGGCATCATCCTGACCAATGACCCACTGGCCCAGGCTCTGTTCCAGCAACATCAGTCGTTCAATCTCATCCCTGAGCATATCCCCCACCGGAATGCCGGTCCAACCAGCCACCACTTCCGCTACACTGCCGGCATCCACCCGGGCAAACACCAGCGGCTGCTCTTCCCGGCAGGCTTCAAGCGCCTGTTGAAGCTTCCTGAGTTCGCTAACGTCATCGGCTTCTGGCGGTTCCCCGGCCGTTAAAAACTGCTGATCCACCCGGTCTGACAGCGCAATCATTTTTTCCACCGTCGCCTGCTCCTGCCGCCAGCGCTGTTCCAGCACCGCCCCGTCGGCCTGCGCCGTTGCCAGCTCCTCCTCCAGCAGAGCAATCCGTTCAGCCAACACCACACCGGTCACCTGGTCACGCTTCAGTTCCTGCAGTTCACTGGTTAGCGCCTGTTGGTGCTGACGCAGACGCTGCAGCTCGCCCGGAGTGGTATGACGGGACAGGCTAACCCGGGAGCAAGTGGTATCCAGCAGACTGATCGCCTTATCCGGTAACTGTCGTTCCGGTAGATAACGGATGGACAGTTGTACCGCAGCCACCACAGCTTCATCATGAATCCGCACATGGTGATGGTTCTCCAGCAATCGAGCCACGCCCCGGGCCATCCGGATAGCACTGTATTCATCAGGCTCAAGAATTTTCACCGGCTGGAAACGACGGGTCAGGGCCGCATCCTTTTCAAAAAACTTCTTGTATTCAGACCAGGTGGTGGCGGCAATGGTTTTAAACTCTCCCCGGGCCAGGGCCGGTTTCAGCAGATTGGCCGCATCATTCTGACCCTCCGCCCCGCCAGCCCCCACCAGGGTATGGGCCTCATCAATAAAGACGACAATGGGATGTTCCGACTGTTTGACTTCGTTAATCACATCCTTGAGGCGGTTTTCAAATTCGCCCTTAATACTCGCCCCGGCCTGTAACAGGCCAAGGTCAAGGCTGTGAATTTCAACGCCCTGCATATTTTCCGGGACATCACCCAGTACCACCTGCTGGGCCAACCCTTCCACCACGGCGGTTTTACCCACCCCGGCATCCCCAACCAGAATCGGGTTGTTCTGCCGGTGGCGGCACAGAATATCAATCATCTGTCGTATTTCATGATCCCGGCCAATAATGGTTGAACGACCATTTGTTAAGGAACCAGAGCTGCCCAACAACGCCCGGGCTTCATCGGTCATATTGATGGTGTATTTATCCAGAGCCGTCCGGGCACTTTCTACCGCCCTCACCGACCCAGCCGCTTTTGCTTCAGCCTCCGGTTTCCGGGCCATGGCATTGAGTTTTTCCCGGGAAATTTTTTCCAGCTCCCGGGTTAACGGGGTTTCCATCAGGGTAAAACTGTCTTTTGCCAGTAGCGCCAGAATCAGGTGGTAAACGCTAATGGTATTCTGCTCGAAATTGACCGAGGCCAGTAACCAGGCATCCTGAACCAGAGACACTGTGGCCGGTGCCAGGGCCGGAGTGCTCTGATAGCCACCAGCCAGCCGACTCAACCGCTGTTCCAGGTCATCGATAATCACTTCACGAGCCAGCTGCTGGCTATGGATGATCCGGTTCATCTCATTGCCAGGCTCCCGAAACAGCTGCAACAGCCAGTGCTCCACCTCCACGGTTTGATGGCCACGGTTGACACAGAGCCCCGCCGCCGCCTCAAGCCCCTGACGCAGCTCCGGGGATAAACGACCAATCAGTGTTTTCAGTTCAAGCTGTTGCATGGGATTCTCATTGGGGTTCGTTTCCTGACTTTCTTCTGGACTCTCTCCTGGAGAAACGTTTATTCCTTCGTCGTCCGGGAAAATCCACCGTCACCCGCTGCTCCGGATGTAATTCCGGCAACAGGCAGCTCAATCGCCCCAGCCGGGCAACATTGGTTCCCGGTCTGGATGACAATCGAGGGGAAACAAGACAGTGGCGGGGACAGTTAATCTGTAGCCGAAAACGGACAATGCTGGCAAAAAAGAAGACACACATTTCCACAATAGCCGGAGCCAGGCGGGCGTCGCTGATGATCGCCTGATATTCCCGAACAGTATTGACAGAAATCACCACACTCACTGAGGAATGAAGCAGATAGCAGCTGCTGCCAAGCAGCGTGTTTTCACCTAATCGGCCAGCACAGGGTGTCCGGTGATTCACACGGCTATGCAACTGAGTCCGACACTCTCTGGCAAACGGCATTTTCACCACCGGTGGCGGTTGCAGTTGAAAATCCAGGGCGAAATAGTCCTTCAGGAGCGTTCCCAGTAATTCCAGGTTAGTGGTTTTTCTGGCCAGTACCGCAGCGTACCGGGCAAGATTGTCCACCGGAATGTGTTTTGGCCAGGGAATTCCGGAGACCGCCAGAAGCCGGTGTCCCTGGGTCAGTGGCTGATGAATATTCTGTTCATAATGAACCGACATGACCGGACGCAGTTGAATCTGATTGGTGTGTTGCAGAATCCGGTCATTAAACAGGGAAAAGAAGCCCAATATACTGTCGTCGTCCAGTGTCAGTCGCTGCTGTGCCTCCATATCCTGATAAACATACGGCAATGCTCCATAAAATCCCGTCAGGGCAGGTTGGGTTGAAACCAGTTGCCAACCGCTGTCCGTCGGTTTCATATGGTTAAGCTCACCACAGGGATAGCTACAGGATGGCTCACTGATAAACTGCACCTGCCCTGCGTTATCATGTCCGAGCAGCCGCAACGCCTGGGCCGCCTGACAGCGCCAGGGTTCCTGTAGCAGCGAATCCATCAGCGATTGATCTGATAACCATGACGGCGAATACATCGAACGTACTCCTCCTCCCTGCCTTTCAGTTGCACGACAACCTGGATAAAACTATGGAAACCGGCAAACCCCGACGCCAGAAAATCCAGCAGATTGGTAAACATCATGATACTGGTGTGTTTCAGTTTTACCGGGTCCAGCTCTATCACCACTTCACTCCCCTGGGTAAAACACTGATGACCGTCAATACGAATAGGAGCGACCTGTGGCCGCGCACTGATGGATACCAGGGATTCCAGCCATGCCATACTGGCCGGGGTTCGCCGAATGGCATACAGGGACATCAGGTTGCGCAGCTGTCTGGCGGGATCTTTGGCTTCCAGTACCGACACCATGTTGTCGCTCAGATGAACCAGCAGATTCAACCAGGTTTTCTGGTCTCTGACCCGCTTTGCCGGCGCCGTGGGGCGCATCAGAATTTTCGCCTCCTGCTTCAGGACAATACTGTCCAGACACTCCAGCCGGGGCTGGCCCGGCAAGTCCAGAACCTGATCACCATTACTGCAAACCAGATGGGGTGATAACACCATCACCTGGTTTTTCCCGGGATCCATATCAGTGACAATAACCTCAAGATGTCCGAAAGCTTCTGAGTCATCATCCACCGGTCGGTACAGCCAGAACCGGTGATGTTCCCGATCATGGTGCCGCAAACCATACAACGGCGGTAACACCTCCGACTGTTCGCCGGTAATATCAAACACTTCCCTGATGGTTTGAATTTCCATCTGGTTCGGGCTGTGACTGTCCGGTATCACGGGATAATCCAGTTGCCGGTGATCCACAACCACTGGCTCGGCAATCTGGTCAAACAGGTTAATGACCGGCGCACAGCCCAGTAAAAACTGGACATGACTGGCTGCCCGGGCCAACTCATCCGGGATGCTTTCCAGACAAAACAGCAAGGTAAGCCGGTGACTGCTGAAACGCCTGAGCAACGGGCCAATGCCTTTCAGGCGAAACCCGAAAAACAACTCTGGCCAGGAAAACAGTTCTGCCATCATCTGGTAGTCAGCAAAACTGGTATTATCGTGGGTTAAGATAAAGTCTCTGTCGCTAAAACCCACTGGCAAGAAAGCACTGAGCGGTAGTTTTTCCTGCACGCCCCGGTCATCCACCAGCACGATCTGGCAAAGCTCCCGACACAAGACATCGTACATAAGCGACTGAAGCCGTGCGATTCCTTTAAAGTGAATGGTCAGCTCTGCTATATCAGCAACAGCAGCAATATCAGCGAAGCTCAACGATTCATCCAGCATAACCATCTCGAGACTGAGCGTAGCATCGGTCCGATCCGGGTACTGAATGTCATCCCGGGCAAAGGGCCGCTGCTCAATTCGGCTATGCACAATGTCAAACGGACATAACTCCAGATGACTGGTGGTGTGAAACTGACAATAGCGATTATCATCAATATATGCCCGAAAGCGGGTACCCGGCGGTAAAGAGGTAACCGTTGGTTGCTCAATAGAAGGTGCCACCCGGATCATGCTGGCGGAAGGCAGGGGTTGCAGGCACAGGGGAAACATAATTTGTAACAGCCCGGCAGAGATTCGGACGGCTTCTTCCGATGCCTGTCGTGACAGATGAGCGGTAAGCAGGGCAAAGGATTCAATGACCCGGGCCACATGGGGATCATCGATACCGTCGTCACTGATGCCCAGGTGACGTGCCTGCTGAGGATGTTTATCGGAAAACCGTCGCCCACCTTCCCAGAGCAGGGTAAGTTCCCTTTCATACCAGGCCAGCAGTGAGTCAGACAATTTGGCTCTCCTCGATATTGATAATATCCACCCGTGCATCGGTGAGGTTCAGCACGGAATCAAACCCCACGGGAACAGGCTGCTGCCGCTCCATCAGCACTCCTTCAATATGGAAACGGATACTGTTATCGCGCTTATTCAAGGCCAGCATCTCAACCGCCACCTCAGTCAGTCTCGGCTCATAATTACTGATCAGCTCTTCAATCTCCCGGGATAACCGGTTCGCCTGAAAGTAGCTGGGGCCAAGATGATGGACCGACAGACCATAACGAAGCAGGGACTTGCAGGACGCCGGGTAATCTGTAGAGACCTCAGTCAGTGGCTGACGGGATTCCAGCAGAAATTTTATATTTTCCTCCACCGAGGCCTGCAGATCCGCCCCCGGGTCACCGGATGGTGACTTCGACATGAGTAAATCCAACAGGCTGGTGCTCATCCGGACTCCTTAAGCTCACTGGTGTCGGTCTTCAGTAACAGGCTGGTGGTCATCACATCGAACTGGTACTGGGGCTGTAGCTCCACTTCACAGTGGTAGATGCCCAGGCGCTCGTCCCCGTGGATCGTCACCCTGGATTTTTTCAGGGGATAACTGGCCAGCACCGAATCGTCGGCATAATCCACATTGGAGGTATAGCCCTGCAGCCAGGTGTTCAGCGCCCGCTGGCAGGCCATGGCACTGTCGTAGCTGCCAATATGTTCCCGGATCAGCATTTTCAGATAGTGGCCAAAGCGACAGCCGATCAGTGTCGTCTGCAGCATATTGATAATCCGTAAATCATCACCATCACACTCAGGCTGATGCACCGAGCAGTTACTGAAAAAAGCCAGCTCACCACTGAGATACCCGGTGGCCAGGGGGATAAAGCCCTGCTCACTGTAAAACGCTTCCATAGAGTCGGTGAGACGCAGATACGCTGCCTCCGACACCGTCGTCCGTTTTTTCACCAGCGCCCCGCCCCGTTTACCGGGCACCCTGAGAAAGCCGAACCAGCGAATCCGGTTAAACTCCTGCAGCACATTGCCGGCAAAGGCAAAAGCGCCATTGCCCCATAGATGATCACTGCCAATGCCGTATACCGGGTGCTCATTAAACATAATCCGGTGGTAACAGTCCTGCCAGGGTGCCCTGAGCAGCACCCGGGGGAAAACCAACCCCAGGAAACGGCTGACCCCCAGGCCACGAAGCCGGCGCCAGTCAGAAAAATCCTCACTGTTGAGAATACGCTGCACCCGCTCCGGGTTGGTCCAGACATCAATATCGCTGGTACCCAGAAAATTCTCGGCCACCGTCATGACCACCGGGCAGAGAGACTCCTGCCCCAGTTCCGCCAGCAGCTGCAAGGTGTACAGATCATCATGGCCGCTGACTTCATCGACATCCGCAGTAATGGCCCGGTCCACCACCAACAGGCCAAAAGGGTGTCCACCCAGAGTATTGAGTTCCTCCCGGTTCACCAGCCGGAACAGCACTGTAGTCTGTACTCTGGCACTTAAATTCAGGTCATCGGACAGCTCAGCCCAGCTCATATCCAGAAGTCGTACCCGCACCGGGGCCACCGCTGGCACCGCATCCCTCATATAAAGCAGGCCGCGCCACAGGGACTCCAGCGCTTTGAAACGGGGGTGCTGTATGATCGCACAGAGCTGCTCCGTCACCATTTCATCAATGCCGGCCACCAGTTTCTGAATCAGGGCCTCGGCCCGTTGTGGGCTGTTCATAGGATTTGTTCCATTAAATGAACGCTACCCGCTATCCGCCTCCTGATGCCCGAAAAAGCGCAAGCGGGCCCGGCTTTTTCGGGTAGCGGTCTTCTCAAGCTCGTTCCCAAGGTCCTCCGTGGGAACGCATACCGAACCCTCCACAAATGAAACAACCTGCGTGAAACTCCGATACACCAATACAGAGTAAGGTTGTCCCTTACTCTCACCCTTTGCATGGCAATTCAGACTACGGAGTATCAACAAGCCCTGCGGCATATGGCCAGCTCCGTATGCATTCCCACGCAGAGCATGGGAACGAGGTCATGGCCAGCTCCGTATGCATTCCCACGCAGAGCATGGGAACGAGGTCATACACCGTCATCCCCGCGAAGGCGGGGATCCACTGTTCGGGATAGACTCCCAGTCTCGAGATGGATTCCCGCCTTCGAGGGTGTCGCAAAAGGGCAACCCCCCCGACCGTCATCCTCGCGAAGGCGGTTGTCGCAAAACCCTCCTCGCTCCCACGCTCTGCGTGGTAGCGCCAGGACCCAACCACAGACACGATTCCTGTGGTTGGCTATGCATTCCCACGCAGAGCGTGGGAACGAGG
>NZ_JAVRMB020000439.1:0-8663 GCF_031844845.1 Endozoicomonas sp.
TTCCATGGATCCACTCCCTTTCAGTGGCAGTAAGTTAGGGGCAGAGTTTGAAAACCTCAGGCCAACCACCGCAGCCACATTAATGTTGGGCAGAATGTCCATGACCATGAAAGAGGCACGGGTACTGCTTTGTCGTGGCAATGGCTTTCTGCTGACCAATATGAAGATCATGGGGCGCTATTACGGGGATGTTTTCTGGCGTTTCAAGTCTAAACGGGATCGTTATCTGACCCTGGGTAATGCCCTGATTGCTGCCCTCAGGGCTTCCATGCTGGATCGAAATATATCGCTATGGCTTAACAGTCCCATGGAATCTCTGATAGAAGAAAATGGCCAGGTGATTGGTATTGTTGTTAATCGGGATGGCAAGCGTCTTCGGGTTAAGGCTCGTAAAGGTGTCATTATCGGTGCCGGTGGCTTTGAAAGTAATCAGGCCATGCGGGAGCAGTACCATCCACAGCCTTCTCAGGCTCTGTGGAGTGCTGCGCCGGAAGGTATCAATACCGGTGATGGGATTCAGGCCGGTCAGGAGCTGGGTGCTGCAACGGCATTGATGGAGCATAGCTGGTGGGCACCCACCAGTCATGTTGAAGGGGAAACACGGTCAAGAGCGATGTTTGTAGAGCGTGCCCTGCCTAACTGTATTCTGGTGAATAAGGCCGGTAAACGATTTATCAATGAGGCAGCCCCCTACAATGACTTTGGGGATGGCATGTATGGCACTGAGTCGGTGCCGTGCTGGTTTGTCTTTGACGCACAGTTCCGTCATAAATATCCCTGCGGCGCTTTGCTGCCTGGCTATGCAGTGCCTGATAAGGCGGTATCCCGTCGTTATAAAGACTACTACCAGAAAGCAGCAACGTTGAAGGAGTTGGCGGAAAATATTGGTGTCGATGTTGAGGGTTTGCAGGAGACAGTCACCAAATACAATCAGTACTCGGTTGAAGGTAGCGATCCTGAGTTTGGTAAAGGGGATTCTCTGTTTGACCGTTACTACGGTGACCCTAATGTCACTCCCAACCCCTGCCTCGGACCGTTGGAAAAAGGCCCTTTCTACGCGGTGAAAATCAATATTGGTGATATTGGCACCAAGGGCGGGCTGGTAACAAACGTCGATGGTCAGGTACTAAGGGAAGATGGTGAGGCCATTCCCGGGCTTTATGCTATTGGCAATACGTCAGCATCGGTTATGAAGCAGACCTATCCGGGTGCAGGCTCAACCATTGGGCCTGCCATGACTTTTGGTTATCTTTCTGCAAACCATATTGCTCAGCGCCAGGTCGATGCCCGGATTGTCAAAGCTGAAGATGCTGATGATAAAAACCAGGTGCAGGAGAATAAAAATGCTGTTGAAGCCTGAGTCTGTTGTTCTGGTGACCGGTGCAAGTCGGGGCGTTGGCAAGGGTATCGCTCTTGCATTGGCCGAAAGTGGAGCAACTATTTACGTGACAGGAAGAAGCCGGCAGGAAGGCGATTCTCCTCTTCCCGGAACGGTTTTTGCCACCGCGGAGGCCATTAATGAGCGTGGTGGCAAAGGGGTTGCTGTTGTCTGCGATCACGGTGATGACGTACAGGTTGAGCAACTGTTTCAGCGTATTCAGAAGGAATCCGGACGACTGGATATTCTTGTGAATAATGCCACAGCGGTTCCCGATGAATTGACCCAAACCGGACCTTTCTGGGAGAAAAGCCTGTCCCTGCTGGATATTCTGGATGTTGGCATGCGCTCTACTTACGTCGCCAGCTACTATGGCGCACGGATTATGGCCGAGCAGAAGCAGGGGCTTATTGTCCATACGTCGTCGTTTGGTGGCCGTTGTTATATGCATGGTCCTGCTTATGGTGGTGGCAAGGCGGCTGTTGATAAGTTTGCGGCGGATATGGGCGTGGATCTGAAACCTCATAATGTAGCCTGTATTTCTCTCTGGTTAGGCCTGGTGCTGACAGAAAGAACTCAACGCGTTTTCGACGCAGAGCCTGAGAAATATGCTGACCTTGCGGCTACTGCAGAATCTCCGGAATTTGGCGGCCGTGTTATCGCTGCCCTGGCGAATAGTGAAGGTCTTATGGAGAGGACCGGCCGTATCCAGGTTGCTGCAGAGCTTGCCGCGGAGTTGGCTGTCCAGGATGTGGATGGTAAACAGCCACCTTCTCACAGGGCATTTCTGGGTGGACCGGCCATGCCTAATCCGGCGGTTATTGAGTAAGGGGTAAATAACCTTATGAACCGGATAGCTGTACGGCCTGCTTGATGAATTCAAGTTGTTCAAATAATACTCGGTTTCAGGCTGGCAATCCCCAGTACAGTAATGACGCTTTCTAAATCAGGGCCTTTTTTCTTCTATAACTCAAAAAGTGCCAGCAGAAGAGACTTGGAATAGAATAACTCATTATGAATCTGTTCTTTTAGATCAGTAGTAGGTGCGTTTAGATCAGTAGCAGGTGCGTTTGGCTTATTTGGATTAAGTGTTTTACCTCCGAACGTACTTTCTGCAAATATTTTTATCAAATCTCGTTTGGCGACTCGGGGGTTAGGATCCGTATTTGACATTCTCTCGATTGGAGCCGCATCGTAAGCATGTTTCATTGCTCTCATACAGACAATAAATAGATCTCTTTCATTATATGTAGCTATTAATCCCTTTGCCTGATTGAACACTGTGCTCAAATTATGCCGCATTTCACTTGTCTGGGTTGTGGAAAAACGTTCAGAGATTAATCTTGTGCAATCTTCTTGCGTTAAAAACTCTTTCAGTCTGAGCAGGTTACAGAGTAAGGATGCACATGCTATTGGATTTTTAAGTAACTCATCAGGTACTATTTTTTCTTCAAATTGAGTAAGTGTGTCCTGCACTATTTTTGACTTATTATTAAGTCTGAACATGTCTCCCACTTTTTCATCAATGTGTTTTTTGTTGGCATCTGCAAGGAGTCTTATATTTAAAGCTGGCCAGCAGAGGGATGGAGTTTCCTGTTCCCGTGAAAGCGCTTTTCTCTGCTCAATCGAGCATTTGTCAAGAAAATCGCCTATTAGG
This sequence comes from Endozoicomonas sp., assembly GCF_031844845.1. Classification (GTDB taxonomy): domain Bacteria; phylum Pseudomonadota; class Gammaproteobacteria; order Pseudomonadales; family Endozoicomonadaceae; genus Endozoicomonas. The sequence continues at coordinate 3,036 of NZ_JAVRMB020000439.1, forward strand.
TAGCCTTTAAGGCGAGTGAGTGAATCAATTTGTTCCTTGACTGTCAGGTTTTCTGGCTGTTCAGCGGCTACTTCCTGAATGGCCGTTTGGGGCGTGCAGCCCGCACCTTCTGATTGAGAGGTCGTAAATTGACGGCACGGCTTTTGGTCGGCGATATCCTCTCTACTTTGTTCTCGTGTAAGTGCTCTACCTCCAGCTGTAGAATTCAGATCTGGATTTTGAGATGTAGAGTGACTCTCGTCAGGTTGGCTGGGGGTGTTTTCCCTGAACTCTGCTCTTTCATTGTTGAGTCCTGAGGCAGTTCCAAGCTTGTGTTGAGGCGTTTCTTCAAAAGCAGGTAAGTTTTCAGGATCAAATTTACTAATAACGGCCAAGTCATCAGCACTAACCTCAAAATGACTTTCAGTGTTGTCTTTTACTGCTTTACAGTATCTATCATTAAGCGTGGTAATCGATGATCTTTCCTTATCGGATGGCTTCACGCTTTTCAGATATTTTTCTCCTTCAACGATGAGCTGGAGGCAAATAGCTTCAAGCTTTTCTCTATCTATCTTCGATAGAGTATGTCCAAGGTAAGTACAATTGTGTGCCCCTCCTTCAGTTTCAGTCCGCTGAGCGGGCGAGGTTTTATCGTGATTGAGAGTTGTTAAAGAAGTAAGCATAATTCTCTGAAGAGCCAAATTTTGATTGTATTGTACTTAAGGGTAAAGGTGGATTCTGTTGTTAGTACCACTAAATCCTCGCAGGAATTCTAGTCCATCCTGGGCATTTTTTTCTTTATTTTAATTTATTGATTATTCATGACCGATATAGTAAAGACTGTTCCGGGAAGCTTTCACATCGCAGCAATACTCTTTCACTCTTTCACTCTTTCACTCTTTCAATAGCGCATATAAACAAAATCACCACAACCGCCTCTCAAAGGCCGCATATTGATAGCCGACAATGGCCAGTTTTGGTAATTGAGAGCTGTTGTTGGCTGCGTAGAATGGAACCTATCAGTGATCCGGTTTTTTTACAGCTCATGGCTGTTTCGGCATAAAGATTCGGTTCAAATCGGTTGGTCAGGGTAAAAGTAATGAGTCAACAAGATAACAATAAAGAACTGGACGCTCGAATGGTGACCATTATTGGTGTCGAAGTAGGGCCTCAGCGCAGCTGGGATTCAGTCAACCTCCCCATGATTCGGCACTGGTGTCAGGCCATGGGGGATGAGAACCCCATGTACACTAACCCGGAATATGCGCAGCAGTCTGAGCAGGGATAGATTATTGCACCGCCCTCCATGATTCAGGCCTGGACCATGAAAGGGGTTACCGAAACACCCGCTCCCGGCTCTGTACAAAGAACTGAAGACCAGCCTTATGTCCTCGATATGCTGGATGAAGCGGTTGACCAGGTCATAATGTGCTGGTTTCTGTGGGTACCGGTGTTCCTGCCAGTGGTTTGATACTGGGTCAGTAAGGAATAGTCCGTTAATAATTTCCCTATTTTGCTCACCACAGAGGCACGGAGGACACAGAGAAAAGGCTTTCTTTCTTCCTCCGTGCCTTTGATGCCCTCGGGTACTGTGGTGAAAGATGAAGTTATTTCGGGACAGCTCCTAAGGAACTGTCCTGAAATAACGTCGACATTTTTAACTCATTCTCCGTTCACCCTGAGCGGAGTCGAAGGGTGCTTGGCACGATCTATCATGGCTCAGAGTTTACGGCCTTCGACAGGCTCAGGACGAACGGAGTTTGGAGACGCCGAAATGTGGAAATTATTCAGGGACTATTCCTAAGTTGGTGTGAAATGCCACACTCATCTCTATAAATAGTTTCCAGAGATGAGTGTGGTGTACTTTTACATTTCTGATGGGCAGATTTGTTCTTTAAGTTCCCTTACCAGTAATTTCATACTTCTTCTTAAAAGATATCTGTGATCAATCTCATTCAGCCGTGGAAGGTTTTTCTTCACATTTTCGAATGGCTGAAGATTCTCCATATCAGTGGCAATCCCCTGACCGCTGCTTTTTTTAAAGGCGGTATTCAGGCAAACAGCCCCCAACAGGTTTTGAAAAAGAATAAAGAAGCTTTGAATAGCAGTTTCTATTGAAAATCCTGCTTCTTCCAGTGTCATAAGGCACTCATTCATTACAGCCAGGGCGCCTGGTTTTAACTGGATTTGGCCAAAGAGGGTGATCCAGCCCGGCTCACTGCAAACAGAAAGGTCAGGAAAGTAAACGTGAAGTTCTGCCTGTCCTGAACCCGAAAACACCGGAAGAGTTCCAGCCTCTGAGCCAGAGCAATTTCACCAAACCGTTTGATTATTATCGAATGCTCAGAGATGACTATCCGGTTTATAAAATGCCCGGAAAGGAGTTTTACTGCATCTCCCGGTATGAGGATATTCAGGAAGTCAGCAAGGATACCGCCGTCTTTTCTTCAAAAATGATGGAAATTCTGGTCAGAGGGCGCGCCCGTCATCCGGATGAAAAAGGCAAGTCTCTGGCAGAGCGACTTGGTGAACTTGGCGTGGTTCCCGTCGATGTCATGGCGCTACAGGATCCACCCATTCATAAAGAGGAGCGTAAAGTTGGCCACAGTGGCTTTAATGTTCACGTTGTGAAAAAACTGGAAAAAACTGGAAAAAGAGGTGGAAGAACTCTGTGATGAAATGATGGATGAGTTCCTGCCAAAGGGAAAGGTAGAGTTTGTTCAGGACTTTGCATGGCGTCTGCCCATGCGGTTGATTATCCGCTTGCTGGGTCTGCCTGAAGAGGACTTTGAGCAGATTAAATACTGGTGCATGCAGGGCATACGTTCACTTAGTGGAACCGCCAGTCGCGTTGAATTGATAGAGATTGGCGTTAGTAGTGCAGGCTTTACCCGCTATCTCTGGAAGCATTACCTGAAAGCCAAAAAGAATCCGCCCGCCAATTTTACCGGGACTCTGATTAAAAACAGTGCTGACCCGGATAACATTATCAATGACCAGAGAGCAATCGCCATTATTCTGCAGATGCTGATTGCTGGCAGTGACTCTTCAGCCAGTTCCATGGGCAGTGCGGTAAGAGTATTGGCCAGAGAGCCGGAGCTGGAGAAGGCGCTCAGGGCTGAACCGGAGAAGATCCCCTTGTTTATTGAAGAGGTCTTTCGCATGGAGTCCGCATTTCAGGGGCACTTCCGGGTAACCACCCGCGAGGTTGAAATGCACGGAGTGACCATTCCGGCGGGAGCCCAGGTCTTTCTGATGTGGGCATCCGGTAATAGGGATGAGCGATTCTGGGATAACCCGGAAGTGTTTGATATGAATCGGCGCAATGTTAAGAAACACCTGACTTTTGGGTTTGGTGTGCATGCCTGTGTTGGCCGGGAACTGGCCCGAATGGAAATTCGTATAGTGCTGAAAAAGCTGCTTGAAAAAACCAGCCGGTTTGCCATTGTTGGAGAAAGTCCTTATGAGGCCAGCATCTTTGCCCGTACTTTGCTAAAGTTACCCTTGGCTTTTGAGACAGCTGATAAAAAGGATATGGCTCATCAATCGGATAGGGATTCTGAAAAAAGCCCGGGTAGGAAAGTAAACAACGAACAAGAAGCAGAGTATGTCAGCATTTAATCAAGAAACTGTGTTAACCGTGAAGCACTGGAACGAGACTCTGTTCAGCTTCACCACAACCCGTGACACTTCACTCCGGTTCCACAATGGCCATTTTGTCATGCTCGGGCTTGAAGTAGGTGACAAACCCTTGATGCGGGCATATAGCATTGCCAGTGCCAACTATGAAGAGCATCTTGAGTTTCTCAGTATCAAGGTGTCTGATGGTCCTCTTACCTCCAGACTTCAGCATTTGCAGCCTGGCGATTCGGTGCTGGTCAGCCGTAAACCGGTAGGAACCTTAGTGGTCGGGGATTTGGAACCCGCCCAGAACCTGTTTCTGTTCGCCACGGGAACGGGGCTTGCCCCATTTATGAGCATTATCAAGGATCCTGAAACCTATGAGCGGTTTGAAAAGGTTATCCTTGTCCATGGTGTCCGTTATGTCAGTGAGCTGGCTTACCATGACTATCTGTTAGATGACTTGCCACAGCATGAATACCTGGGTGAGGAAATCCGCCAGAAGCTGGTTTATTACCCAACGGTGACCCGTGAGTTATTCAGGAACACCGGACGTCTGACTGACTTGATAACCTCGGGTCAGCTTTGCAGCGACCTTGATCTTCCTCCCCTGAATCCAAAAACCGACAAGGCCATGATCTGTGGCAGTCAGGCCATGCTGAACGACACCTGTGAAATTCTGGATAGTCTGGGTTTCATTGCATCCGCTCATACCGGTGATGTGGCTGACTATGTTATTGAAAGAGCTTTTGTTGATAAGTAAGGACCGTCCTTAAATAACTTAGCCATTTCAACGAACACTATCCGCTGCCCGCTGCCCGCTGCCCGCTGCCCGCTGCCCGCTGCCCGCTGCCCGCTGCCCGCTGCCCGCTGCCCGCTGCCCGCTGCCCGCTATCCGAAAAAGCCAGAGCCGCTTGTGCTTTTGCGGGTAGCAGGCAACGGCCTTTTACAAGTTTCAGTAAAATTTGGATCTTATTTCAGGACAATTCCTAAGTGCAGAAATAACGGATAAAACGTAAAAGCATGCGTCTTATCTTTTTCGGGTGGCGGGCAGCGGGCGGCGAAAATAGGCAAATTATTTAGGGACAAATCCAAAGCTGTATTTTTTGTATGTGATTTGAACGATTTATTGCTTTTCATGTGCTATCCGATCCGTTTGGAGAAAAAAATACACCAGAAAGATCGGCTGGTAAGCCTGATGGAAATGTTTATGTTTAAATCTGGTTGAACTCAGGGGGAATAGTGACTCCCTGGCAAAATAACAATAAAGAGAATAGCTCTTAGCCCGGGGGCATGAAGGTATGAAAAAAAGCAGTACAAAGTTTTTGTTCACTGCCACGTTATCAGCACTTATTGGGGTTGGTGTCGGTTTGGGAATCAGTGGAACCGACACGGGCAGAATGATCAAGGAACGCAAGGCTGAAGTAGTGGGTGGCCTGGCAGATCAGTTTATTGCATCGCAATCGAAGCATGATCCGAACCTGAAAGTAAAAACGGTGAACGGCCTGCACTCCATTCCTGTGAACGTTGATCAATTCCAGAATAATATCTTCAGGGCAAGCGGTGTTGCTAATACCTTCCTGGTGAAAACATCAGAAGGTAATGTGCTGTTTGATACGGGCCTGGCCACTCAGGCGGCAAAACATAAGCGACTTCTGCAGGAAGCTGCGGGTGGGGATATTGCCTATATCGTGCTCTCACACTCCCATGGCGATCATGTGGGTGGCCTGAGATACTGGCAGGCAGAATACCCCGATGCAAAAATCATCGTGCATGAACGGTTCTCGGAAGGTCAGCGTTACCTGAAAGATCTGGAACCGTATTTCTGGGATCGGAACCGTACACTTTATACCTTTATGCCTGAGCAGCCACCGGAAGATGACTCCATGTTTGCCTATGGTGGCATTAATGGGGATATCGTGGTGGAGGATGGGAGTAGCTATGAGTTTGAACTGGGCGGTGTTCAGTTTCAGATTATCCCAACCCCGGGAGCCGAAGGCGATGATAATCTGGTGATGTGGATTCCAG
>NZ_JAVRMB020000440.1:0-6900 GCF_031844845.1 Endozoicomonas sp.
AGATGTGTATAAGAGACAGCCCTACTTCAGCTGGTCACGACGCTTCCGTATACCAAGGGCAATCACTGCATTCATGGACAGATGGACTGAAACCTTAGGGTGTACAATACTCTGTCACTCTGATCGCATTCATTAACCCACTATTAATAAGAACACCAACATGCACACGATCCCGGAACGTGACTGGAAAGTCGTCAAAAAACTCCACCCGATTTTACTGCAACGGTATTGCCAGCAGGTCTTTCAAGATGTTCATGCATTAACGGAAGACGATGAATGTGATTACCATGAGGCCTATCAGGAGCTTTATGATCTGGTGCATGACCGGAACAAGGCAATGAGGGAACTTTTCGATGGCCTGACCCGAAGTAAAGCCACCCTGATGGTACTTGCGTGGAAAAATTATGGCCTTATCACTGACGATGAGTTTGAGATGTTTAATGAAGAGACTCAGGCTCTGGTAGTTCATATCCACCAGCTGTAAAAGACCAGCCATCACCCCAGGGAGATAAAGATCAGCTCACTGCCGGGCACCGTCTGCAGCTTGAAATGTTCGATAAATGAATCCTGCAACGCCTCACCCAGACAAAACCGGTTAATCTCCGCACGAATAATAACTATTGATACGTATCAATGTTTTCAGATCGCATCTAGTGAATAATTGCGCGCCTTCAGGAAGCCGAGCGAAAACCTGACATTGATTACCATAAAAAGGGAGATCACCGATTATGATGAGAGTCGAAAGATACACCCTTAAAGATGGACAGACCGGTTGGCTGGCACATATCCGTCAGAAAAGGCAGAGCTGTGAACCCACGGTTGTAACCCGACGCTTCAGCTGTTCAACCTATGGCAACCTGGCTTTTCAGAAAGCCCTGGAGTGGATTGAGAACCGGTATTATCAAGCAGCGATTTCAACAGCCTCCGACACGAATGCAAGCACGCTGCACGAGGGTTAACCAGTCTCTTCCAATATGAAATAAGCCTGAGGGGAGTCCATATTTCCAACATTCCCTTCTCAGTCAATCGTTGACACGCACTGCCGGAACATTGAATACACTGTATTAATAAACAGTAATCTTAATGGTGCGGCAATGAAGCCTATTCCACTAAATCCCAAAACGGATTCCAGAAAATACTCCTTCTATCAAAGCCCCGCTGCCTGTGGTTTTGTCAGCCCTGCAGCTGACTACCTGCAAGAAACCTTATCGTTTGATCAACTGCTCATTCACCATCCTGCAGCTACTTTCTTTGCCAGAGCGTAGCCATCCGACGACTGCTGTTCGTGAGCGGTTAATTGCTTTAAACAGAAGAGAACTCCCGATTCAATGGAGCGGTCACCGGTTTGATGGTTAAAAGTGGGATTAATGGCACTGGCGGCAAATAACCCGGTGTAGGTGGATTCCAGATCGCCCAGATGCTCTTTCATAAAGCCGGACAAATCCATTCGGAAATCATTCAGGGTCAGGTCAGTGATGGAGACACTGCCGGAAATGTCTTCCAGATCCACGACATTGTCTTGTAACTCCTGCAGCTGCTTGCGGCGATACTCCAGATCATTCATCTGTTTACCGCTGTCCTGCTCAATGACGTTTTCTTCACCGGTGGCTGATATATCCAGCAGCACCATACGACCACTGACCCGGGCTTCCAGATTGATGTATTCATCCAACTCCATATTGGGCCAGAAGTTGACCAGCTGAATCCTGCTGTTTTTTGAGCCGAGACGATCCACCCGGCCAAAGCGCTGGATAATCCGCACCGGGTTCCAGTGAATGTCGTAGTTAATCAGGAAGTCGCAATCCTGCAGGTTCTGGCCTTCGGAGATGCAGTCGGTGGCGATTAGAATATCAATCTCATCGGTGAGGCTGTCGTCTACTTTACTGCGCTCTTTGGAGACGGGCGAGAAGGCAGTCAGCAGGTTGTTCAGGTTACTGGTTACACCAGCGAGCGTGCTTTTGTTACTGCCTGCACCGGTGACCAGTGCCGAGTGCAGTCCAAGCTGTTGTTTGGCCCAGAGGGCAATATGTTGATAAAGGTATTGTGCCGTATCCGCAAAGGCCGTAAAGATAAGAACCTTTTTATTCCCCGGATTCAGAGGCTGCTGACATTTTTTCTCAATGATTGCCTGCAGGCGATGCAGCTTGGCATCACGGCTGGCATTAATGGCCTGGGCTTCCGTTAATAGTTGTTGCAGGCGAGTGCGGTCTTCTTCCAGATCCTGTCGCCAGAGGATATGGTCGATATCCTTGATCAGAATTTTGACCTTTTTGCCAATGAGATAGGCAGCAAATTCCGGGGAGTCTACTTCGATATCATTGATGCTGAGCTCTTCAATATCATCGCTGGAATGGTTGTCCAGCCTGGACAGAAGCAAGTCTACCGACCCCAGCAGTTTTTCCAGGGTCAGTGCGAAAGAGTGAATGGAGCTTTCCATCCGTTTTAGCAGGTTAACCCGCATCAGGTGGATCAGGCTTTGCTCACGGTCCACCATTTTGAACACAGAGCCTTTACTGACCTGAACATCGTATTTGCGGTTATATTCTGCCCGCTTCTCCATTCGCACATATTTGAGGGGAGCGTAGGCACTGAGGTTTAAGCGACGAATGATCCGGTTGATGTCTTTGAGCGGTGGGAACTGGTCGCTGGATCAATGTCTTCTTTGATATTGATGGGCTTCAGGCGTTCCGGGAAGGCTCCGATTTCTGCGATGTCATAATACTTTTCAATATGCTTGCGGGAGCGAGCGATGGTGAGCAGATCCAGCAGTTTGAAATAGTCGAAATTCATGCCCTCCAGCAGGGATTGGGTGCTGCGCTGCTCTGCGTCCAGCTTTAGCCATTGGTTAAACTGGGTTTGAGCTTTTTTCAGGGTAATTTCAATGCTGGATATGCCCTGTGCTTCAAAGGCGGTGTCTTGCCCTTCAGTGATGAAGGCGACCTGATTTTTCAGGTCATTCATCCGGTTATTGACCGGCGTTGCCGAGAGCATCAGCACTTTGGTTTTTACACCGGAACGTATAATGTCATCCATCAGCCGGGAGTAACGGGTATGCCCCTCTTTGGCGGTGCTGCTGTTTCGGAAGTTATGGGACTCATCGACGACGATCAGGTCATAGTTGCCCCAGTTGATGGTTTCCAGGTTGATTTCACCAGACTTGCCCGTGGTGCGTGTAAGGTCTGTGTGGTTGAGTACATCGTAGTTGAACCGATCTGCTACTAATAAATTACGCTTGTCGTTTACTGTATAAACGGTCCAGTTTTCTCTCAGCTTTTTTGGGGCAAGAACCAGTACCCGATCATTGCGAAGTTCGTAGTATTTAATGACGGCCAGAGCAGTGAAGGTTTTTCCCAAACCGACGCTGTCAGCTATGATGCAACCGTTATAGCGTTCCAGCTTATCAATGGCTCCAGGCACACCGTCTTTCTGGAACTTATACAGTTTGTTCCAGACCCGCGTATCTTTAAAACCCGTTTTGCTTTTGATGATGCTGTCTTCATCAATCTCTTCCAGAAAGTCTTTAAACAGATGATAAAGGGTCAGGAAGTAGATGAACTGGGGAGATTTATCCTGGGTCAGTTGGTTGAGCTGATCCAGCAGAAGTTGTTTGGCATCGCTGGCTGACGGGCTATCCCAGATCGCATTAAACCACTCCAGCATACCCTGGGTGGCGGTGCTATCCGTGAGGCACATGTTCATATCGAACTGGTCAGACTCACTGAAGCCCAGCCCCGTACTGGTGAAGTGAGAGCTACCCTGAATAGCAGTGTCGCTATTGTCTGCTTTGCTGATATGGAAAAGATTCTGGTTGGCCATGCTGGTGGAGCGCACTTCGACTTTATGCTCAATCCATTGGGCGCACTCTTTGGCGATCTGCATCTGGCTGAGCTGATTTCTGAGCCGGTGTTCAAAGCTGTCACCGGTCAACTCAGCAAATGGGTTATTGAGAGGGATTTCCGATTTCAGTGATTTGGACAACAGAAGCCGTATTTCATCGACGCCAGTTAATTCTTTTTTCAGGGACTCAAAGCCATAGATAGAGAATAGCCCTGAAATTACAGACAGCTTTGACCCTTTGTTAAGATGTCGGCGAAGCGCCTCACCAACTTTTCCATTTTGTTTGTTGTCCAGGAGCATGGGGGGTTCCCAGTTTATTCCGGCGGGTACGCTACCGCCCGTAGGTTAGACCACGGCCTTTTATTGACAGTGGGGAGCGTGGGCCCAGGTAGCTCAGGATAGTTTTTTAGGAAGGACGTCATTGTACGATTATACGATTAAAGACGGTAGTCGTGTCTTTACGACAGGGGGAATTGAGAAAGCGGTGTACTGATCTGTAAAACAGGTGTCAGCCTGATTCTCTGACCAAAGAGAATCTTGCTTGTGTGTCAGGTGTTGATGTTTTATAGGTAGGTGGATAGCTGAGCAGGAGAAATAAATGGCTGAACTCTATGATTATGACAACCTGGTTACCGGTGATCAGGTTATCGTTGACTATAACCTCAACCCTGACGGTACAGTTGTTGGTAGCTCAGATAAAAAGTCAGGTAATAAAGAGCTGGGTATTGTCGTTGGCCGGGAGTTGAATCATCTGGGTACTACTCATCTTTTAGTGGTGGATTTCCATGATGACGAATCAGAACGTATTAGTCGGAGTCGATTTGAATTTGGTGATCGTCGTGTGTTTAAGGTAAACGACGACTGACACTTTCGACTCCACTAATGACATTGATGAATCTGGCCATAATGATGAAACTGAGGTGTCTCTGACACCGGAGAAGGAAATGGACAAAAAGAAGAATAATGTAGTCCCTCTGGTTCGCAAGCCGCCGGTGGAACCAGTTGAGCCATTCGATCCTGACCAGTTTGTAAGTATCATTAAAAATCTGGTAGATAGCATTAAAGGTATCGGTGATTCAGAGCTTTCGCCTGATGAGATTGAGGAGGTTTTGGGGCAGTCTGTCAGTGACAGTGACAAGCGTTATCTGTCGGCATACCAGAGTGAGATCGAACCGATTATGGATGAAGTATCCAATGGGCTTGCGCTCCGGGCTCGAAAGTTGTTTACCCTGGTGGAATAGCTATGAAGAATACCGCATTGGTGAGCATGAATGTGCGGGCACCAGTTTAGAGAACGGCTTTAACTGTGTTTCTTCATCAGGCGGTATTGATGCCCACCGGATATTCCTGACTGGCTTCCAAGACCCATGGCCTTATGAGTTGTCAGTGTGATCAGGCTAATGTCTGATCACAATGCGGGGCTGTTTGATAAAGCCTTCCGCTAATTACACCACCCTCCCGCTTCCATCCTGAATACGGACTGGCAGTTCCCGCTGTCAGGTGCATAGACCCTGAAGTGCTTCTATAATTGATAATTCTCGAACAGCAGAATCCTCTCCGACACATGTGATAGAGATTGATGTCATGTCTGGTTTGAAATTTGATGATATTAAGTTCAGTGATATTTTGGGTGCCGGTTTCCCTTCGGCAATAAATGATCAACAGGATATTGAAAGTTTGAATGATACTCAGAAAAAGCGTGTGGCTGTGGTCGCTGCACTGGAGCTGATTCGGAATTGCTCGTCGGATCAGGTTGATCTTGCTAATAATCTGGATAATCTGGACAGCTACAGAGACAAGATACTGGCAGCGCTTGGCGAAAACGTTCAGTAACTACGATGCCCGGATAAAACAGCCCGGGCGTTGTCATATCAGGAACCGATGGCGGGTCTTGATTCTTGAATTGATGACTCAACAGAGCAGACCCGCCCTCAAATTTTGCACCTGGCAAAATCCACAACCCTTCCCCAACTCACAGCTCACTGAGCCACTCCGCCCCTGCTCAGTCAAAACATATCGCTCTTGCGCAACCGGCTTGTGGATAAAACCTATGGCTTTCCTGTTTTGGTTGACACTGTGCAAAAAGAAAGCCCTGCCACGGTTTCGCTGAACTGACAATGATGTATAGAATGCATCGCCCAGACAACACTCTGCCCCGGTTAAAGAAGACGACAGTTATACTCTTTTCCAAAAGTATCAGGACGTTGCCCCATGGAAACACAACTGGCCAAAGCCGCCAGAAATATCTACCGATACTTCGATGGCCAGATTGATCTTCAACAGGTAAAAAGCAGCTTTATCTATCTTTTTACTGGCCATGAGTCTCTACCTGTCGGTGAATCTGCCAGAGACACCCCCCTGGATTCAGATTTTGAGCACCTGGTTTCAGCCATGCAGTATGATTCAATGCTCAATGACTGGAATGAGGTCATGTCAGCAACTGCAGAGCTGACCGATAAAGATGCCAACCGCTTCCTCCGTTAACTGTTCGACTCTGTTGAATCGGATCAGCAGTTCTTCAAATACCTGAACGTTGCCGCTCGAGCGTTGTGCGTAAAAGAGTCATGGACTGACCACTCGATTCTTCGTCCCCAGACTAAAGCGGGCTGGACTATTCACGTTACCCTGAAAGGCGCCGGTTATTACAACTGCGTCAGAACCACACTGCAAACTCAACCGGGTGATATTCTGCTATTCAGTCCAACCGCCTACCTGGAGGTTCGCCGGGCAGAAGACTGTGACCAATGGCTTTATTCCTGGGTTATGTTTCAGGATGAGGGCGTTATAAAGGATATGCTTAACTGGCCAGAAATAGCTTCTGGTATTCATCACATAAGAACACACTCGCAGAAAAAACTGACACAAATTACCGCTGTCATCGGGTTTTTGGCGCAGCAGGGTTGGGATAAAGACCCTACAGAAGTTAAGGGCAACCTGTGTGGAACACCTGCTGTTGCGCTGTCATCAGATCATGGAATCTGAGGGCTATCATCGCACAGACCCAAGAGTTCAGTCCGCCATTCGCTTTGTTGAAGATAACCTGTTCTCGGACCTTTCCATTGA